>JABFXP010000596.1 GCA_013361685.1 Catenulispora sp.
GTGACCGTGTTCCTGAGCAACTACGACGGGGGACGAGGGATCCCCGGCGCCCGCAGCCTGATCATCGGGGAAGGGTAGTCCCGGGGAGTGCAGACAGCACCCGACCCCGACCCTGCCCATCGAAGGGACCGGGTCGGGGTCGGGTCGCAACCGCACCGCCTATTTGAGCGCGACGCCTCCCGATGCGTGATAGCTGGTCGCCTTGCTGATCAGGTTCCCGCCGTCGGTCTCGACCGTCGTCTGTTCCTGCTGGCCCGGGCCGAACAGCAGGCCGGCGACATGCGCGTCAGCCACCTGGCTCATATGCGAGAAGAACCAATCGACCTTGTCGTCCTTGTAATGATTGAGCGTGTTGTTCTGCGCCATGTTGCCCACAGGGATCTGCCAGAGCACCACGGGCTTGCCCACCGCCTCGGCCATCGTCTTGTAGAAGCTCAGGGCGGCGGCGGCCTTCTGGTCGGTCCAGAACATGTCGCGACTCCCGTGCGCCGGCTGGGCGTACCAGCCCGCGTCCCGGTCCGAGACGTCGGTGACGAGGAAGTCAGCGTTCTGCGCTCCGAGGGCCTGGTAGTCCTTGACGCATCCGCTGGTGCTGGTCTGCCAGTCCCAACAGGTGAGGTGCAGACCCACGGCGGTGTTCGGCGCGTACTTGTGGGCCATGGCGATCAGGCAGCGGGCCAGGCCCGCGGCGCTGTTCTCCTGGGATCCGCAATCGGTCGGGTTCGCCGCCGAGACCACTGCGGCCACCTGATGCGGATTGCCGAGCGACCGGACGTAGCCCCAGAAGTCGGGCTCGAGGTCGATCATGTCGTGCGAGGTGCCGATCTTCTGGAGGAAGAAGCGGTAGTCGTTCATATAGCGGGTGAGCAGATCGACCTTGTTGATGGCCACGACCTCGCCCGGACCGTCGCCCTGCCCGGCCAGGTCTCCGAGATCGCGCAAGGAGTACCAGCTCCACAGCATCTTCTGCGGGCGGGCACTGCCCTTGTACGTGGCCTGAGCCGCACGGGAGTCCGTCAGGGTCACCTGGAAGCCCGGTGCCGTGGTGTCACCGGTCCAGCAGCCCCACCAACTCGACCAGGAGGCCTGACACCGCGAGGCCGAGTAGTAGTCCGACGACGGCGCCGGCTGGCTGTGCAGGTAGGCGTACCGCACGTCGAAGGGTGCGGCGTTCGCCGAGGCGTCGGACATCATGCCGCCGACGAGTATGGTGTCGCTGCCCACGAGGCGGGTCGTCGAGCCGCCGCCGCTTGGGGGCCGTGACGCCGACGAGGCCGCGCTGCCGCTCGGCGCCGGGGTGGAGGGCGCGCCGCCCTTCGGGGCCGTCGTGCCGACCGGTGTCCCGGCCGTGCCGCCGGGAGCGTTGCCGGGAGTGCGAGAAGTGCCGCTGGCCGACGCGGTGGGCGTGCCGGCGGCATCGCTCGACGTTCCGGGCAGCGGCGAGCCGCCGTCGCTGGTCGAGGCGGTCCCGGTCGTCCCGGCCGGACCGGTCGTGGTGCTGGACGACGACGCCACCGTCTGCTGGTGAGGCGTGGCGGTGCCGACCACCGCGGCGACGACACCCACCACCGCCACCACGGCGACAGCCGCCCAGACACTCCGGTGCGCGAACAACGCGCGGCTGCGATGCCTGCTCACTTCTCGCCTTCCCGTGACGGCTGAGCGGGACGACGACCCGTGACGAGCGCGGGCGCGGCCGCCGGCGCGACGGCGGTCGTCGTGTCAGACCGCTGATGACAGGAATGGGCGAGGGGCATATCTGTGCTCTCTTTCAGCAGTTGCACCGGGCCGGCCACTTGGCCGGACACCGCTAAGTAACCCCGGAGGGCGAAAAGGTTGCCGCTCCGGCGGGAGTTCACCGATGAGCCGGTGGCCGTCTCCGCCGGTATCTGCCGAACCACAGGCCGGCGGCCAGTAGCGGGACCAGCAGCAGCGACCACCACCACAGAGAGCGTGGTGATCGAGCCTCGGCGACGCTCATCTGCGCTATCGAGGTCGCCGACGGGGTCGCGGCGGTGGTCGGCGCATCAGCACCGACTGCGCCGGCGCACCCGGTGGTGCCTGCGAGGCAGCTGCCGCTGTTCGGGGTCGCCGTCGGGACGGCCGACTGCGTTGTGCCGGGGGTCGGGCTGCTCGAGGTCCTGACCGGTGGCGTGCTGTTTGCCGACGTCTTCGCTGATGGCGTGGGCGTCGTCGTGGCCTGCTTCGGCGGGACAGTGCCGCCGGGACTGGAGGGGGCGGACGAGGCGACACTCGAGGGGACAGCCGAGGGGACCGTCGAGGGAGGGCTCGACGGAGCAACTGAGCCGTTCAGCACGATGCTGGAGTTGCCGCTGCTCTGATATCCCTCAGTGGCCAGGATCATGTAGTCGAAGCTGCCGAGGTTCATGCCCTTGGCGGCCCACGCGTCGAAGTGGTTGCCGGTCGTGATGGTGCCGCCGGTCCGTCGGGACTGGCGGACGCTCCAGTACTGGTTGAACGTGGCGACGCCCTTGATCGAGGGCGCGTTGGTCCGCGTCGTCTCGTAGATGTCGTAGGTTCCGCCGTCACTGGTGACGGTGCCCTTGAACGTGCCGGTCGGCCGGTAGCTGCCGTAGTCGTCGACGATGTAGTACTCGACCAGCGGGTTGGTGGTCCAGCCGTAGACCGACAAGTAGGCGTTGCCGGACGGGTTGAAGCTGCCCGAGTAGGTCACGCTCTTGCGTCCGCCGGTGCTCCATCCGGTGCCCGCGACGAAGTTGCCGACGTTGCTCCAGCTCGTGGCGTAGTCGCCGCCCGACTTCAACGTCATGGATACCGAGCCCGCGCTGCCGTCGGTCCAGAACGAGTAGAAGTAGCCGTTGCTGGTACCGGTCCGACTGGTGGTGATGGTCGTGTCCGCCTGGGCGGCACTGAACAAGGACACGAACATCACGGCGGCGGCGCAGATGCCGCTGACGAGCATCCGGCTGCGGCTGCGGCTGCGGCTGCGGCTGGGTCTGCGTTTGCGGCTGCCCTGCTGGCAAAAGACGTCGTTCATTTGGTGGCCTCTTCTCCGGACGGCAGTCGGCTAGCGCTGGAGTGTCAGAACGGCGGGCCGCCACGGCAGCTGGTCGTAGGGGCCGCCGGCGCTGGGGCTCTTGCCCTGGTAGAGGAATTGGAGGTTGCAGGGGTCGATGGTCATGGTCTGGTCGGGGTTGTTGCGGACCAGGTCGCCGTGGCTGATGTCGTTGGTCCAGGTGGCGCCG
>JABFXP010000559.1 GCA_013361685.1 Catenulispora sp.
TCCGCAGTGGCCGCCGGAGCAGTCGCCGCCGGGCGGGGCGCTGATCCCGGCCACGCCGCCGAACGGGCCGCCGGTCGCGCCCCAGCCCCAGCCGCCCCAGCCGCCCGCGGCTCCGCAGCGACCGCCGGTGAACCACGACATCGTCGGCCGGCTGAAGAAGCAGGTCGCCGACCAGCTGCACGAGATCATCGCCGCCAACCCCAAGCTCAGCGAGGCCGACCGGCGTCAGCACGGCATGGCGCTGATCAACAAGGCCGTCGGGACCTGGACGAAGGAGGTCGCGACCAAGCGCGGCTATCCGGCGACCGGGGCGGAGTATCAGGCCTATGTCGAGGCGGTCTACGACGCGCAGTTCCGGCACGGCCGGCTGCAACCGTACCTGGACGACCAGAACGTCGAGAACATCCTGATCAACGGCTTCGACGAGGTCTGGGTCGACTACGCCGACCGGCCGCGCCAGCAGGTGCCGCCGATCGCCGACAGCGACGAGGAGCTCGTCAAGTTCCTCCAGGAGCTGGGCCGGCGCTACGGCGGCAACAACGCCGAGCGCGAGGTCTCCAACGCCAACCCGATGCTGGCGCTGCGGCTCGGCGACGGCTCCCGGTTGCAGGCGGTGGTGCCGCCGATCACCCCCAAGCCGTTCGCGACCGTGCGGCGGCACCTGGTCAAGGACATCGTCCTGCAGGACATGATCCGGCTGGGCACCCTCGACCCGATCCTGGCGATGTTCCTGCAAGCGCTGGTCAAGGCCCGCAAGAACATCCTGATCTGCGGCGACCAGGGCGCGGGCAAGACCTCGCTGCTGCGCGCGATGGCCCGCGAGATCCCGGCCACCGAGCGCTTCGCCACCCTGGAGACCGAATACGAGCTCTGGCTGCACCAGTTCCACGACCAGTGCGTGCCGATGGAGACCCGGCAGGCCAACGGCGAGCGGGTCGGGGAGAAGGCCGACGGGTCGATCTCGATCGGCGACATGATCCCGGCGGCGCTGCGCATGACGCTGTCCCGGATGATCGTCGGGGAGGTGCGCAGCGACGAGATCGTCTACATGCTGCGGGTCATGACCTCCGGCTCCGGCGGGTCGATGAGCACCATGCACGTCCGCAAGCCGGACATGATCTGGGACCGCATCGCCGAGCTGTGCGCCGACTCCGGCGTCCCGGCCGACCTGGCCTACCGGCTGGCCGCGAACGCCATCGACTTCGTGGTGTTCGTGGCGCTGGTGGACGAGACCCAGATCGGCGGCCGCCGGCACCGCTTCGTCTCGCACGTCGTCGAGGTCGCCGGCGGCGGCGAGGGCGCGGCGCCGTCGCGCAACACCGTGTTCGGCCCGCGCGGCGCCGACCCGCGCGCGGTGCCGCTGCTGCGCCCGGCCTGCTCGGCGGACCTGCGGCGGGTCGGGTTCGACCTGAACTACCTGGACCGGTTCCGGGAGCGCGGCCAGTGGCCGGCCCCGCTGGATCTGAAGGTGAGGTCGCTGCCGTGACCGCCGGACAACTGCTGGCGCTGCTCACCGGCACCGTGCTGGTCTCCGGGCTGGTGCTGCTGGCCGTCGGGATCCGCGGCACCGACGCCCCCAAACCGGACGGCAACCCGCTGACCGGCGCCGTGACCCGCTGGCCCCGGCTGGGCGAGTCCCCGGAGCAGACCGCGCGGCGCCGCGAGGTGCAGCTCGCGCTGTGCGCCGTCGGGGTTCCGGCGATGTGGCTGGCCACCGGCTGGTTCACCGCGGCGGTCCTGTTCGCCGCCGGGGTGTTCGCGGTGCCGTGGCTGCTGGCCCCGACCCGCAGCCACAAGGGCGACATCGACCGGCTGGAGGCGCTGGCCGAGTGGACCCGGCACCTGTCCACCCAGCTTCAGAACCTCGGCATCGAGCAGGCCATCAAGGCGAGCCTGCGGTCCTGCCCGCCGGCGTTGCAGAAGGAGGTGAGCACCACGGTGGCCCGCCTGAACGCGGGCTGGGACCCGGCCGACGCGGTGCGGGCCTTCGCCGCCGAGATCGGCGACGCCACCGGTGACAAGGTCTGCGCGGCGTTGCTGCTCTCGCTCGCCGACCGCGGACGCGGCCTGTCCCGCGACCTGTCGGACCTGTCCGACGCGCTGCTGGAAGCGGTGAGCATGCGGCGGGAGATCGAGGCCGAACGGGCCAAGGCCCGCACCACCGTGCGCTGGATGCTGTATTTCATCGTCGGCGCGACCTGCGCCGGGCTGCTGGACCGCTCGTATATGAAGCCTTACACCACCTTCACCGGCCACCTGGTGCTGATCGGCCTGGTCGGCGCGCTGGTGGGGATCTTCATCTGGCTGCGGACCCTGGTCTCCGACCGCCCCACGCCCCGGTTCCTGGTCGCCGACCCCCGCAGCCCGGTCAAGCGCCCCGGCCGTAAGGAGGTCTCCGAATGAGCGGCGTGATCGCCCCCGCCACCTGGCTGGTCGCCGGCTCCGCCGTCGGCGCCGGCCTGGCGCTGCTGGTGCGCGAGCTGCTGCCGGCGCCGCCGCAACTGGGCCCGGCGCTGGAACGGCTGCGCAGCGGCGGGGAGACCGCCGTGCCGACCGAGGGACGGTCCTGGACGAGTCGCAAGGCGCTGGAGGAGTCGCTGGGCTCCTGGCTGGTCCGGAACGTGGCGGAGCTGCCGGGTGTGAGCATCCCCCGCAAGGACCTGAAGCTGATCGGCCAGAGCGTCGAGAGCTTCCTGGTGACCAAGGTCGGGCTGGTCGTCCTCGGACTGGCCATCCCGCCCTACCTCGCGGTGATCGCGCTGGTGCTCGGCTCGAACCTGCCGATTCCGGTGCCGGTGGTCGCCGGCCTGGCGGTGGCGGCGGTCATGTGGTTCCTGCCCGACTACGACGTCAAGACCAAGGCGGCCCGGGCCCGGTACGAGTTCGCGCACGCCGTCGACGCCTACCTGGACCTGGTGGCGCTCAAACGGATCGGCGACTCCGGCACCACCGAGTCGCTGGAGCAGGCCGCGCGGGTCGGCGACGGCTGGGCGTTCGTGCTCCTGCAGAACGCGCTGCTGGACGCGCGGCTGAACAACGAGCCGCCGTGGAACGGCCTGCGCCGGCTCGCCGACGACCTGGACCTGCCGGACGCCGACAGCGTCGCCGACATCGGCCGGCTCTCCGGCGAGGACGGCGCCCGGATCTACGAGACCCTGCGCGCCCGCTCGCTGGCGGTGCGCACCCGACTGCTCAACGCCCAGGCCGAGCGGGCCAAGTCCGCCACCAGCCAGCTCGACGCGCCGGCGGCGATGCTGCTGGTGGTCATGCTCGTGCTGCTCGGCTATCCGCTGTTCGCCCGCATCCTGTCCTCCTGACTGAATAAGAAGCCTGAAATAGAATTCGAATAAGAACTCTGACTTCGGTGAGAGAAGGGAAATCCGATGTACCGCTTCAAGGGCGTCCCGGTTCCGGCCAGCCTGGTTCCGGCAGCCGTATATCTGGAGATGCTGGAGCTGCGGCTCCGCAAGGCCACCAACTCCGACCGCGGCGAGGGCGCGGTCAGCGCCGCGATCGTCGTGGTCGCCATCGTCGGCATCGCCGGCGCGATCGTGATCGCGCTCAACGCGCTGAAGGACCGGACCGCGGCCAAGGTCGACGGCACCAACCCGTAATGCCCCTCGCCACGATGATCCGGCGACCTGCCCCGTCCACCCGGTGGAGCGTCCTGCTCACCCGGTGGCGCGCCGCCGCGCGCCGGGACGAGGGCAGCGGGCCGCTCTCGACGGCGATCGTCTTCCCGGTCATGCTCACGCTGGTGTTCATCGGCGTGCAACTGGCCATCGACTACTGGGTCCACGCGGTCGCCCTGACCGCGGCCCGCAACGGCGCGCACGCCGGCGCCGCCTACGGCAAGACCCCCGCCGACGGAGTCACCCAGACCCAGGCCGAACTGGCCAAGATGGCGGGCAACTCCATCACCAACCTGGCCGTCACCCAGGACGGCAGCACCGCGACCGAAGTGCACATCACCGTCACCGGCAACGCGGTCGCGCTGTGGCCGTTCGGCGACGGGCCGGTGTTCCACGTCACCGTCATCGTCCCGGTCGAGCGTTTCGTCGCGGGAGGAGCCGGATGAGGGTCCTGAGAGGCCGCAGACCAACGACCCTGACGGCGTCCCCGCTGCGCACGGCGCGCGACGACCGGGGCAGCGCGGCGATCGAGGCCGGCATCGTCGCCCCGGTCCTGATCGCCTTCATGGGCCTGGTGTTCCTGGTCGGGCGGCTGGTGCTGGCCCACGCCGCGGTCGACGAGGCGGCCCGGGACGCCGCCCGGCAGGCCTCGCTGTCCCGGGACGCCGCCACCGCCAAGAGCACCGCCCTGACCACCGGCGAGAACACGCTGCGGTCCAACAACCTGCACTGCGGCTCGCTGCGCGTGGATCCCGGCCAGGACCTGGACGACCAGTTCGCCAAGCAGGTCGGCGAGCTGGCGCAGGTCCACGTCACCGTCACCTGCGTCGTGTCCTACGCCGACCTCGGCATCCCGGGCCTGCCGGGCGGCAAGACCATCACCTCGCAGTTCTGGTCCGTCATCGACTGGTACCGGGCCCGATGAAGCCCACGACCCGCGATCCGGCCCACCCGCTGCGCGACGACCGGGGCAGCATCTCCATCTTCGTCGCCATCTGCCTGCTGGCCCTGATGGGCTTCGTCGCGCTGGTCTTCGACGGCGTCGGCAAGCTCAACGCCGAGGGCCGCTACAACGACATCGCCTCCGAGGCCGCGCGCGCCGGCGCCCAGGGCATCGATCCCACCCTGGCCATCCCGGGCACCACCGTCCAGGCGGACAGCGGCCGGGCCACCCGGCTCGCCCATGACTACCTGGCCCAATACGGCTTGGACGGCACAGTCACCGTCACCCCGGACGGCAAGGAGATCGAGGTCCGGATCACCGGCACCTACCATCCGCTGTTCGCCGACGCCCTCGGGAAACTCGACCTCAGCATCACCGGATACGGACACGCCGACCTCGTCTACCGGGTGGACTAGCCATGAGAACCCCGCATCAGACCTCCCCGCTCGGCCGGCTGCGCGAGATCGCCGTCGGCCTGCTCAGCCTGCTGGTGCTGCTCGCCGCCACCTTCGGCCTGCCGGTACTGCTCTACGTCGTCACCAAGGGCCTGCTGCCGCACCACACCCCGACGACCGACGGCGTCCGGGACCTGTTCACCAAGAAGGACAACGGCTCGACGCTGCTCGGGGCACTCGCACTGGTGGCCTGGCTGGGCTGGGCCGCCTTCGCGCTCAGCGTCCTGATCGAGGTCCCCGCGCGCCTGTCCGGCCGCGCCGCGATCCGCCTGCCCGGCCTCGGCTGGTCGCAGAAGGCGGCCACCGGGCTGCTGTCCGGGATCGCGCTGCTGATCGCCGCGGGTCCCAGCCTCACCGCGGCCCAGTCGGCGGTCCCGCACCTGGCGCCCTCCGTGGTGGCGACGGCCACGACCCAGCCGACCACGATGACGACCACCGCGCACCGCACCGACACCGGACACGGCAGCGGCGCCCACACCACCACCTACGTCGTGCAACCCGGCGACAGCCTGTGGCAGATCGCCGAAGACCACCTGGGCAACGGCAATCAGTATTCGGCGATAGCCCAGCTGAACGCCGGCCGGGTGATGCCCGACGGCAGCGTCTTCCACGCCGAGACCTTCCTGCAGCCGGGCTGGACACTGCTGGTCCCCACCGCGCCGGCAGCGGCGACCGCGCCGACGGTGCCGACCGCCACAGCCCACGGCGCCCTGCACGACACCCCCGAGAACCTCCACGTCGTGAAGCCCGGCGAGTCCCTGTCCGCCATCGCAGCACACGACTACGGCGACGCGAACCAGTGGCCGAAGATCTTCGCGGCGAACGAGGGCGCCGAACAGAACGGCGGCCGGTTCACCGACCCGAACCTCATCTTCCCGGGCGAGAAACTGAAGATCCCGCACCTGGCGGCACCGCCCGCGACCCCGAACCCCGGCGCCGACACCCACCACGGACCCGTGACGCCGCCGACCGATCCGGGACACGATCAGCACGACGAGAGCGCCGCCGTGGCGGGCGTGGCCGCCGCACTGCACGTTCCGGAGCGTTCCGACGTCCCGGCCGCCCTGCCGTTCCAGCCCCCGACCCCTCAGGGCCCTGTCGCGCCCCTTCAGCACCCCGGCCCGGCGAACCCCACCCCGGTGCCGGCCCCGGCCGCCACGGCGTCGGACCACAACGAGACCGGCATGCTGATCTCCTTCGGCATCTCCGGAGTCTCCGCCGCGACCCTGCTCATCCTGCTCGCCCAGCGCCGCCGGGAGCAGCAGAACCGCCGCCGCGTCGGCGAGCGGATCGCCATGCCCGCCGGCCCGGCCGCCGAGCTGGAACGCCAGGTGCGGGCCGGCGCCGACCCCGCCGGCCGGGACTTCCTCGACCGCGTGCTCCGCACCCTGGCCAAACACTCCGCCGACACCGGCCGGCTCATCCCGGAGGTCTCAGCGGCGATCCTGCGCGCCGAGGGCGTCGAGCTCCGCCTCAGCCACCCGTGCCCGCCGATCGCCCCGTTCGCGGCCATCGACGACCTGTCCTGGTGGTGCTCCAAGGACCAGGCGAAGCTGCTCCCGCGCAAGGCCGCCGCCGGCCAGCCGGTCCCATACCCGGCCCTGGTGATGATGGCCCGCACCGACGGCGGCGAACCCGTGCTCCTGGACCTGGAGCACTACGGCGTCGTGCAACTCGGCGGCGACCAGCAGCAGGCCGCCGCCGCCGTCCGCTCCCTGGGCGTGGAGCTGCCCTGGTCGGACTACGTCTCCGTGGCCCCGGCCGGCCTGGCGCTGGAACCGGCGCTCGCCCGCAATCCGCCCCGCCACGACCCGCCGGAGCAGGTGCTGCCCGCCCTCGAACAGTGGGCGCAGGCCGTGAGCAGCGCGCTGCCGGAGGACGCCGGACCCGGCACGGACGCGCTGCGCGCCGCCCGGATCGGCCAGAGCGGCCCCGGCGCGACCGAGCCCCGGGTCCTGCTGGGCACCGGCGGCTGGGTCACCCCGGAGAACGCCGAGCGGTTGCACACCATCACCGAACAGCGGCCACGTCCCGCGGCGGCCGCGGTCATCACCGTCGACGACGGCGTCCCGGCGGCCGGCCACCGCCTCACCCTCGACGCGGCGGGCAACACCCTGCTCCACGACCTGAACCTCTCGGTGACCATGCAGCGCGTCGACGTCGAACAACATCGCAGGCTGCTGAGCATCATGTCGCCCACCAGCCTGCCGAGCCTGGTCGAACCCGAGTGGCAGTTCAGCCTCGAGGAGTTCAACCGCACCTCCGCGATGCAGCCGGCCCTGGACCGCATCACCGAGCCCGAGGCGGCGCCGGAGGCGGTGTGGATCAAAACCCTGGGCACCCTGGAGATCAGCGGCGCGGTGACGGTCTCCGACCCGAAACTCATCGAGACGGCCGCCTACATCGCCCTGCACCCCGGCACCGGCAGCGCGGCCCTGAGCACCGACCTCGGCATCACCGGACAGGCCGCCGGCACCCGCCTGGCCCAGCTCCGCGACGCCTTCGGCCTGGACGCCCAGGGCCGCGAACTGCTGCCCTTCGCCCCGGACGGCCGGATCTCCTTCACCGCGCTGGTCGGCTGCGACTGGTCCGGCTTCGAGCAGTACCGCCGCAACGGCCGCTTCGCCGAGGCGCTGGCGCTGGTGCGCGGCGCGCCCTTCGCCGACGCCTGGCCCGGCCGCTACGCCTGGGCCGAGCCGTACCGGCAGGCGATGGTCTCGACCGTCATCGACGTCGCCCACACCCTGGCCCAGGCCTACCTGAGCGACCACGAGTTCCCCTCCGCGCGCCTGGCGGTCGGCCGCGGCCTGCTCGCCGCGCCGTTCTCCGAGCTGCTGTACCGGGACCTGATGCTCCTCGTCGCCGGTCAGGCGCGGCCCGACCGCGACGAGGAGCTGACCGCGTTGTTCGCGACCTTCAACGAGGTCTGCGACGAGTACGGGGTGGAGCCGGCGCCCGAGACGGTGAAGGTCATGCAGCAGCTCAACGGGATGATCCGGGTGCGCCGGCCGATGCCCGGGCTGCGGACGGTGTCCTGACCGAACCGGGGTCCTGATCCGGAAAAGCGGCCGGGCCGCAGGGGGACGTCCCCCTGCGGCCCGGCCGCTTTCGCCTGACGACTGAACGTGCTCAGCCCTGGGTGAAGTGCGGCGTCGACAGGTTCGGCGTCTTGGCCGCCGGGTGGATCGGCGCGTTGCCGGTCCCCGAAGCCGTGCCGATGTCGTCCGCCAGCTGCTTGTCGACGGTCAGCGGCAGGGCGTTCGGGCCGCCGAAGATGAAGGCCCAGTTCGCCGCGCCGCGGTTGCTGTCGATCAGGGCGTTCTCGTCCGCGGTGAGCCCGCCGGTGTTCGGCGCCGGGTCCACCAGCAGCAGCGGCCCGCCGCGCAGGCCCATCAGGGCGCCGCCGGCCAGCGAGTCCGGCCAGTTCTCACCGGTGGCCACGCCGATGGTGCCGAAGCTGCCGAAGATGTCGCGGGCGACCAGGTACGAGGTCTCGTACCGGGTGGCGCCGACCAGGGAGTCGAAGCCCCGGTAGCCCGCGGCCTTCATCGCGTGGTCCGCGGCGCCGCCGATCGCGGCCACCCCGACGCCGACCGACGCCTTGTGCCGCAGGTAGTCGTTCGTCACCTTGGGCAGGGTGTCGCCGTCGCTCAGGACCACGACCGTGCTGTCGTAGGTGCCGGCGGCGGCCCCCGCCGACAGCGCGTCGGGGAACTTGGTGCCGGTGGCCACCAGCACGAACTTGGCGTTCGGGTCGATGGCGTCGGCGATCTTGACCGAGGTCTCGAAGCGGTCGCTGCCGGCGATCCGGTCCACGGTGTAGCCCAGCGCCTTCAGCTTCGCCTCGACCGCCGGGGAGATGGCGGCGGTGCCGCCGAGCACGTGCACCGTGCCGCCCTTGGGCAGCACCCGCTGGATCTCGGTCTGGGTCTCCGAGCTCAGCGTCTTGGTGTCCGTCAGCAGCAGCGGGCCCGCCTTGTGGGCGGCCAGCGCCGACCCGCCGAGGGCGTCGGCGAAGGCGTCGGAGCGGGACAGCGTCACCGACTGGGCCTGCGGGCGGGTGTCGGTCGTCGGCGCGCCGGCGGTCCGCCACTGCTGGTGCGAGGTCAGCACCGCGGTGTCGGTGCGGTCCCAGCCGGCGAGCCGGAAGACCATGCCCTTGTTGTCGGTGCGGACGGCCAGGCCGCCGCTGAGGTCCGAGACGCTCTTCTCCAGGCCGGTCCCGGGGGCGGTGGCGGCCAGGGCGTCGGCCAGCACCACCTGGTAGGTGCCGTCCTTCGCGGTGCCGGACGGGGTGGTGCGGTTCTTGTACTCGAAGGCGACCGTCTGGTGCAGGTTGTCGGCCTCGAACACCGGGGTGGTGTGGTCGCCGGTGAGCCAGCTGATCTGCTTCGGGGTGGACCAGGCGTTGTTCGCGAAGGTCGAGGCGAACAGCTGCTTGTCGCCGGCGGCGTCGGTCCGCACGAAGACCACGGACTTGCCGTCGGGGGAGATGGTCGGGGTCGACCCGCCGGTCTTGGCGTCGCCGGGGGCCACCACCACGGTCAGGTGCTGGCCGGTGGTGTCCCAGGTGGCCACCGAGATGCCGGTGTCGCCGGTGGCGTCGGTGGTCTGCACCACGACGCTGTTGTTCCGGTCGGCGGCGACGTCCGCGCTGCTCACGCCGACCCCCGCGGGCGGCGTGATGACGTCGAAGGTCTTCACGGCGGCGTCGCTGGACATCGAGTCGCCGTTGGCGTAGGCGCCGACGATCTTGGCGCTGTTGCCGGTGCCCTCGGTCCAGTAGACGTAGGTGTTGAAGGCGTCCCAGACGGTGTGGGACGGAGCGACGCCCTGGCCGATCTTGATCGCGTGGGTGCCGTCGAAGTCGGCGGTGTAGATCGCGTTGTCGGCGCCGATGTAGGCGAACCGGCCGCCCTGGCCGGCCCAGGAGACGTCGTGCGCACCGGCCGGCAGGGCGATCTTCGCGCCGCCCACGACGTTGATCGCGCCGTTCGCGGTGACGGTGACCGGGCTGGTCGGCTCGCCGTAGGTGGTGGCGTGCGCGGCACCGCCGGCGGCGAGCGCGGAGCCGATGGAGGAGGCCAGGATCGCGGCGACCGCGACCGGCTTCCGGGAGAACTTGCTGGACACTGGTGACCCTCCCCGGGACAGGTGTCGACACCGTGTTCGACACCACAGAGAGCGAAAGGTTACACAGCTGTCAATCGCTGTTCGTACCCTGGTTTACGTAGACGCGGATCATGCAACGGGATGAGATCGGCGTTCGCACACCGCCCGGAGCGTCCTGCCGGCCCCGCGGAGGGCGGCGAGATGCTCTGGCGGCGGTGCCCCGGCATGCCGGCCGCATCTGCCGGCCCGCCTTCGGCCATACCTCAAATCTCAATGCGGCGTTAACGCGGCTATGATCCGGCTCTGATATGCGAACCAGTTCATCCGTTCGAATTTGAGGATGACGCGCTGAAATCGGATGAACTTCTTATCCATACCCTAAGATACCGTGGTCGATGAGGAGGTTCGCCGATCGTGGGCCGGTGTCGCACCGCGACCCCACTATGTCAGAGATCTGATATCTTCTCGGGGTTCGAGCCGGATTCCCGATCGCCGTCACAGAGGAACACAGGGTTGACATATGGCTTTCGAGCAAGCTCGTATCCGGACCGGCGGCGGTGATCATCGGTGATCACCGCGGAGGGCGTCGAGGAGGCGCCGCGGATCGGGTCGGGAGCGCCGGGCCGGCACGCGGCCTGGGGCCAGGGGGCCGAGCGCCGGGGCGCCGGCCGGCGGCCGGCCTGGGTGGTGGTGCCGGCGCTGTGCTCGGCGGTCTTCGCCGGCGCCGCCGTGCTGCTGGTGCTGAACGGGGCGCACTCGGCGGGCTACCGGATCGGCGGCGGCACCATGACCGCGGTGTGGATCCTGGGCATCGGGATCCTCGCGGTCGCGATCGGCACGCTGGCGCTGGCCGGCCGGGCCGCTGAGCCGGCGCCCCGCCACCCGGCCGGGCCGGACCCGATGTTGTTCGCGCCGCAGGCCCCGCCCGGTGTCCAGCCGGTGCCGCAGGCCCCGCCGGTGCCCGAGCCGCCGCCGGCGGTCGTCGCCAACGCCGCCGAGGCGGCCGCGGTGATGTCCGCCGTGAACTCCCCGGCGGTCCCGGCCCCGGTCTCCGAGGAGGGCGTGGACCTGCAGGTGATCTTCGCCCAGCTGGTCCGCCGGCTGCTCACCCTGGTGCTGCAGCAGATCAACCGGCTCGACGAGCTGGAGAACGAGGTCGAGGACCCCAAGCTGCTCAAGTCGCTGTTCGGCATCGACCACCAGGCCACCCAGGTCCGCCGGTACGGCGAGAACATCGGCGTGCTGGTCGGCGCCATGCCGCAGCGGCAGTGGACGCAGCCGGTGCCGGTCACCGTGGCCCAGCGCTCGGCGGTCTCCGAGACCCCCGACTACCCCCGGGTGCAGGTGATCCCGCGGGCCCCGGGCCGGATCCACGGCCACGCGGTGTCCGACGTCATCCACATCCTGTCCGAGCTGGTGGAGAACGCCACCAACTACTCGAACCCGAACACCAAGGTCACGGTCGGCGCGCACCGGGTGGCCGCGGGCCTGGCCATCGAGGTCAACGACCACGGCATCGGGATGGAGCAGGACCAGTTCTCCCGGCTCAACACCCTGCTGCGCGACCCGTCCGGGGCGAACGTCCGGGACCTGCTGTCCCAGGGCCGGATCGGGCTGTCCGTGGTCGCCAAGATGGCCCAGCGCCACGGCATCGCCGTGGAGCTGCAGCCGAACGTCACCGGCGGCACCATGGCGCTGGTGGTGCTGCCGGACGCGCTGCTGGCCCCGGAGGAGCAGCCGGCCGACGACCGCCGGCCCCGGCGCCGGGCCGTGGACACCACGCAGCTGCCGGCCAAGCCGGCGCTGGCGCCGATCGCCGCCGCCGTGGAGCGCACGCCGGC
>JABFXP010000622.1 GCA_013361685.1 Catenulispora sp.
GGCCTGAGGGAGACGACGAAGGGTCCCCGCGATCGCGGGGACCCTTCGCGAGATCGAGGGAGCGGGGACTCAGTCCCGGAACTCCGAGGCCACCCGCAAGAAGATGTCGTTCGCCTCGACCTCGCCGATCGTGATCCGCGCCCCCTCGCCGGCGAACGGCCGCACCACCACCCCGGCCACCTCGGCCTTGGCCGCGAAGTCCATGGTGTCCTCGCCCAGGCGCAGCCACACGAAGTTCGCCTCGCTGTCCGGCACCGTCCAGCCCTGCTTGCGCAGTTCCTCCAGCACCCGGGTGCGCTCCTGCACCAGGGACTCGCAGCGCTCGAGCAGCGCTTCCTCGGCCCGCAGCGACTCCACCGCGGCCACCTGCGCCACCGAGTTCACGCCGAACGGCACCGCGGTCGCGCGCAGCGCCTCGGCGACCGGCTCGTGCGCGATGGCGAAGCCGACGCGCAGCCCGGCCAGGCCGTAGGCCTTGGAGAAGGTGCGCAGCACCGCCACGTTCGGGCGGTCCCGGTACAGCTCCACGCCGTCCGGGATCCGCGGGTCGCGCACGAACTCCCGGTACGCCTCGTCGATCACCACCAGCACGTCGCCGGGCACGCGGTCCAGGAAGCGCGTCAGCTCCTCGCGGCCGATCGCGGCGCCGGTGGGGTTGTTCGGGTTGCAGACGAAGATCAGCCGGGTCCGGTCGGTGACCGCCTCGGCCATCGCGTCCAGGTCGTGGCGCTCGTCCGGGGTCAGCGGCACCTTCACCGAGGTCGCCCCGGAGATCTGGGTGATGATCGGGTACGCCTCGAAGCTGCGCCAGGCGTAGACCACCTCGTCGCCCGGCCCCGACGTGGCCTGCAACAGCTGCTGCGCCACCCCGACCGAGCCGGTGCCGGTGGCCACGTGCTCGACCGGCACCCCGAACCGGGAGGCGATCTCCGAGCACAGGCGCGCCACCCCCATGTCCGGGTACCGGTTGAAGGTCTCGCAGCTCTTTTGGACCTTCTCCAGCACGCCCGGCAGCGGCGGGTACGGGTTCTCGTTCGAGGACAGCTTGAAGGTGGAAGCGTCCGGGATCTTGCCCGGCCGGTAGGCCGGGATGCCGCGCAGCGCTTCACGGAGCTTGGGGGTCTGGACGTCGTCGGCCACGGCTCACATCTCCTAGTCGGGATTCCCCCTCAGACTAACCGTTCGGGGGCTTCCCGAGGACTGCCGCAAGCGGGACATTTGACCCGTGACCACGTTGAACGGCTTCCCTTACGCCGAGTTGTCATTCGGGGCCGACGGCAGCACGTCGGACCCCGCCCAGGGCGGCACCGCCCCGGCCGTGGCGCTGGGCCCGGACGTCACCGACCTGCTGGTGCTGTCCCACGGCTGGAACAACGACCCGCCCGCCGCCCGCTCCCTGTACGACGGGCTCACCGCCGCGCTGGCCAGATGCGGCGACGCCCCGCCGGGCCTGGCCGTCCTGGGCCTGCTGTGGCCGGCCAAGCGGTACGACGCCTCGCCGGCCGTCGTGGCGGCCCTGGCCGCCGACCCCACCGGGCACGCCGCCGCGGGCTTCGTCGAGGGCGTGCGGTCGCAGATCGGCGCCGACGTCGGCGCGGTGGCGGCCGCCCCGGCCTGGGCCGACCCCGGCGACCACCAGGAGGCCTTCTTCGGCATGGACGCGAACGCGCTGCTGGAACGCTTCGGGTCCCTCGAGGACGGGGTCGCCGGGGTCCTGAACCTCGCCACCTACTACGAGATGAAGGCTCGTTCCGCCGCGGTCGGCCGGGGGCTGGCCGGGGTGCTGGCGGCCACCCGTTCCGCCCGGCCGTACCTGCGCCTGCACCTGGCCGGGCACAGTTTCGGCGCGCGCGTGATGGCCTCGGCGCTGGCCGCCGCCGCGCCGCTGCCGGTGTCCTCGGCGACGCTGATCCAGGGCGCGTTCTCGCACTACGGGTTCGCGCGGCACTGGGACGGCGTCCACGACGGCCTGTTCCGGACCGTGCTGACCGGCGGCCGGGTGATCGGGCCGGTGGTGGTGACGTACTCGCACCACGACGAGGTCCTCGGCATCGCCTACGCGCTCGCCTCGCGGATCGCGGACCAGCCGGACTCCGCGCTCGGCCCGATCGGCGGACCGCACGACGAGTTCGGCGCGCTCGGCGCCAACGGCGCGCTGGCCACGCCGGAGTCGGCCTGGACGCCGATGGTCGCGGCCGGCGGGCAGGCGTACGCGCTGCTGGCCGGGGCGGTCAACAACCTGGAGTCCAGCGCGTTCATCCCCAGCCATTCCGCGATCACCTGCACCGAGGTCGGGATGGCGATCGTCGGGGCGATCAACACCAACGAGATCGGGACCGCCGAGGAAGGGTGACGGCGGTCGGCTGACGGGAGACGGCTTTCGGCTGACGGCTCAGGGCTCACGGCGGGCCGAGAACCGATGGCCGGAAACGTCACTCGGGCGTCATTGCGGACGCGGGGCGTGGCGGCGACGCTTGGTTCATGAGCCGCCGCGTGGTCTTCCTGGTCTTCCCGCGCTTCCAGATGCTCGACCTCACCGGGCCGCTGGAGGTGTTCGCTCAAGCAGACAACCTGTTCCGCCTGGAGCGGCGCCGCTACGAGATCGAGGTCGTGGCGCGCACCGCCGACCCCGTGACCGCCACCGACGGACTGGCGGTGGTGCCGCACCGGACCATGGCCGAGGCCGCGACGCTGCCCGTCGACACGCTCGTCGTGATCGGCGGGGCCGGGGTCCGCGACGCGATGCGGGACCCGGTGTACGTCGAGTGGGTCCGCGAGACGGCCTCCCGGGCCCGGCGGGTCACGTCGGTGTGCTCCGGGACCTCGCTGCTCGCGGCCACCGGGATCCTCGACGGCCGCCGGGCGACCACGCACTGGAGCTATTGCGAGGAGTTGGCGCGGGGATTTCCTGAGGTCCAGGTGGAGCGGGACCCGATCTTCGTCCGGTCCGACCCGGTGTGGACCTCGGCCGGCATCACGGCCGGCATGGACCTCGCCATGGCCCTGGTCGAGGACGACCACGGCGCCGAGGTCGCGCGCCGGATCGCCAAGCAGCTGGTGGTGTTCGTGCAGCGGTCCGGCGGCCAGGCGCAGTTCAGCACCCAGCTGGCGGCGCAGCGGCCGGGCCGGGACAGCCTGCGCGCGGTCCAGGACTGGATCGCCGACCACCTCGACGCCGACCTGAGCCTGCCGTCGCTGGCCCGGCGCGCGGCGTTGAGCGAGCGGCACTTCTCGCGGGTGTTCCGGGCCGAGACCGGCATGACCGTGGCCGCGTATGTCGAGGCCGCGCGGGTCGAGGCGGCGCAGCGGCTGCTGGAGAGCACCGGCGACGGCCTGGACCGGATCGCGCGCTCCTGCGGCTTCGGGACCGTCGAGACCATGCACCGGACGTTCAACCGCGCCGTGCGGGTCACCCCCGGCGAATACCGGCGGCACTTCAGCCACCGGCGGCCGTGAAACCGGCACCGCAAACGTGAGAAGACATAAGAAGGCATAAGGAGACGAAGATGACACGCCTGGCCATCGCCCTGTTCCCCGGCTTCATGCCGCTCGACGCCATCGGACCCTACGACGTCCTGCGCTTCCTGCCGGACACCGAGACGGTCTTCGTCGCCGCCGAATCCGGTCCGGTGCGCGGCAGCGGCGGCCTCACGCTGCACGCCGACGCGGCGATCGAGGACGTCGACGGCTGCGACATCCTGCTCGTCCCCGGCGGCCGGGGAGTCCGCGACCACGAGGGACGCAAGTCCCTGATCTCGTGGATCGCCCGCATGCACGCGACCACCAGCTGGACCACGTCGGTGTGCACCGGCTCCCTGCTGCTCGGCGCGGCCGGCGTCCTGGAAGGCCTGGACGCCACGACGCACTGGGCCGCCGTCGACGACCTCGAAGCCTTCGGCGCCAAGTACACGCCCGAGCGCGTGGTCCGCCAGGGCAAGGTGGTCACCGCGGCCGGTGTGTCCTCCGGCATCGACATGGCCCTGTCCCTCGTCGAGCTCGTCGCGGGCGCGGAGTACGCGCAGTCGGTGCAGCTGTGGATCGAGTACGACCCGCAGCCGCCGCACGACACCGGCTCGGTGGCCAAGGCCGGACCGGAGCTGACCCGGCGGACCGTGGACCTGATCGGGTCGCTTCGGCGGGGATAGCCCGGTCTGTTTCCCGCCAGCGGGGACCGCGGCGCGCCAGCAGGATCGACATGTGGTTGAGATTTCAACCTCTTAGTGTCCAGCGCATCGCGAGGAGTCCCCCATGGATCTGAACTTGAACGGCAGCGTCGCCCTCGTCACCGGCGGGTCGAAGGGCATCGGGCTGGCCGTCGTCAGAACCCTGATCGAGGAGGGCGCGTTCGTCGTCGCCGCGTCCCGGTCGGCGTCACCGGAGCTGGCGGCGCTCGACGGCCCGAACCTGCTGCACGTCGCCGGCGACCTGATGGACCCGGCCTTCCCCGAAGAGTTGGTGGCCCGCACGGTCGAGGCGTTCGGCGGCCTGGACGTCCTGGTCAACAACGCCGGCGGTCCGCCGCCCGGCGTCGTGCTGCCGCGCGGACCGTTCCTGGACGGGGACGACGCCGACTGGCGCGCCGTCTTCGAGTTCAATCTGTTCGCGGTGCTGCGGCTGACCCGCGCGGCGCTGCCGCATCTGCTCGAGCGCGGTGGCGCGGTGGTCAACGTCTCCTCGACGCTGTCCCGGCAGCCCGCCACCGACAACTACGAGTACGCGGCGGCCAAGGCGGCCCTCAGCCACGCCGCCAAGGGCCTGGCCGAGGAGTTCGGGCCGCGCGGCGTGCGGGTGAACACCGTCTCGCCGGGCGTGGTGCGCACCAACTGGTGGACCGACGAGGGCGGCGTCGCGGACATGTTCGCCGGCGCGATGGGCGTCGACCGGGACACCCTGCTCGACAAGACGCTGCCGGAGATGCTGCGGCTGAGCACCGGCCGGTTCGTGGAGCCGCAGGAGGTCGCCGACGCGGTGGTGCTGCTGGCCTCGCCGCGGTCCGGGAGCACCAACGGGTCCGATTTCGTCGTGGATGGCGGATTGCTGAAGGAGCTGTAGCCGCGATGTAGTACAGAACTCAGCAGAACACATGAGCTGGCTGGGACGCGGATGTCAGTAACCTAAATCGGGTTCATGATCCACTGTTTTCTGTCGCGTGAAATTTCACGGGGAGGTTCCGCCAGCATGTCCATGCCCAGGAAGACCCGGCTCGCTCTGACCGCCATAGCCGCGACCGCGGTGAGCGTCACCGCGGCGCCGTCGTCGTTCGCCGCGACGGCCCACGCCGGGACGGTGACCGCGGGGCTCACCCCGAAGGCCGCCGACGTGTCCGGCACGGCGAACACGCTCGGCTTCAGCCCGTTCATCACCAAGCAGGGCGACGCCTTCGCGATCGGCTTCTACGGCCCGGGCTGCGGGTCCATGACCGGTGGCACCTGCCAGGACCCCGCCGTGCCGACGACGGGTACCACCTGGTCGCTGGACGTCCAGGACGCGGCCGGCGGGGCGGTCACGAACCTGGCGACCGGCACCGGCGCCACCCTGGACACGATGACCAAGACGTACGCGTCGTTCCCCGCGGCGCCCACGCCGGACGGCACCTGGAAGGTGACGGTCACCTTCACCAACGGCACCGACACCTGGAGCAGCACGACCCTGGTCGACCGGGGCACCGCCACGAACGCCCCGGTCGCGCCCACCCTGAGCGTGAAGACGACCGGGGTCTCGGCCGGCGAGCCGGAGACGTTCTACGCCACCGGTTCGCGCGTCGCGGCGGGCAGCGCGAAGCACCAGCTGCTGGTCCACTACGGGGACGGCACCACGGACACGATCGACGTCACCGGCACCGACCCGGTCACGTTCACCCACGTCTTCTCGGGTGCCCAGCCCAAGGGCACCGCGTGGGTCCAGACCTTCGACGGCACGAACCTCAGCTCCTGGGCCGGAGTCTCCGTCGACGTCTCGCCGGTCGACGGCAAGCTGATCGTGACGCCGACCTCCGGCACCGGTTCGGTAGCAGCGCCATTGGTGGTGACCCTCGACGCCCGCGGCTCCACGACGGGCAACCCCGGCGCCACCATCACCGCCTACAACTTCTACTGCTACGGCGGGACCCTCAAGCTGGACCCCACGACGCCGGGCCTGGCTACCTGCACGTACACCACTCCGGGCACCTTCAAGGTGTCGGTCAGCGTCAAGGACAGCACCGGTGCCTGGGGCTACAGCCCGGAGACGACCGTGACCGTCACCGCGCCCGGGACCGCGCAGACCACCGTGGCCCGGGTGTCCGGCGACACCCGCTACGACACCGGTGTGCACGTCTCCAAGCAGCGGTGGGCCGCGACCACCGACACCTCGGCGAGCGCGATCCACCCGGACAGCGTGGTGCTGGCCACCGGCGGCGGGTTCGCCGACGCGCTGGCCGGTGTGCCGTTCTCGACGTACAAGAACGGCGCACTGCTGCTCACCGAGCCCACCCAGCTCACCCCGGCGGTGCGCGACGAGATCAAGCGGATCCTGCCGGCCGACGGCAAGCACACCGTCTACGTGCTCGGCGGCACCGCGGCGCTGAGCCCGGCGGTGGAGAAGGCCGTCTCGGATCTGGGCTACACCGTGAAGCGCATCTCCGGCGCCACCCGCTACGACACCGCGCTGGAGATCGCCCACGCCATGGGCAACCCCGCGCACACCGTCGTGGCCCGCGGCGACGACTTCGCCGACGCGCTGGCCGCCGGGCCGCTGGCCTCCGACCTGTTCGGGACGTCCGCCGGCAGCACGTATGTCCCCGCCGCCATCGTGCTCAGCAGCAACAAGTCCCTGGACCCCGCGACCACGGCCTACCTGAAGGACCGCTACACCGTGAACAGCGGTGCCGGCCAGTCGGTGGTCGCGGTCGGCGGCGGCGCGGCGCAGGCCCTGACCGCGGTCCCCGGCTTCGACCACAACGCCGGTTCGTTCACCGGCGCCACCCGCTACGAGACCGCGAGCAAGGTCGCCGACGAGTTCCTCAAGGCCAAGCCCGCTGCCCCGGTCGGCGTCGCGACCGGCATGGCCTACCCCGACGCCCTCACCGGCGGCGCGTTCATGGCCGCGACCGGCGGGCCGCTGCTGCTGACCGCTCCGACCGCGCCGTCGGACGCGATGACCGCCGCGCTGACGCAGCGGAACGGCAAGATCGCGGACGTCTACGTCTTCGGCGGCGAGAAGGCCGTCGCCGCGGCGGTGTTCACCAGCATCGTGGCTACCGTGCACGGGATCGCCAAGCAGTTCTGAGCTTTTTGCGAGCACTACCCGACCGCCGCGTGCGGTGCCGTGATCGATTGCGGCGCCGCGCGCGGCGGTTTAGGTTACCCGGCAGTAGTGCCGACTCCCGGAGGCCGTCATGCCCGTGCTCCGTTCACAGCTCGACCCCGCTTCCGACGCGGCGCGCGCCGACCGTGACGCGGTGCTGGCCGCGCTGGAGCGGATCGGCGAGTTGCAGCGGAAGGTGCTCGCCGGCGGCGGGGAGAAGTACGCCGAACGGCACCGGGCCCGCGGCAAGCTCCTGGCGCGCGAGCGGCTCGACTTGCTCCTCGACGAGGACGCGCCGTTCCTGGAGCTGGCCGCGCTGGCCGGTGCGCACGATCCGGCCGAGCACGTCGGCGGGGTCTCCGGCATCGGCACCGTCTCCGGCGTCGAGTGCATGATCGGCGCCAACGACCCGACGGTGAAGGGCGGCGCGGTCGGTCCGTCCGGGGTGGCCAAACAGCTGCGGATGCTGGAGATCGCCGAGCGGAACCGGCTGCCGCTGATCTCGCTCACCGAGTCGGCCGGCGCCGACCTGCCGCGGCAGGCCGACATCTTCGTGCCCGGCGGCGCGTCCTTCAAGGGCATCTCGCGGCTGTCCGCCGCCGGGATCCCCACGGTGGCGATCGTGTTCGGCTCCTCGACCGCCGGCGGCGCGTACGTGCCGGGCATGAGCGAGTACACGGTGATGGTGAAGAACCAGGCCGCCGTCTACCTCGGCGGGCCGCCGCTGGTGAAGATGGCGATCAACGAGGACACCGACGACGAGAGCCTCGGCGGCGCCGACATGCACGCCCGGGTGTCCGGCCTGGCCGACTACCTGGCGCGGGACGAGCGGGACGCGATCCGGATCGGGCGGCAGATCGTCGCCGACCTGCGCTGGCGCAAGAGCGGTCCGGGGCCGACGCAGAGCCCTGACGAGCCGCTGTACGACGCGGAGGACTTGCTGGCGCTGGCGCCGATGGACCTGCGGCGGCCGGTGGAGGTGCGGGAGATCCTGGCCCGGGTGCTGGACGGGTCGCGGCTGTCGGAGTTCAAGCCGCTGTACGGCACCACGCTGGTCTGCGGCTGGGCCTCGATCCACGGCTATCCGGTGGGAGTGCTGGCGAACAACGGCATCTTGTTCTCCGAGGAGGCCAACAAGGGCGCGCACTTCATCCAGCTGGCCAACGCGCGGGACGTGCCGCTGTTGTTCGTGCAGAACATCACCGGGTTCATGGTCGGTTCGCGCTACGAGCGCGGCGGCATCATCAAGGACGGCAGCAAGCTGATCAACGCGGTGTCGAACTCGACGGTGCCGCATGTGACGTTGATGGTCGGGGCCTCCTACGGCGCCGGCAACTACGGGATGTCCGGGCGTGCCTACGACCCGCGGTTCGTGTTCACCTGGCCGAACCACCGGATCGCGGTGATGGGCGGCCGGGAGCTGGCCGGGGTGATGTCGATCGTGCAGCGGCAGAAGGCGGAGAAGGCCGGGCAGCCGTACGACGAGGCGGCCGACGCGCAGACCCGGGAGTTCGTCGAAGCGATGGTCGACGGGCAGTCCGACGCCGTGTACGCCAGCGGGCGGCTGTGGGACGACGGGGTCATCGACCCGCGGCAGAGCCGCACGGTGCTCGGGCTCGCGCTGTCGGCGATCGACTCCGGGCCGGTGGCGGGGACGCGGGCGTTCGCGCCGTTCCGGATGTAGCGGCCGGGCGCCGCTCAAGGGCCGCTGACCTGGGACCCGGCCGCGGCTGGACCGTGACGACGGTCACAGCTCCGCGACCGGCTGTCCGACCTGTGAGACAGTGACGCCATGTCGACGCCTCCCTCTGCGACTCCGCCCGCGTCCCCCGCGATCCCCGCGTTCTCGACCGTTCTCGTGGCCAATCGGGGCGAGATCGCCCGCCGCGTCTTCCGGACCGCGAAGGCGATGGGACTGCGCACCGTCGCGGTGTACTCCGACCCGGACGCCGGCGCGCCGCACGTGCGCGAGGCCGACGTGGCGGTGGCGCTGGGCGGCAGCACGAGCGCGGAATCGTACTTGGACGTCGCCAAGATCCTGCGGGCCGCGCGCAAGAGCGGCGCCGACGCCGTCCACCCCGGCTACGGCTTCCTGTCGGAGAACGCCGCGTTCGCCGAGGCCTGCGCCGCGGCCGGGATCACGTTCATCGGACCCTCGCCGGACGCGATCCGCAAAATGGGGATCAAGCACGAGGCGAAGGCCATCGCCAAGGCCGCCGGGGTGCCGACGCTGCCGGACGCGCTGCTGAGCACCGATGACCCGGACGACTGGCGCAAGGCGGCCGAGGGCGTCGGATACCCGTTGCTGGTGAAGGCCTCCGCCGGCGGCGGAGGCAAGGGGATGCGCCTGGTCGCGGCGGTGGAAGGGCTCGAGGACGCGGTCGCGGGCGCGCGGCGCGAGGCCGCCGCGGCGTTCGGCGACGGGACGGTGTTCCTGGAGCGCTACCTGACGGTCGCACGGCACATCGAGATCCAGGTCTTCGGCGACGCGCACGGCCGCGCCGACTACTACTTCGAGCGCGAGTGCTCGGTGCAGCGGCGGCACCAGAAGGTGGTCGAGGAGGCGCCGTCGCCGGCCACGACCGCCGGGACCGTGCACGCGATGGGCGAGGTGGCGTGCAACCTGGTGCGCGAGCTCGGGTACGTCGGCGCCGGGACCGTCGAGTTCCTGTTCGACGACACCGACCAGTCCTTCTACTTCCTGGAGATGAACACGCGGCTCCAGGTCGAGCACCCGGTGACCGAGGAGGTCTGGGGGCTGGACCTGGTCCGCATGCAGTTCGACGTGGCGGCCGGCGGCCATCTGCCGGAGTTCTCCTGGGGCGCGGACACCAAGCCGCACGCGATCGAGGTGCGGCTCTACGCCGAGGACCCGGCCCGCAAGTACATCCCGTCGCCGGGGACGCTGGCCCTGTATGAGCATGCTGACGTGCCCGGGATCCGTTACGAGGACGGGGTCGAGACCGGCAGCGTGGTCTCCCACTACTACGACCCGATGCTGGCCAAGGTGATCGCCACCGGCGCCACCCGCACCGAGGCCGCCCGGAAGCTCGCCGCCGCCCTGGCCGGGATGCGGATCCACGGGCTGAAGACCAACCGGGACCAGCTGGTCGCGATCCTGCGCGACCGCGACTTCCTCGCCGGGGCCACGCGGACCGACTTCCTGGACCTGCATCCCGAGCTGGCCGCGCCGGCCGACCGCGTCGACGTCACCGCGCACCTGGCGGCGGCGATCGCGGTGTCGGTGCACCGGCGCAGGACGGCCGGACCCTCGGGCAAGCCGAGCGCGACGGCGTTCGCCCCGGCGGGCTGGCGGCTGCTGCCGTACGACGGCGCGAACGCGGCGTGGACGCGGCAGGATGTGCGGCGGGCGCCGGAGACGCCGGTGACGTACCGCTTCGACGGCTCGACGCTGCACCTGATCCACGGCGGCGCCGAATACGAGGTTTCCCTTAGCGAGATCGGGCAGACCTCGGTGCGGGTCACGGTGGACGGCGTGGGGCTGCGGTGCCGGGTGCGGGTCGGCGACGACACCGTGGTGTGGGTGGACGACAGCGACGGCGGCCACTCGGCCTGGAAGCCGACGCCGCGCTTCCCCGAGGACGACGACACCATGTCCGGCGGCGACGGGGCCGCTGAGGTGCCCGGGACCGTGGTGGCCGTGGCCGTGACGGCCGGCGACCGAGTGAAGGCCGGACAGGTGCTGCTCACCATGGAGGCCATGAAGATGGAGCACCAGGTGAAGGCCGGGCGCGACGGGGTGGTGGCGTCGGTGGACTGCGCGGTGGGCCAGTTCGTCGACGCGCACCAGATTCTGGTGAGTCTGGCCTGATCGGAGCGCATGGAACGGGTCGGCCGCGCGGGTTATTAATGCTGGCGCGCGCGGCTGACAGGGAACAGAATCGGTGCATGCCTGCCACGCAGAGCCCTGAAACCCGGGATCCGGTGGAGTTCCACTGGCTCGGTGACATCGTCCGCGCGAACCTCGACGGCAACGCGCGCTCCACAGTCCTCGCCTACGGCGAGGAGGAGTGGACCTGGACCGAGTTCGACTCGCGGATGCGCAAGTGCGTGACCGGCATCCGCAGCGACCGGCTGCAACGCGGCGAGCGCGTGGCGGTCCTGGCCCACAACCACCCGGTCCACCTGGAGACGCTGTTCGCGGCGTCGAACATGGGCCTGATCTGCACCTGGATCGACTGGCGCCTGGACCGCCGGCACGTGATCCACGCGCTGAACGAGTCCGAGGCGCGCATCCTGTTCGTCGGCGAGGAGTTCGTGGGCGCGGTCGAGGACTTCGGCCTGGAGCTCACCACGGTGATCAGCACCATCACGGTCGGCGGCCGCGAGGACGAGTACGACGAGTGGCTGGAAACCCACGAGACGCACGAGTCGCTGATGTCGTCCGCCCGGGAGGTGGCCGCCAGCTCGGGGCGGTTGGACGACCCCGTGCTGCGTCTGTACTCCTCGCTCGGGAAGAAGGGGCCGACGCGTGGCGAGTACACGCACCGGTCGCTGCTGACGTCGGCGTCCGAGATCCTGCGGCGCAAGGCGCTCGGCCGCGGCGACGTCGAGGCCGTCGACGGCCCGCTGACCGTTCTCGAGACGGGCGTGCGGGTGGTGGCGAACATGTCGGCGGGTGCGATGACGGTGTTGGTGCGGGAGGGGTAGAGGCACTCGTTCGGGGCGGTGCGG
>JABFXP010000199.1 GCA_013361685.1 Catenulispora sp.
GCCGGCGCGGTGGCCGGCGCCTTCACGCTGGCCGCCGCCCAGGTCGCCGCGACCCTGCGCGGCAGCACCGGCTCGCTGGGGTTCCTGTCCCGGCGGCTGGGGGGCCGCACCGACCGGGTGGTGCGGGTCGGCCTGGAGCTGCTGGTGCTGGCGCTGCTGGCCGGGCAGATCATGACCCTGCGATCGCACGGCCTGGGGTCGGCCACCACCGGCATCGACCCGGTGGTGGCGACCCTGCCGGTCACCGCGGCGCTGGCGGTCGGCGTGGTGCTGCTGCGGGTGGCGCCGCTGGTGCCGCGCGTGATGGCGTTCCTGCTGGGCGCCGGCCGCGGCGCGACCGGGTTCGTGGCCACCTCCTCGGCCCGGCGGGACGCGGTGATCGGCGGGCTGGCCGCGGTGGTGATCCTGACCACGCTGTCCGGCTCGGTCTTCGGCGCCACGTTCACCCGCTCGCTGTCCCAGGCTCGCTCGGACACCCAGTGGGACTCCGTCGGTGCGGCGGCACACCTGTGGGACCCGTTCGCCGGGTTCGGCGCCTCCCGGATCACCAACGCGGACCTGGCCAAGATCAAGGCGCTGCCGGGAATCACCGCCGCGGCCGGGGGCGTCACCGACGACAGCGGGACCTTCGTCACCGGGCCGGACCCGTTCGCCCAGGGCTCGCCGGTCCACCTGGTCAGCCTGGACACCGCCGACTATCTGCGGGTCCTGGCGAACACGCCGCTGGACACCCCGGCCCGGCACCAGGCGCTGACCGCGCTGGCCCAGGCCTCGGCGGCGCGGCCGGCCGGCGACTTCAGCCAGCAGAAGACGCCGCGGCTGCCGGTCCCGGCGCTGCTGACCGCCGGCGCGGCGCCCGGCACCACCGGGAGCATGCAGGGCACCGTGCAGTACGCGGGGATGCCGGTGACGATCGTGGGCACCATACCGGCGCTGCCGGCCGGCGTGGTCCCGAACACCGGCGAGCCGGAGCTGATCGTGGACTACCAGCTGCTCAGGGCCGCGATCAACAACGATCCGGTGCGCTCGGAGGTGTGGGTCGCCGGCAGCCCGGGCGCGGTGGGCGCGCTGAACACGCCGGGGCTGCTGTCCGAACCCGGCGACCAGGTGGCGCTGCGCGTGAGCCTGGCGGACACCGGCGGCAGCCGCGCGCTGGACCAGCTGACCGAGCGCGTGTACGCCGGAGAGACCGTGCTGGAGGGCCTGCTGTGCGCGCTGGCGGTGCTGCTGACGCTGGCCACCGGCTCGGCGGCGCGGCGCCGGGCCGCGGCGTTCCTGGCCACGATGGGCTTCGGGCGCGGCCGGCTGCGGCGGATCGCCGTGCTGGAGGCCCTGCCGGTGCTGCTGGTGGTCACCGCCGGCGGCGTGGCGACCGGGCTGGGCACGGTGCCGTTGCTGGCCGGCTCGGTCGACCTGACGTCGCTGGCCGGCCTGACCTCCTCGCACCTGGCGGTGCGGATGAACGTGGCGGTGGTGGTCGCGGCGGCGATCGCGGTGCCGGGGGTGGCGCTGCTGGCGGTGTTCGCCGAGGCCGCGCTGCGCCGCCCGATGACGCTGGTCGGCACGCTGCGGTCGGAGCGGTGAGGGCCGCGGGGCGCCAGGAGGCGCGCTGAGGGCGCTGAGGGCGCTGAACGGCACAGGGCCGGACGCGGGCACACCCGCGTCCGGCCCTCGGCGGTTGTTCGCCGGCCCGCGCGACCTCAGCCGCCCAGCCGGCCGGCGACCCGCGCCGCCGCGTCGTCGCCGTAGGCCACCGCGAACCGCTCCAGGAAGCGGCCGCGGCCCAGGTCGTACTCCTGGGTGCCGACGGTCTCGATGACCAGCGTCGCCAGCATGCAGCCGATCTGCGCGGCCAACTCCTCCTCCTCGCCCCAGCACAGGCCGGCCAGGAAGCCCGCCCGGAAGGCGTCGCCCACACCGGTGGGGTCGGCCTTGCTCTCCTCCTTGGCCGTGGGCACCTCCAGGACGTGGACGCCGCCGTCGGCCTGCAGCCGGGTCACGCGCACGCCCTGGGCGCCCAGGGTGGTGACCCGGGTCTGGACGTGCCGCAGGATGTCGGCGGCGTCCCAGCCGGTCTTCTGCTCGATCAGCGCGGCCTCGTACTCGTTGGTGAACAGGTAGCGCGCCCCGTCCACCAGGAGCTTGATGTCCTCGCCGGACATCCGGGCCAGCTGCTGGGAGGGGTCGGCGGCGAACGGGATGCCGCGCTCGCGGCACTCCTGGGTGTGCCGCAGCATCCCCTCGGGGTCGTCGGCGCCGATCAGCACCAGGTCCAGGCCGCCGACGCGGTCGGCGATCGGGCCGATCTCGATCAGCCGGGCCTCGGCCATCGCGCCGGTGTAGAAGGAGGCGATCTGGTTGTGGTCGGCGTCGGTGGTGCAGACGAAGCGGGCGGTGTGCAGCAGCTCGCTGATCCGCACCGAATCGCAGTCGACGTTGTGCCGCTCGAGCCAGGACCGGTATTCGGCGAAGTCCTCGCCGGCGCTGCCGACCAGCACCGGCCGCTGCCCGAGCAGGCCCATGCCGAAGCAGATGTTGGGGGCGATCCCGCCGCGGCGGATCTCCAGGGAGTCGACCAGGAACGACAGGGAGACGGTGTGCAGCTGCTCGGCGAGCAGCTGCTCGGAGAAGCGGCCGGGGAAGCTCATCAGGTGGTCGCTCGCGATGGATCCGGCGACGGCTACGCGCACGATGAGGACTCGCTATCTGTCGGGGGAAGGCGGCCGCTCCACGGGGGACGTGGCAGGGCCGCTCCAGGGGCGTTCGGTGCGGTGGGGCGCTGTTCGACGCTGTTCACGGGCATGGCGAATGGGTGGACCTGAGAACAGGTCCACCCATACCGTACTGCGCCGGGCTCCGGTTCCGGCTCGAGCTCGGCCGGAGCACCGGGGTTTTCTTTAGCTGAAGCTGTCGCCGCAGGCGCAGGACGAGCCCGCGTTCGGGTTGTCGATCGTGAAGCCCTGCTTCTCGATCGTGTCCACGAAGTCCACCGTCGCACCGGCCAGGTACGGGGCCGACATGCGGTCGGTGACCACGTTCACGCCGTCGAACTCGGCGACGACGTCACCGTCGAGCGACCGGTCGTCGAAGTAGAGCTGGTAGCGCAGACCCGAGCAGCCGCCGGGCTGCACGGCGACGCGCAGCGACAGGTCGTCGCGGCCCTCCTGCTCCAGCAGGGACTTCACCTTGCCCGCGGCTTCCGCGGTCAGGACGATGCCCTGCGCGACAGTCGCCTCCTGCGAGGCCTCCGTCTGCACGGTCATATGCGTACTCCTTCATCTGGACACCGGCGCCCCGTGGAGCGCGCCTGCACAACCAGGGCCAACCACGCGCCGCCGGAAGCTATTCCACCCCCATGGTCGCACACGTGCCGCGAGAGCGTGAGTGGGCAGTGCGGTACTTCATACGAGCTGGTGACGGCACGCGCGGCGGTAGACGGCGAAGGCCGGCTTGGGCGTGTAGTCGTCGCGCAGGAGGCCGAAGCCGTAATAGAGCGAGGAGGCGGCGGTGTCGGCGTCGCGCAGGCAGAAGTGGCTGTACCCGGTGATGGCCAGGCGTTCGCTGAGGCCCAGGACGGTGGTCAGGACCGCCTCGACCACCTCGGCCTGCCGCTGCTCGGAGCGTCCGCCGCCGGTGGACCAGCCGTTCTCGGCGATGCGGATCGGCGTGTCCGCGCCGATCCCGGCGGCGGGCAGGACCCGCGTGCGGAAGTCGGTGAGCACCGCTTCCACCGCACGGGTCAGCTCGGCCGGCGGGATCGGGCGGAAGACGTCGGGGAAGAAGTCGAAGCCGACGTAGTCGAGGGCGTCGTGGAAGCCCGGGGCCTCGGCGGCGGCGATGGCGGCGAGGTCCTGCCAGAAGGACACGTCGGGGCCGATGGCGGGGACGGCGTTGAAGCCGACCGCCAGGTCCAGGCCCAGGGCGCGGGCCTGGTCGGCGGCCGCGACGACGCCGTGGACGAGCGCGCGGCGCACGCCGGGGGTCCGGCCGTCGAGGCAGGGCAGGTCGGCGTTGGGCTCCTCGCAGATCTGGAGCAGGCCCGTCCGGTCGCCGTGGGCCCGGACCGCCTCGCGGACGAACGCGAGCCAGCCGTCGAGGTCGCCGGCCGGGTCGCGGTAGCCGAGCACGAGTTCCAGGCGGCGGCCGTTCCCGAGCAGGTTCTCGGGCTCGGCCGGCGCCGGCCGCTCGCCGGTGCCGGGCGGCGGGCGGAAGGGCAGGTAGGCGCGGACCAGGAAGCCGGGGGCGTCCCCGTGCAGGTCGTCCAGGACCTGGCGGATCAGGGCGGGGTCGTCGGGGCGGACCGGCTCCACGACGCCCTCGTCGCCGCCTGCCGCTCCGCCGGGATAGATGCCGAAGGTGAACGTCATGCGGCCACCCTAGCAATATTTTTGGTGTCACTTAAAAATTTGTGCAGCACTAAGTTCCGTATGATGCCCCTCGTGGGCCTTCGCGAGGAGAAGAAGCAGCGGACCCGCGCCGCGCTGGCGGACGCCGCGCTGGCGCTGTTCACCGAGCGCGGGTTCGAGCAGGTGACGGTGGCCGAGGTGGCGGCGGCGGCCGGGGTGTCGGTGAACACCGCGTTCAACTACTTCCCGACCAAGGAGGACCTGTTCTTCGACCGCCAGGACGAGGTCGAGGGGCGGCTCGCGGACTGGGTGCGCGACCGGACGCGGGGGCGGTCGCCGAGCCAAGCCGTGCGCGACGGCGTGCTGCGGGCGCTGGCCGAGGGCGATCCGACCATCGGCCTGTCCCCGGAAGCGGAGGGCTTCTGGCGCACCATCGACCAGAGCCCGTCGCTGCGCGCCCGCGCCCGGGAGATCAACGAACGCGCGGAAGCCGCGCTGACCGCCGTACTGGCCGGGGAGGCGCCGCCCGGCGACCCGCTCCCCCGGCTGCTGGCCGGCGCGCTCGCCGGGACGTTCCGCGCCGTGGTGGCCGAGATCCGGCACAAGCTCGCGGCCGGGGAGGACGTCGCCGCCGTGCGCGTGGAGATGACGGCGGCGGTCCAGCGGATGTTCGACGCGCTGATCACCGCCGAGCACTAGCGGCACTAAACCGACGGGGCCGGACTCCGAAGGAGTCCGGCCCCGTCTAGGGATCCGTAGGCGGCGTCTACCGCCTATCGCTCTACGGCAGCGCGAGCATCTGCTCCAACGCGACCCGCGCGTAGTGCGCCGTCTCGGCGTCGACCTCGATCACGTTCGGCACCTGCCCGGCGGCGAGCGACTCCAGCGTCCACACCAGGTGCGGCAGGTCGATGCGGTTCATGGTGGAGCAGTAGCAGATGCTCTTGTCCAGGAACACGATCTGCTTGTCCGGGTGCTGGGCCGCGAGGCGCTTGACCAGGTTCAGCTCGGTGCCGATGGCCCAGGCGCTGCCCGGCTCGGCGTCGTTCAGCAGGGTGATGATGCGCTCGGTGGAGCCGACGTAGTCGGCCTTCTCCACGACTTCGTGGCGGCACTCCGGGTGGACCAGGACGTTCACGCCCGGGATCCGCTCGCGGACTTCGTCCACGCACTCCGGGGTGAAGCGGCCGTGGACCGAGCAGTGGCCGCGCCACAGGATCATCTTGGCGTTGCGCAGTTCGTCGTCGGTCAGGCCGCCGCCGGGACGGTGCGGGTTGTAGACCACGCAGTCCTCGAGCGAGTAGCCCAGGTCGCGGACGGCGGTGTTGCGGCCGAGGTGCTGGTCGGGCAGGAACAGGACCTGCTCGCCCTTGGCGAAGGCCCACTCCAGGGCCCGCTGCGCGTTCGAGGACGTGCAGATCGTGCCGCCGTGCCGGCCGGTGAAGGCCTTGATGTCGGCCGAGGAGTTCATGTAGGAGACCGGCACCACACGTTCGGCGATGCCGAGGTCTTCCAGCCGCTCCCAACAGCGCTCGACCTGCTCGTCGGTGGCCATGTCGGCCATGGAGCAGCCGGCGGCCAGGTCCGGCAGGATGACCCGCTGCGCGTCGGAGGTGAGGATGTCGGCGGACTCGGCCATGAAGTGCACGCCGCAGAACACGATGAACTCGGCCTCGGGCCGGGCGGCGGCCTGCTGGGCCAGCTTGAACGAGTCGCCGGTGACGTCCGCGAACTGGATGACCTCGTCACGCTGGTAGTGGTGCCCGAGGACGAACACCCGCTCCCCCAGCTCGGCCTTGGCCGCCTGGGCGCGGGCCACCAGGTCGGGGTCGGAAGGACTGGGGAGGTCGCCGGGGCACTCGACGCCGCGCTCGCTGCGCGGGTCGGCACCGCGGCCGAGCAGGAGCAGGCTCACGGGCGTGGGCGCAGGCTCCTGGAAAGTGGTGGTGGTCATCTTCCCGGTACCCCTTTTCGTCTAACTGACGTTAAGAGATCATACCCTGACGTCACTCTGACGAGAACCGGCGGCGGTCTCCCGTGGCGGACGTCACACCGGCCGCCGTGGGAAAACGGTTACTATCCGGGGCGTGCGCATCGTCATCGCCATGGACAAGTTCGCCGGCACCCTCACCGCCCCCGAGGCCGTGCAGGCCGTGACCGAGGGGTGGCTGCGGACCTCGCCGGACGACGAGGTGATCGGCGTCGCGATGTCCGACGGCGGCCCCGGCTTCCTCGACACCATCGCCGGGACCTGGGGTGAGGGCGGCGAGCGGCTGGCGACCGTGACCGGCCCGCTGGGCACGCCGGTGACCGCGCGGTATCTGCTGGTGCGCCGCGAGGGCGCGGCGGTGCCGGCGCAGGAGGCCGGCCTCACCGCCTACATCGAGGTCGCCGAGGCGGCCGGGCTGCATCTGGTCTCCGCCGAAGAGCGGGACGCCAAGGCGGCCACCTCCTACGGCGTCGGCGAGATCCTCCAGGCCGCGCTGGACGAGGGCGCGACCCGGCTGGTGGTCGGCCTGGGCGGCACCTGCACCACCGACGGCGGCGCGGGCATGCTGGCCGCGCTCGGCGCCGAACCGGCCGGGGTGCTGCGCGGCGGCGGCGCGGCGCTGCGGGACCTGGAGTCGCTGGACCTGACCGAGCCGCGGCGCCGCCTGGCCGGGGTGCGGCTGGTGATCGCCAGCGACGTCGACAACCCGCTGCTGGGCCTACGCGGCGCGGCGGCGGTGTTCGGCCCGCAGAAGGGCGCGACCGCGGACGACGTGCAGCGCCTGGACGCCGCCCTGACCCGCTTCGCCGAACTGGCCGGCGCCATCGGCCAGCAGCCGGGCGCCCTCCGCCGCACCCTGGACGCCCCCGGCGCGGGCGCGGGCGGCGGCCTGGGCTACGGCCTGCTGCTGCTCGGCGGTCACCGGGTGCCGGGCATCGGCACGGTGATCGCCGAAACCGGCCTGGCGGACCTGATCGCCGGTGCCGACCTGGTGATCACCGGCGAGGGCCGCTTCGATCACAGCTCCCTGGGCGGCAAGGTCCCGACCGGCGTGGCCGAGGCCGCCCTGGCGTCGGCCCGCCCGTGCATCGTCCTGGCCGGCCTCGTCGAGGTCGGCAAGCGCGAACTCGCCAACGCCGGCTTCGCGGCCGCGTACGAGGTCGCCGAGCAGGCCGGCTCGGCCGAGGAGGCGATGGCGCGGGCCGGGTTCCACCTGGCGGCGCTGGCCGAGCGGGTGGCCAAGAGCTGGTCGCACGAGTAGCAGCGCTGGCCGGGCGAGTGGCGACGACCTGGTCGCGCGCAGCGGGACGCCGCGCCCCACACTGCGGAAGCGGCGGAACCGGCCCCGGAACTCCTCGGCAGCCCGGCGGGCCGATCCCGACCGGTTCCCCACCGGCCCGAGCGCGACGTCCTCGCACGCGGCCGGCGGGTCGTCGCCGACTCGGCGACGACCCGCTTCTGATCCGCTTCAGACCCGCTTCAGACCCGCCGGACCGGCCCTACCTGACCGTGATCCACCCGGCGTAGAACACGCCGAGTCCCAGGCCGCAGAACAGGCCGCAGATGATCCAGAACCGCACCACGACCGTGACCTCGGCCCAGCCCACCAGCTCGAAGTGGTGGTGCAGCGGAGCCATCTTGAACACGCGTTTGCCGCCGCTGATCTTGAAGTAGGCCACCTGGATCACCACCGACAGCGTGATGATCACGAACAGGCCGCCGAGCAGGGCCAGCAGCAGCTCGGTCTGCGAGCAGACGGCCAGGCCGGCCAGGGCGCCGCCGAGCGCCAGCGACCCGGTGTCGCCCATGTAGATCTTCGCCGGGGAGGTGTTCCACCACAGGAAGCCGAAGCAGGCGCCCATCACCGCGGCGGCGACGATGGCCAGGTCGAGCGGGTCCCGGACCGGATAGCAGCCGTGGACGAAGCCGCCGTTGGGGTTCACCAGCACCGCGCAGGACTCGCCGTGCTGCCACACGCCGATCAGCACATAGGAGGCGAAGACCATCACGCAGGAGCCGGTCGCCAGGCCGTCCAGGCCGTCGGTGAGGTTCACGCCGTTGGAGGTGCCGGCGATCAGCAGCCCGGCCCAGATCACGAACAGCACCGCGCCCAGGTCGATCGCCGAGATGTTGCGCACGAACGACAGGTGGGTGTCGGCCGGCTTGAAGCCGTGCGCGTTCGGGAAGTGCAGCGCCATCACCGCGAAGGCGATCGCCACGATCCACTGCCCGACCATCTTCGCCTTGGCCCGCAGGCCCAGGCTGCGCTGGCGGAACACCTTCAGGAAGTCGTCGGTGAAGCCGACCACGCCCATGCCGGCCATCAGGAACAGCACCAGCATCCCGGAGGCGGTCGGGGCGTGCATGGTGGCCAGCTTGGTGAAGCCGTAGCCGAGCAGGGTGGCCAGCACGATCACCACGCCGCCCATGGTGGGGGTGCCGCGCTTGGCCTGGTGGGTGGTCGGCCCGTCCTCGCGGATCGGCTGCCCGAAGCCGTAGCGCTCCAGGGTCTTGATCGCCATCGGCGTGCCGATCAGCGAGAAGAACAGCGCGATGCCCGCCGCGTACAGCACCCCGCGCATCTGCAGCCCGCTCTCCGAGCCGGCGTGCGGCACCACCGTGCCCACCCCGGCCTGGATCGCCGCGTACGTGCTCACCGGCCGCCACCTCCCGCACCGCGCGCCTGCGGCGCGTCGCCGTCCCTGTGATCGCTGTGGTCGTCCCCCGAGGTCGAACGTTCGACGAGCGCGGCGGCGAGCTTCTCCAGCCCGACGAACCGCGAAGCCTTCACCAGCACTACATCGCCGGGCCGGGCCCCGGCGCGGACGAACTCCAGCGCCGCCGCCGCGTCCGGGACCGCCACCGACTCCCCGTCGTAGGACCCTTCCATGGACGCGCCGCTGTGGATCGCGGCCGCCCCGGCCCCGACCGCCACCGTCTGGCTGATGTTGAGCCGCACCGCCAGCCGGCCCACGCCGTCGTGCTCGACCGCGGAGGCCTCGCCCAGTTCGCCCATCTCGCCGAGCACCGCCCAGGAACGGGCGCCCGGACGCGCCCGCGCCATCGTCGCCAGCGTCTTCAGCGCCGCGCGCATGGAGTCGGGGTTGGCGTTGTAGGCGTCGTTGACCACGGTGACGCCGTCGGCGGACTCGCGGATCTCCATGCGCCACTTGCTGTCCGGCTCGGCGGCCGACAGCACCGCGGCCACCCGCTCGCCGCTCAGCCCGAGTTCCAGCGCCGCCGCGGCGGCGGCCAGGGCGTTGGACACGTGGTGCTCGCCGACCAGGCGCAGCGCGACCGGGATCCGGTGCGGCCCCTCGCCGTCGCGGTACAGCAGCGTGAAGGACGCCCGGCCGTTCTCGTCCACCCGCACGTCCTCGGCCCGCACGTCGGCGTCGGCGGCCTCGCCGAACAGCACGACCCGCCCGGCGGTCCGCGCGGCCATCGCCCGGACCCGCGGGTCGTCGGCGTTCAGGATCGCCACGCCGTCCCGGTCCGGGTTGCAGTTCCCGGCCGCCGGCAGCGCCTCGACCAGTTCGCCCTTGGCCTCGGCGATGGCCGCCACGCTGCCGAACCGGCCGACGTGGGCGGTGCCGACGTTGAGCACGATCCCGAGCCGGGGCGGCGCGATGGCGGTCAGGGACCGGATGTGGCCGCGCCCGGCGGCCCCCATCTCGGCGACCAGGTACCGGGTGTCCTCGTCGGTCCGCAGCACCGTGATGGGGAATCCGAGTTCGTTGTTGAAGCTGCCCTTGGGCGCCACGGTCGGGCCGAGTTCGGCGACCAGCCGGCCGATCAGGTCCTTGGTGGAGGTCTTGCCGGAGGAGCCGGTCAGGCCGATGACCGTGGTGCGGGGCAGCTCCGCCAGGTGTGCGGTGGCCAGCGCGGCCAGGGCGCGCAGCAGGTCGCCGTCCTCGACGGTGATCGTCGGCACGCTCCCGCGGCCGGCCCACGGTTTGCGGTAGGCGGCGTCCGGGGCGGCCAGGACCGCGACCGCGCCCTTGCCGACGGCGGTCGGCACGAAGTCCGTGCCGTCGGCCTGCTCACCGGGGAACGCCACGAACAGCGCGCCGGCGGCGGCGTCCCGCGAGTCGAACACCACCGGCCCGGTGACTTCGAGCTCCGCGAGTTCCGCGGCGGCGTCGGCACCGGTTCCGGGTGGACCGGTCAGCGTCCCGCCGACGGTCCGCGCGATCCAGCCGAGTCGATGGGGGCTCACTGCTCGCTGCGGCCCTTCTCGCCCTCAGCCTCGGCCCCGGACCCGGCCGCGGCCCCGGTCCCGGCCGACGCCTCGAGCGCGGCGCGCAGCACCACCCGGTCGTCGAACGGCTTCTTCACTCCTGCGATCTCCTGCCCCTGCTCATGTCCTTTGCCGGCGACGATCAGCACGTCCCCGGGGCGGCTGGCGGCCACCGCGTAGGCGATCGCCGCGGCCCGGTCGGCGACCACGCGGTAATTCTGCGCGGCCCCGGCCAGCTCGGCGTCGGCGCCCGCGGTGACGGCCGCGAGAATGTCGGCTGAATTCTCCGAACGCGGGTTGTCGTCGGTGAACACGGCCTCGTCGGCGAGCCGCACCGCGGCGGCGCCCATCATCGGCCGTTTGGCCTTGTCCCGGTCCCCGCCGCAGCCCACGACCACGCGCAGCCGGCCGTGCCCGCGCTCGGCCAGCGGGCGCAGCGCGGCCAGCGCGGTCTGCACCGCGTCGGGGGTGTGCGCGTAGTCCACGACCGCCAGGAAGCCCTGGCCCGGGATCTGCACCCGCTCCATCCGGCCCGGGACGCCGTGCACGTCGCCGACGCCGGCGATCGCGGTCTGCAGCTCGATGCCGCTGACCGCCAGCATCACGATCGCGGCCAGCGCGTTCGCGACGTTGAAGTCGCCGGGCAGACCGGCGGAAGCCTTGTGGCGGCTGCCGTCCGGGGCCACGACGGTGAACGTGGAGTCGTCGGCGGCGAGGTCGATGTCCTGCGCGCTCCAGTCCGCCGGGACGCCCTTGACGGAGAAGGTGTGGACCTCCACGCCGTTGGCACGGCAGCGCTCGACGATGCGCCGGCCGTGCTCGTCGTCGACGTCGACGATCGCGCGCTTGGTGTACTGCGGGGTGAACAGCTTCGCCTTGGCCTCGAAGTAGTCCTCGAAGTCGGCGTGGAAGTCCAGATGGTCCTGCGTGAGGTTGAGGAAGGCCGTGGCCTCGAAGCGGATCCCGGCGGCGCGGCCGTAGGCCAGGGCGTGGCTGGAGACCTCCATCGACACCGCCTGGACGCCCTTCTCCACGGCGGTGGCCAGGATCGCTTGCAGGTCCGGGGACTCCGGGGTGGTGCGCACCGAGGGCACGACCTGGTCGCCGATCAGAATCTGCACGGTGCCGATGACGCCGGTCGTGCGTCCGGCCCGGCGCAGCCCGCCGTCGAGCAGGTAGCTGGTGGTGGTCTTGCCGTTGGTGCCGGTGACCCCGAACATCGCCAGGTGCTCGGCGGGCTCGCCGTAGACGAACGCCGCCAGGCGGCCGGCCACGCCGCGCACGTCCGCGACCACCAGCAGCGGCACCGGCAGGCCGGCGAGCAGTTCCGCGCCCGCGGCGTCGGTGACCACCGCGACCGCGCCGGCCGCGACCGCGCCGGGGGCGACC
>JABFXP010000203.1 GCA_013361685.1 Catenulispora sp.
GAGGGGGCGTTCGGCGGCGGCGGGCAGCGGGCCCGGGCCCGGGTGCTGGCCCGGCTGGCGGCCGACCCGGCGACGGTGTGGACGTGGGTGGCGATGGCCGGCGACGAGCCGGTGTCGGCGGCGCGGATGCTGGTGCACCCGGGCACCGGGTTCGCGAGCCTGTGGGGTGGCGGAACGGCGCCGCGGTGGCGCGGGCGCGGGATCTACCGGTCGCTGGTGGCCCACCGGATGCGGATCGCGGCCGAGTTGGGATGCGAGTACTTGCAGGTGGACGCCACGGACCAGAGCCGGCCGATCCTGGAGCGCCTGGGGTTCCGGGCGTTGAGCGTGACGACGCCGTACGAGTACCGGTTCTGATCTTTCCTCTGGTCAGGGGCCGGTTGGTGGTTTCCCTTCTGAGGTATCAGAAACCTGCAATAGGGTAGGCACTCGCTGTTGACGGATGCGCCGGGTGGGGCCGGCGCTCGGCGAGCGCACGCTCTGGCAGGTCAGGGGGATCGCACAGGTGAGGACCGACCCGCGTCGGCACATTCTGGAGACGTGGCGCGCCTTCGCGCGGGTGACGACCGACGGCGGCGGGTGGAACTGGGCCGGGCGGGGCCGGCCGGACAGCATCGGCGACGCCGAGCAGTTGCTGTGCCTGTTGGGTCCGGCCGCGCAGGTGCCGGGCTTCGCGCTGGACCGGCCGGACGCCGTCGACGAAGACGTGCTGGCCGCGCTCAAGCCCCTGGGCACCGGGCTGGACCTGCCGTTGCTGCTGCTGGGAGCACTGGAGGAGTACCTCCAGCGGTACACCGACGAGCTCGGTCCGACCTTCCGCTCCGGGTACGAGGCCGGGCCCGAGAACGAGGTCGAACACGAGCTCACCGAGTCGTACTGGATCTCCGTCACGCTGTGCCTGGCCGCCAAGGCCTTCCTGCTCGGGTTCAAGGAGACCGTCGAGCGGCGGGTCCTGCGCGCCCGGATCGACGCCGCCGTGACCCTGGCCGAGATCCGCCTGACAGCCGCGATGGTCGGTCTCCTGCGCTCCTTCGTGGTCGAGGTCGTCGAGCCGGGGTCGGAGGCCGAGGACCGGCTTCTGGGCCGGATCAGCCAGGGACGCCGGGTCGGCCGGGCACTCACCGAAGACCTGCGCGACCGGCTGGAACCGGTGCGCCGCAAACTTCCGGAGCTGACGTTCGGCCTGCCGGATGAGTACGAGCAGGCCCTGCGGGACTATCCGGAGCGGTTGTTCCAGTGCGGCTGGACCTGGGGCACGGCCCGTGACGCCGGCGTCATCGACGTTCCCCCGGCCGACGCCGTGCCGCAGCGGCCCGGGATCGCCGAGCCGCGCCCGATGCTGTACTTCACGGTCGGCGCGCTCCAGGCCCTGACCGGTCTGTTCTCCGCCCGCACTTCGCGCCTGGGCCTGCTGACCTACGACCAGATGGCGCTGCGCGAGGCGTTGAACGTGCGGTGGGGCCTGGCCGTGCAGTACTGGTCCACGGTCGCGACGTTCGGCGCCGGCCGGTGGGCGATGGAGGACGTGCCGTGGGAGGACGCCGACGGGGTCAGCTCGCCCTACTACAGCGTGCTGACGGTGTCGGCCGTGAGCCTGGCGCTGGCCCAGGGCGGTGAACTCGCCGGCCGGCACCCGGAGGACGCCGTCGAGCGGGCCGCCGGCGTGCTGGAGGAACTGGTCCGGCGCGGGCTGCTGAACCGGCGCGCCGTTCCCGGCGACCTCAACATCGAACTGCATCTGCCCGGCCTGACCATCGAGCTGTCCGGCTGGGAGGACGACCGGGGCCGGGTCGAGACCTTGATCGCGGTCGACTATGCCGCGGTCCTGGCGGTGACCGCGTTCGGCATGGCCCGCCACGCCACCCGCCGTCCGGTCCGCACCCGGCTGACCGAAGCGGCCGACGTCGCGGTGGAGCACCTGCTCGCCCGCCGCCGAAACGACGGCCTGTGGGACGACCTGGCCAAAGTCTTCGCCACGGTGGACGAGCCGTTGCCGGACCGGCCTTACTGGGACTTCACCAACAGCGTGCTGCAAGCCTTCGCCGCCGCCGCCGCCCTGATCCAGGCCCCGCCGCCGACCGAGCCGGCCCTGAGCGACCAGGCCGCCGCCAAGATCGCCGAGGCCCGGCACGTCCTGGACCGCGAGCGGCTGACCACGCCCGACCTCGGCGGCACCCAGGTACAGCGCCTGCTGCGCGAGGTGGACCAGCGGCTGAACCGCGCCGAGGCGCTGCTCACCGAGCGGCCGGCGACCGCCGCGGCGCTGGCCGACCGGGCCCTGCTGGACCTGGACGAACTGGTCCTGGCCGTCCAGCTCGCGACGCGGAGCCGGTGACGTGCTGGTGTTCGCCGCCTCCGACAAGGGGGGCACCGGGAGGTCGGTCACCAGCTGCAACGTGGCCTACCGGCTGGCCCTGCGCGGCGAGGCGGTGGCCTATCTCGACTTCGACTTCGGGTCGCCGACGGCCGGTGCGGTCCTGGACATCCCGAAGGCCGAGCGCGGCGTGGACGGCTCGGGCCTGCACTCCTACTTCACCCGGCACACCGATGCCGTGGAGCTGGACGCCGCCCTGCACTCGGACAGCGACGCGCTGCGCGACCTGGGGCGCTACCCCTCCCACGGGCGCCTGACGCTGCTGCCCGGGGACCGGGACGGCGGCGAGTTCCCGATCAGCGCGGACATGCCGGCCCGCTGCGCGCAGTTGTTCCTGAAGCTGGACCGGGAATTCGACGTCTGCGTCGTCGACCTGTCCGCCGGCCGCTCCTACGCCACCGACCTGGTGCTGGAGACCACGGCCCGGCCCGAGCTGGCGAACGCTTCCTGGCGCTGGCTGGTCTTCCACCGCTGGAGCGCGCAGCACATCGTGGCCGCGCACGGCCTGGTGTTCGGCGACAAGGGCCTGCTCGCCACGGGCCTGCGGCGCGGCCACGACCGGACCCGGCTCGACGCGGCGATGCGCTTCGTCCGCACCGCCGTGGTGGACCTGGGTGTGGACCGGGGAGCGGTCGAGCGGGCGCCGCAGGCCGCCTGGCTGCGCAGCTACGATCAGCGGCTCCGGGAGAGCGCCGACCGCCTGCGCATGGGACGCTCCCGGCTGGCCGGGGTGATTCCCTACGATCCCATCCTGCAGTGGAGCGAGCGGGTGATCGACGACGCGGACGTGAGCCGGCTCAAGATCGCCAACCAGGCCACCGTGCAGGCTTTCGAAGACCTCGCCACGAGGCTGTCCGACCAGCGGTTCTGGGAGGGGTTGTGAGCGACGTGGAATTCAGCTACCGCGAGCTGAGCGAGACCCCGCACCTGGAACAGGTACCGCTGGCCCACCTCTCGATCCAGGTCGGGCGGGTGCGGCCGGAGGACTTCGCCGATCCCGGCCGGCCGGTCGCCCGCCGGCTGGAGCAGGCCGCGCCGTGGCTGGAGGCCGCGGGCAAGCAGGTCCGCGACCGGTTCGGGCACCGGGCCCGGATCAGCACCTGCCTGCTGGTCGACGACCACAGCCCCTCCGCCTCGGCGCTCAAGGCGCCGGAGCCGGCGGCGGCGATGGAACTGCTCGCCCGGGCCGCGGACGCCGCCGGCTTCGGCGTCGACTACCTGGCCCGGTACGCGGGCTGCGCCGTCGCGTGCGACCGCCCCCGCCCGGGGTTCCGCGACCGGCACCCGCTGGCCGACATCGTCGCCTCGCTGATCGTGCCGGAGGCGGCGGTCGGGGCGAACGGCTCACGGCCGCCGACCGAGCACACCGGCTGGCTGGCGAACGGGCAGCGCTCCCCCGACTTCCGGTCGGCCATGGACGACCCGCCCGCGTGGTCGCCGCCGGTGGTGTTCGGCCGGGAGCGGCACTCGGTGTTCGTCGACGTGGAACTGTGGAGCCTGGATCAGGACTCTGAGGGCGGGACCGCCGGCGGTGCCGCCACCGACACGCACACCCATCCCCTGGCCGGAACCCCGTCCGGAAGCGGGCGACAGTACTCGATATCCCTGCTCACCGCCGTATGGCACCTGCTGCGCCTGGGCCTGCTCCGCGACGCCGGGGAGGCCGTGGCCGTGCCCTACCGGTTCGCCCCGGACGAACCCGTGCCCGACCTGTGGTCGCAGCTGCCCAGCATCACGCAGCTGACGCCGGACCCGGCGCCGTTCTGCGCGTATCAGGCGCTTTCGCTGCTGGCGTCCCGGCACCGGGACGCCGAACTCGCGGCCGGGATCGTCCTGGACCACGTCCGGCTGGACGACAGGGTCCTGAGCCTGATCGCCGAGCGGGCGCTCGCCGAACCCGTCCCGTTCCCGCTCCCGTCCGCTCCGATCGGCCGGATCAGCCACCTGTTCCTGGACGACTTCCTGGACGACTCCTATGTCCGCCCCGACACATAGCCGCGCCGCGGCGGCGACGGGCGCCGGAACCGCCGCCACGGCCGTCGTCCTCGGCGAGGTCCGGACCTGTCTGCTCCAGAACCGCGACCCGCTGGCCACGCCCGCCACCGTGGCGCTGATGCGGCTGACCCCGGGCGCCCCGGTGAGCCACGTGGAGCGCCCGGTCCGCCGCGTGGTCTCCGCCGACCAGATCTGCGGGATCGACTGCGGGCTGCGGCTGGCCCGCCGCGGCCGGAGCCGGGCCGTCGGAACGGTGCTCAGCCACGCGATCACCACCAGCGGACGGGTCCTGCAAGGCTCGGCGCAGGTCACCCTCACCGCCGTCGGCGCGGCCGAGCGCCAGGCCTGGCGGCACTACCTGCGGCGCCCGGGGACGGCCGAGATCATGGGGTGGCCGCACCCGGCCGACGTGGCCGACGGGTTCCTCGACGCCGCCGTGCCGGCCCGGGGCCTGGACCTGGACCTGGCCTCGATCAGCGACCGCGTGATCGAGGCGGTCCAGGCCGATCCGATGCTGGACCACTCCACGCCGCTGCGGGCCCGCACCAGCGTGGTGCGCTGGGCGGCGATCCTGGACCCCGGCCACGACGACGCCGCCGTCATGCACCTCACCAAGAGCGTCGCCCCCGGCCTGCACTTCCTCCGCTTCCAGGGCCGGCCGGCGGACCTGGCGATGCTCGATCGGTTCTGCGAGGAGTTCGCCCGCCACGAATGGCTGCTGAACACGATGCAGGAGGCCGTCTTGGACCGCGCCGAACGGGACCTCGCGCGCGACCTCCTTCGTGAGCACCTGGACAAGCTGGGCTTCGCGCTGAACCAGCTGGTGCCGCTCTGGATGCCGCCGACGCATCTCAGCCCCCAGATGAAGACCTTCTGGACCGCCCTGGAAGACCAGACCCGCTACAGCCGGATATTCGAAAGACACACCACCCGCGTCCGCGACCTGCGCGACCAGTTCGGCCTGCGCTCCCGGAGAAACTGAGCCGCCGGCGCCGGATCACCGCCGATCGTCCGGAACCTTCACGCTTTTCACCGACACACTGTGTTCAACACCTCTTTCATCCGACATACTGAGAGCCGGTCACGGCAGATCACAGGGGGACATCGATGGATCGGCTGCGCCGTACAGGCGAGCTGCGGTGACGGCTGCTCCGGACGAGGACGGCGAGGCACGGCTCAGCACCTTCAAGACACTCGTCACCGCCACGGCCAACGCCATCGCGGAAGACCTGGAGCGCGGACAGCGCTACCGCCACCCGAACCTGGCCCGCTCCCGCGAGGAGCGCGCCTCCCGGCGGGTCAGCCACCGCGAATTCGACGAACAGGTCATCCTGCTCGACTACGAACGCCGGCAGCTCGGCGCGCAGCGCAACTTCGTCAACGCGGCCGCCTCGGCGCGTCCGGGCATCCTGGTGCTGGCCGAGTTCTACGACCGCACCGCCCCGTTCGACCAGCCGCACGCCGAGCTCATAGCCACCATGCTGGCGGCCAGCGCCGAGGCCAACGGCCGGGTGTGGCTGAACAGCGTCGAGGGGTGGGTGATCGCCAACGCGCTGGAGCGGACCGGCAAGGACCTGGTCACCGTCGGCCTGCCGCGGTTCGCCGCGGCGGCGTTCGACCAGGCCGCGACCATCCACGGCAGGTTCAAGCACCGGCGGGACGAGGACCGGTGCGAGTATCTGAAGTCCAGCGCGCACCGGCGCACGTATCCGTGGTGGAACCCGATGCGGGCGATGTGGACGCTGTCCTGGGCGCTGTTCGGGTACGGATACAAGCCGATGCGGCTGCTGATCTGGATCGCCGCGACGATCGCGGCGTTCATCGGGTACTTGCTGCATCTGCCGCGGGATCCGCAGGCGAGCGCCGGCGACGCCTTTTACATGGCGATACAGAACTTTGTGAATCCCATGGGCCTGGGCGATGCGAAGTTCGTGTCGGCGAAGTGGGAGCCGGCCCTGGAGATCGAGACCTACATCGGCGATATATTACGGAATATCTTCTTTGTGCTGCTGATTCGGCGCTGGTTCCGGTTGTAGCAGCGGGCGAAACGCTTCACTCCGGCGGCAACAACAGCGTCAGTATCTTGCGGACCGCGCCGTCTCCCAGATCTCCTTCCTTCCACTGGCCGCTGTCCTGGAAACCGGCGCGCATATACAACCCGACGGCCGCCGCGTTTTCTGGAATCACCGTCAGCTTGATGGTGTTGATCCCTTTGCTCTGTAACTCCGCGATGCTCTCGTCCAACAGGTGCCACCCGATCCGCTCCCCCCTTCGTTCGGGATGGACGCCCAAGGCCATGATCCAGCCGACCTGCGGGTCGTCTGTGGCCCGGACGCTGAGCGAGTATCCCCAGATACCGTCGTCGTCCTCCGCCACCAGCCAGGTGATGCCGGAGGGTCCGAACAGCTGCACCAGCGCGGAGAAGCTGAACCCGGTGTCCTCGAAGACGAGGTTCTCGAGTTCGGCGATGCGCGACAAATCCTCCTCACGCGCTGTCCTTACTGACAGCGGGTCCCCCACCCCGTCCCCTGTCTATCGATCGACCCCCTACACGGACTCCTTATGCAGGGTCTCTTCGATCGCTTTTCGTGTCAACAGAGTCACTTTGTCCCTCACCCGGGTCAAAGTGGACTGCCACTCCCACGTCAGCTGTGCTTCGTCCTCCAGCGCCTGCCACAGCCATCGCATCTCATGCGGCAGATGAGCAGTGGGATTCCAGATGTGCCCCAGGTAACTCAGAGCCGGGTCGATCTCGTCCTCGGCACGGCGCCCCCGGCGCGCGGAACGGTCGAATGCGTTCTTCAGCGCCGACAACAGCCAGTCGTGCATGGCGAGCACTTCACAGAACTCGACGAACTGCGGCAGCAACTCCGACGGCGTGGACATCCGCACGCGAAAGACGCCGTCGTCGCCGGCTTCCACCCGCCCGTCGGGCTCCACGTCCTCCCGCAGATGCGCGGCCCACAGCAGGCGGCAGGTCTGGGTCTTCAGCCGGGCCTGCCGGTCGACCTGCGGGACCCGGTCCAGCAGGGACATCACGTAGGAGCCGGTCTTGCCCAGGTCCAGCACGGTGCTGCCGGACCTGCCGTGCAGGAAGCCGTTGACCAGATCGGCCGGATCGGCTTTGTTGATGGCCTCGACCATGCCGGTGCGGGCGGCGTAGTGCGCCCACGGCAGCCGGCGTTTGGAGGCGTCCAGCACCACCGCCACGCTGGCGGAGCCTTGCAGGACGTGGCCGGCGGTCAGCACGGCCCGGGCGCGCGCGGTCCCTATCACCCGCGGTTGCGCACCGCTGCGCACCGCGAGCTTGCAGTCCAGGCCGAAGAACAGGTCCGGGGAGACGACCTGCTCGATGGGGTGCCGGCGCCAGTCGGCGCTGACACCCGGCAACAGGGCCAGGGCCTGACGAGCCGCTTCCAACGGAAGCGGCTCGGAGGTGTTCAGCAGTCCGGTCGTCACTGCGCCGAGGACGACTTGCGGCCGGTGCTGTTCTGTCGGGTGCCGGGGCGCGTCGGGCCGCGCCATCACTGTCCGCCTTCAAGGAAGTGGTGGCTGATCCGGTCGGCGACGGCGGAGGGCAGGATGATCTTCTTGTCCTGGGCGCGCAGCAGCAGCGACTCCACGACCGGCTGGTCCAGCAGGACGTGGTCGATGATGGTGCGCACCGCGTGCTCGATGCCCAGGAAGTGCTGCGGCATGATGCTCAGCGAGCGGTAGGCGTAGAACGGCTTGGCCTGCGGGTTGACCTTGACGATGTCCGGGAACTGACTCCACTCGTCCCGCCAGTGGCCGTCCCAGTCGGTGACCTCCAGCGCCGGCGCGCCGTCCTTACGCAGCAGGCCCAGGCGCACGAGCTGCCAGACCGCGGCCAGGAACGGACAGGAGTAGAGCCGCTGGCTCAGCACCTCTTCCTCGTCCGCGCCGGGCTCGGCCCGGTCCTTCCAGAGTTCGACGTCCAGGAAGATGGAGTGGTTGCGCTTGCCGTACTCGCTGGCCGCCTCCCAGTCGTGGGCCTCCATGACGTTCAGCACGGTGGCCTCGCGCGGCGGGCGGCCGTTGGACAGCCAGCCGGTGTGCGCGGTCGGCGGGCGGCCCCCGGTGGAGTTCTCCGGCTCCGGCTCCTCCAGTATCCGGCGGGCCACCAGTTCGGCCACGCCGAAGCCGTCCAGGCGCCGGGCGCAGGAGGACTCCCGGGCGACGTAGTCGATCGCCACGCCGGACTCGCGGGCCAGGCGCAGCAGCTTCTCCATTATCTCCGAGGCGTCCGGCCAGCGCTGGAAGTAGTCGTCGATCAGGAAGCAGGTGCTGATCCGCGGCTTCTCCTCCCCGCACACCACGGTGGCCATGGCCGCGTCCAGCCAGGGTTTGACACGTTCGAACTGCCGGCGGATCGGGGCCTCGCCGTTCTCCAGGTCGTCCATGTAGAAGTGGCCGACCTCGATCGACAGGTGCGACAGCGGCAGGTTCTGCACCGTCGTGCCCTGGTTGCGCTCGGAGAAGACCCGCGCGGGCGTGGACGACGCCCGGGTCGGCGTCACTGCTGTCATCAGAACCCTTCCCAAGCGTCGTCGTTGATGATCCGTTCGGCCAGTTCGTCGAAGGCCTTGGTGGTGGCGCGCTTGGCCAGCCGCCGCTTGACGTCCACGTCCATGATCACCTGCTCCCGCCACAGCAGCATCGGCTCCAGCGGGGTGAGCCCGGCCAGCAGGTCCTGGCCCAGCCCCCGGGCCTTGGCCAGGCCCTTGAGGATGTCGTCGCTCTTACGCAGCCACGCTTCCTGCTCGGCGGTGGTCTCCTTGCCGAAGGCGGTGTCGTCCGGCACGGCGGTGCGGATGGTGCGCACCATGGAGCGGAAGCCGCGCTGGTCGAAGCCGGCGTTGGTGGCGCAGGCGATGATGCCGTTGTCGGCGAACAGCAGCCCGCTGGCGGCGATCACGTGCTGGGTGGTCCAGCGGTGGAACAGCAGCCAGCGGATCGGGTCGGCCTTCTTCGGGCGGACCTTCGGCGCGACCGCCTGCAGCGACATGTCCAGCGCCGAGGACCGGCCGGCGCTCAGGTCGACGATCGCGACGTCGAACTCCCGCTCCACCGTCTCGAAGAGGTCGATCGCCTTCTTGATGTGGTCGTTGGTGAGATGGAACTCCGCGCCGCCGACGTCGCCGGGGAACAGCGAGAGCTTGCCCGAGCCCGGCGGGCGCTCCTTGAGCGCCGTGCGCTCGGTGACCACCCGGACGTCCACCCGCACCGGCTCGGCGACCTTGCCCAGGATGTAGGAGTGCAGGCCGCCGTCCGGCGTGCCGCGCTCCAGGGTCGGGATCTCGAAGATCGCGCCGGCGGTCGGGGAGCCGAAGTCGAAGTCGAGGTACGCCACGTCCTGGCCGCTCAGCGAGAGCCGATAGGCCAGGTTGCAGCTGGTCACCGAGCGTCCGGTGCCGCCCTTGTCGGATGAGGAGAAAACCAGCACGTCAGCGGCTCCGCCCTGCGTCGTCGCGAGCTTCTTCCAGGGCGTCCAGCAGCCGCAGCGCGCGCTCGGTGAGCGCGATGGCGGTGCTGGTGCGGCGGTAGCTGATCTCACGGGCTCGTTTGATGTTCTGGCCGATCTCGTCGAGGCGGTCGCGCAGCTGCGAGCGGTCGTTGATGTTGACCCGCATCAGTTCCTGGTTGTAGACGTGGTCGGCCTCGTTCAGCAGCCGGAGCAGGTGCTCGTACATCCGGATGGAGCGCGGCGGCTCCTGCTCGAAGGTGGCGGCGGTGGCCACCAGCGCCTCGACCACGCGCTCGGTCAGGTACCAGGAGGGCTTCTCGAAGGACAGGCCCTCCAGCCCGGGGAAGTGGCTGACGTCGTCCCACAGCTCGACGGCGTAGCCGCCGCGCTCCAGGCGGCGGTCGGCCAGGTGGTCCATGGCCGACTCGGCGATGGTCATCAGCGACTCGCGCGCCTCGACGTTGTCGGTCAGCTGCGCGGCCTGCAGGGACCGCTTGATGATCAGCGGCGCGTAGTCGGCGGTGTACAGCGCCAGCCGCTGGCCGACGGCGTCCTCGCTGCCGTTCAGGCCCTGGCTCACGCCCGGGTAGTGCAGGGCGGCCTGCGGGTCGTGCGTGGTCATCCGGCGGGTGATGCGGCCGCGCACGGCCAGCTCCTGCAGGATGCCGACGGCCTTGATCAGGTCGGCGTCGGTGGCCTGCCGGGCGATCAGGTCCTTGATCAGGACCGACATGACGCACAGCGAATAGTAGTCGGACTCCTCGCCGTCACTGGTCCGCCAGGGGATGTCCTCCAGCGGCCACTGCTCGGGGTCGAAGCGCGCCACCGCCGACCAGTAGCGCTGCGTCAGGTCCCAGCGCAGGGCCAGCGCGTCGGCCAGCCGGCGCTGCTCCTCGTCCAGGATGTTCAGGGCCGTGATCCGGCGGGAGGTGAAGTCGACGATGCCGTCCAGGGCCGACACCGTGAAGTACAGCCAGGGCCGGGCCATCGCGTAGCCGGGCTTGGTGGCCGCCTCGTACTCGTCGGCGTAGTCCTCCAGCTCGGCGGCGCCGACCGCGATGCCCCAGGACCAGCCGCACTCGAACAGCTGGTCCGGGTCGGGCTTGGTGTCCTCCGGCACGCCCAGGCGCACGTCGGTGAGCAGCTGGCTGCGCAGCCGGCCGAACCGGTCGTTCAGGCCCTGCTGCAGCTCGGCGTCGGTGGTGTCGCCCTGCCGCAGCATGTTCAAGATGGCCTGGCCCGGCTCGGAGTCCACGCTCACGGCGTTCACCACGAAGCTGCGCAGCATGCCGATCATGGCCGCGGTGAGCCGCTTGGAGGCGTGCAGGCGCAGCTGGACCAGCTTCTCCCGCTGCTTGGTCTGCACCTCCAGCTCGAAGCGCCGGCTGACGAACACCAGCAGCGACAGGCACAAGGTGATCGACATGGAGTAGGCGTCGACGACTTCCAGCTCCTGCGTCGGCTGGTCCTGCGGCGGCGGCGCGTCCGGGTCCAGGGCGCGCAGGTAGCTGCCGGCGCCGAACCGCGGCTGCCCCTCCTCGGTGGTGTGGTTGTTGAAGTACTCCAACGACACGTCCACCAGCGCCCGCGGCACCCGCGAGGACTCGCCCAGCGGCCGCAGGGCGGCCAGCACGTCGGCCGGGACCGAGTCCGGGTCGTAGATGCCGAAGGTGTCGATCTGGGTGATCGGGTACAGCAGGCACAGCAGCTGTTCGGCGTCGGAGATGGGGTTCGACTCGGCCCGGCCGCCCCACACCCACTTGCCCTCGACGAAGCAGTCCCGAAGCATGTGGTCCCAGATGTCCAAGATCTGCTTACGAGGTTGGATTCTCACGGTAGCCGCCTATGTTTACCTGAACTCAATCAAGAGTCGACGAGGGAGCCGATGGCGGATCATATCAGGGTTCTGACCAAGATCCTTACCAAGATTTGGGAAACCACTGGGGGATCCTTGACGTCCGCTGTCGCCGTCTCACCCGGCAAGCCACAGCATAGCGTGACCGGACGGTATCAGAAAGGCACGAACCCTACTCGCATTTAGCTCGAGATTCAATAGGCTGATCCTATTTGCGCCACCGTCACGCCAGCGTGGGGCCCTCGCCTCCAGCGG
>JABFXP010000463.1 GCA_013361685.1 Catenulispora sp.
GCGACGCTCGGCCCCGAGTACCGCGCAGAACTCGGACCGATCACCATGTCCCCTGCGGATCAGAGCTCGAACTCCCCGCTCCCTTCTCCTTCACGCTGACCGACTTCACCCCGGCTGGCGACTGATCCCGTTTCCCGCTGCCCTCCCCGCTGCCCGCGGCCGACACCCTTGCGTCGCTTCTCCGCTCTTTGGGTTAATGAACACATCAGCCCTGTGAGACAGGAGAGCCATGGTCCCAGCGTCGCCCGGCCGCCATCGCATTTTCCGGTGGCTCAACCATCCGCGACGGCTGGTACGCCTCACGCCTGGGCAGCGGCGGCGGTTCATCCTGGTCATCGGCAACACGATCGTGACGTCGGGGTCGATCATCCTGCAGGTGTCCACGCGCGGGAACCTCGTGGTGTGGACGCTGGCGCTGATAGCCGTGTCGCTCATCACCGGGATCCTGGCGATCGGGACCGAGTGGCTGCTCGTGGAGGGGACGAACCAGGTCCCGGAGGTGCCGCGGGTGCCGCAGGTGCCGGTCGACTGGACGCCTGCGCCGGCGTTGGGGGCTCCGCAGCGGCAGACTCCGTATACGCCGGGCCCCACCACCTCCATGGAGCTTCCCCCGGCTGATCCGCAGTTCACCGGGCGGCGGTCGCAGCTGGACCAGTTGCGCACGATGCTCGCGCGCACCGCCAACGACGGTCGTGGCGCTCCGGTCCTCGCGCTCTACGGCATGGGCGGCGTCGGGAAGACCTCGCTGGCCATCCAGTTTGCTGAGGAGGTGCGCGGCGACTACCCCGGTGGCGTCCTCTACCTCGCCCTCGGCGAAGCGGGCACCACCGGCCTCGACGCCCCCGACCCGGCCACCGCCCTCGGCCGCCTGCTGTCCGCCTTGGGGGTGCGGGCCAGCGAGGTCCCGCCGGAGGAGGACGCCCGCCGTCGCCTCTACTACGACCGGCTTGTCGGCCGCCGTGTCCTCGTGGTCCTCGACGATGCCAAGTCCGCCGCGCAGGTGCGGCCGTTGCTCGCGCGCGTCCGTGGCTCCGCGACGGTCATCACCAGTCGGCGGCCTCTGGGCCTGCTCGAAGCCGATCCCTTCACCGTCGGCGGGCTTGATGACGACACCCTCCGCGAACTGCTCATCCGGCAGGTGGGCGCCCGCCGCGTCGCCGACGAGCCCGATGCCGCGCGGCAGATCATCCGCGCCTGTGGTGGTCTGCCACTTGCCCTCCGACTGGTGGCGGCGCGCCTCGGTGCCAACAAACACTGGACCCTCGCCGAGCTCGCCGGGCGGCTCAGCCTCGACGAGTTCCGTTCCGGTGACGTCCGTGTCCGTGATGCCATCGCCGTCTCCTACGCCGACCTCAGCCCCCGCAGCCAGCAGGCCTTCCGTCTCCTGACCCTCTTCCCCTCCGTGTCGCTCCGTGAGTGGGCCCCGGCGCCGCTGCTCGACATCCCGGTCGCTGAAGCCCCGCTGGTCATGGAGGACCTTGTGGAGGCCCAGCTACTCGAGCGCGCGGCCCGGGGCAGTTCCAGCGGCACCGAGTATCGCTTCCACTCACTCGTCCGCGAATACGCCGAGGAGCGCCTCGCCGACGAGGACGCCCCCGAGCAGCAGCGTGCGGCCCTGGCCCGCCTCGGCGGCGCGTTCCTCACCCTCGCCGAGTACGCCGAGCACCTCACCGACCCGACCGTCCCGCGCCACGGCCGGGCCGGCGGCACCCTGCCGACTCGCGCCGAGCACTGGCACGTCGACGACCCCGACCTACTCCGCTACGCCGAGTACGGCCCGACCCGCTGGCTGCTCGGTGACTGCCGCCGGGTGGGGCGCATGGTGGAGCGGGCGCATGAGCTCCAGCTGTGGGATCTGTGCTGGGAGATGTCGGTGGTCCTGGCCCGGGTGCTGGAGACCGTCTACACGGTCTGGAACCGCTGGGATGACGTCCTGCGCGCGGGACTGTCAGCCGCCACTCGCCGCGGCGACCAGCGTGCGGAGTCCATCATCCACCAGGGCTACGGTGTGCTCCGCCACTACCAGGACCGCTTCAACGAGGCTGAGCAGCACTTCACCGTCTCGCTCCGGCTATGCCAGGAGATAGGACACCGCCCCGGCGAGGCCTACACCCTGCGCTGGATCGGCCGCGGGCACTACTTCGCCGGCCACTTCGCCGCAGCCGTCCACGACCTCGAGAACGCCCTGGAGCTGTCCCGTGCGCTGGGCAACAAACTCGCCGAAGCCCGCGTCCTGCGCGACCTCTGCGAGGCCTACGCGGGGCTGCGCCGCTTCACCGACGCCGAGGAGGCAATACGCGCCGCGCTGGAGCTCTTCGAGGGCGACGCCGTCGAGCAGGGGGCCGACTGGGACGTGCGCCAACCGGCCGAGGCAGCGCGTGCCCGCCGCGACCTGGGGGTGCTGCTCAACCGGCGCTACAAGTTCGCCGAGGCTGAACAGCAGCTCACTTCAGCGGTCGAAACGCTCACAACGCTCGGCCACTGGTACTGGCGCGCCTCAGCGGTCTTCGACCTGGGCATGCTCCGCCTCCGCCAGCACCGACCAGTCGAAGCCGAAGCTCTGATTTGGCAGGCCTACGAGACCTTCCACAACTCCGGCTACCGCTACTGGACCGCAGTCGTCGGCCGCCGTATAGGCATGCTCCGCCTGGAGCAAGGACGCGTCGATGAGGCGGTGGAACATGTCCTGCCAGCCCTGGAGACCTTTCAGCAACTGGGGCTGGGCCTGTGGGAGAGCTACACCCTCCGCGTCCTGGCCTGGGCCCGCCGCGAAGAAGGCCGCCTCGACGTCGCCGACCAGCACCTGGAAGACGCCGCCGCCCTGGCCGCCCGCTACGACGACCCTTGGGGCCTCATGCGCGTCCGCTGGATGCAGGCCTCGGTGTGGATGGCACAGGGCCGCGCGGCAGACGCAGCTCGCCTGTACCGAGAGGCCGCCGCCACCGCCGCCCGCTACGAGGAGCCGTGGCAGGAGGCTGAGATACTCTCCGACCTCGCGAGGGCGTTACGCGCCACGGGCGACCGCGCCGCCGCCGCCCAGGCCGAGGCCGAGGCGGAGGCGAAGTCGGTGGGGACGACGCGGCGGCAGGCCAGCCGGTGGCGGTCGCTTGCGATCGGGGGAGGGCGGCGGGATCGGCGGGTGTGATGGTGGGGGAGGGGTGGTGGCTGGTTCGGTCTGTGGGTTGGGGTTGGGGTTGGG
>JABFXP010000151.1 GCA_013361685.1 Catenulispora sp.
GCGGGTGGCGGGGTTTCCGGGGATGGGGCTGCCGTCGGGGGTGTGGGGGGGGGGCGGGGTTCTGGGCCGGGCCGCGCTGTGGTGGGCGGTGCGGGCCGAGGACGGCCGGGGCCCGGCGACCGCGCTGACGGCGGCGGTGACCGGGCACTTCGCGCGGGCCCGGGTGCTGGACGTGGTGCTGGCCATGCACCGGGGCGAGGAGTCGGACCGGCGGGCGGCGGAGCTGGCTCCTGCGGTGTTCGCGTGCGCCGAGGCCGGGGACGAGGTGGCCGGGCTGCTGGTGGACGTGCTGGGCGACGAGATCGCCGGGATGGCCGCGGCGGCGGCGCGGCGGCTGGAGCTGAGCGGACCGCAGGTGCTGCTCGGCGGGTCGGTGGCGGCGGCCGGGCATGACAGGCTGCTGACGCGGGTGCGCGAGCGGGCGCCGGGGCCGGTCACCGTGGTGACCGAGCCGCCGGCGGTGGGAGCGGTCCGCTACGCCGCGGGGCGCTGGGGCCGCTCCGGTACTGCGACTAGTGCTGTGACTGGTGCTGTATCCATTGCTGTGTCTGGCACCGCGTCCGGCTCTGCGTCCAGCACTGAGGGGGATCCGGTGGATCGCACCGTCGACAGCGGCGCGATACACCGGATCACGCGAGGGTCGCAGGCTGACCTGAAGTCTTCGTGAAGACGGCTTCCGGCTCGGCGGGGGCGTCGGCCGGCCGAGCGGACGTGGCGGTCAGGCGAGCGGGCGGCCGTGGTGCCCGAGGCCGCAGACCCACCCAGACCAGCGCGGCGCCGACCAGCGTGACGGCGACGTCGACCGCCAGTGCCAGGTGCGTGCCGGCCAGGTCGCCGCTGCGGGTGGCTGCCACAGCGCTGAGGATCGGGATGCCGGAGGTGATCGCCACCTGCTGCGTCATCAGCGTCAGGCCGGTGGCCAGGCCCTGTTCGGCATCCGGCAGGCCGGAGGTGCCGGTGACGGTGTAGGCGACGATCGCGGTGACGTGCCCGAAGAAGCCCACGAACAACGCCGGGATCAGCACGGCGAGCGCCCAGCGGCCGGAGCCGGTGAGCAGCAGCGGCAGCGTCGCCAGGCCCTGCACCGTGAGCCCCGCGGTCAGGACGCGGCGCGCGCCGTGCCGGCCGAGGAAGCGCCCGGCGACCACGCCGGCGCCGATCGAGGCCAGGCCCGGCACGCCGAACACGAAGCCGGTGGCCAGCGGCGACAGGTGCAGCGTGCCCTGTAGGTAGAGGGTCATCAGGAAGATCATGGCCGGCTCCATGGTGAAGGCGACCAGTCCGCCGGCGTTGCCCCAGGCCACCGTCGGCCGACGCAGGACCGGGATCGGGACCAGCGGCACGGCCGCGCGCCGTTCGATGCCGAAGAAGGCGACGAGGAGTACGACCGCGACCGCGCCGGCGAGCCAGTTCCTTTCGATGATCGCGTAGGTGGCGGCCAGCAGCCCGCCGGTGACGGCGACCGCGCCGGGCAGGTCCAGCCGCGGGTGTCCGCTGCGGGCCCCCTCGACGAGCAGCGCCGGCGCCACGGCGAGGATCAGGATCGCCACCGGCACGTTGATGAAGAACGCGGCCCGCCAGCTCAGCAGGCTGACCAGGCTCCCGCCGACCATCGCGCCGACGGTGAAGCCGCCGGACAGCAGTGCGCCGTTGAGGCCGAGCGCGCGATCCCGGGCGGCGCCCTCCCGGAAGGTGCTGGTGAGCAGCGACAGCGCGGCCGGCGTCGCCATCGCGGTGGCGAAGCCCTGCAGCACGCGGGCGGTGAGCAGCAGCCCGGGCCCGCCGGCGAACCCGCCGAGCAGACTCGCCGCCACCAGCAGCGAGATCCCGCCGAGAAAGAGCCGGCGCCGCCCCACCAGGTCGCCGAGCCGGCCGAAGACGAGCGTGAAGCCGGCGGCCGGGAGCATGTAGGCGGTGGTGATCCACGGCAGGGCGCCGCGGCTCAGGCCGACGCCCGCGCCGATCTCGGGGAAGGCGACGTTCAGGATCGAGAAGTCGACGGCGAGCATGAACCCGGCGCCGAGCAGGACGAAGAGGATCAGACGCTCACGGGTGGTGAGGCGTACGCGGGCAGGGGGTATCGCGGACACGGTGCGGCTCCGTTTCAACGCAGGGAGGGATCAGAGATCAGAGTTCAACGACCAGAGATCAGAGAGCGAAGATCAGGGCACGGCGGAGGTGCGGCCGTGGGTAAGTGGCGGCCGCGCTGAGGGCGGCCGCCCGAGTGAGTGGCGCTAAGCGCCGTTGTGCTTGGCGGCGGTCTCGGCCGCTTCGGCCGCTTCGGCCAGCGCCTTGATCCGCGCCAGCCGGCGATCCCAGTCGGCGGCCAAGGTCGCCATCCAGCGCGCCGTCGCGTCGAGTGCGGCGGAGCGTACTTCGTAGCGGACTTCGCGGCCGGCCCGGCGGCCGGTGACCAGCCCGGCGGCGTCGAGCACCGCCAGGTGCTTCACCACCGCCTGCCGGCTGACCGGCAGTTCGCCGGCCAGGTCGGTGGCGGAGGCGGCGCCGCGCGCGGCCAGCACGTCCAGCAGCCGGCGGCGGGTCGGGTCGGCGAGCGCGGCCAGGACCTCGTCGACCGGCTCGGCCGCCACTCCCCCGGCTCCCCTCGCTTCACCCGCACTTGCCATACCGGCAACGCTACCGGCACGGCGTGGGGGACTCGCTGGCGCCATGGCGGCGGCCGGCGGTGGCGGACCGGTCGCGCCGGTGCCGCCGGTACCGCCGGCGCCTGTCGAACCGGTAGCGGTTGTCACGCCGCCTCTTCAGCGTTCTTCTTCAGCGCGTCCAGCACCTGCGGCCAGCCCTCGGTGTTGTCCCGCAGGCCGCCGCGGCGCTGCTCCTCGGGGGCGTCGAGGGCGGAGAAGCCGCTCTCGACCACGCGCAGGCGGATGCCCTCGGCCTCGGGGGTGAGCGTGAACTCGACCAGGGTCGTGTGGCCCGCCTGCAGTTCGTGGCCTTCGAAGGCGCTGGCCCAGCGATAGGCGACGTAGCTCTTGGGGTCGACCTTCTCCACGCTGACCGGGAAGTCGCCGTATTCGTCGTGGTGGGTGACCGTGGTCTCGCCGACGACGGCCGGGACGCCGGTGGGGGCGATCCAGAAGCCGGAGTCGGTCACCAGGGACCAGACACGGTCCAGGGAGGCGGCGATCAGGGTCTCGCGCTCGATGCGGTCCTGCATGTCAGTGGTCATTGCTGGCTCCTCGGGTCGGGGACTTCTTGTGCAACTCCAGGGTTGCACATTGGAGTTTCAGGCGCAACCCCAGGGTTGCACCTCAGGTCTCGACCGCGCGCCGCCACTGCCCGGCCAGCCCGTACGCCGTCGCCAGCCAGGCCGCGAACCCCACCCACAGCAGCACCCGTCCCAGCGGGTCGAGCCAGCCCACGCCGGCGGCGGTCGCGGTGGACAGGCACGCCGCCGCCGACATCCCCATCGGGAACACCGTCGCCCAGCGGCGGATGTCGTAGCCGGGGCGCGGCCAGCGCAGTTCGGCCGCGGCGAGGACCGCGTACCAGCCCAGCGCCACGAACAGCACCACGAGGGTCAGCCAGCGCAGGATCGAGTGCCCGGCGTGGTTCCAGTCCGGGAACGCGGTCAGCTTGGATCCGGCCAGCGCCGAGATGGCCAGCGCCCCGCCGGCCACCCACTGGTCTCCCGCGCCGGTCCGCACCTGCCGCAGGTCGAAGCGGAACATCGCCTGGCCGTACAGCAGCAGGCCCAAGGCGAGCAGGGCGAGCGCGATCCCGGCCAGCCAGTCCAGCGTCCAGATCCCCGCCAGCGTCCCGGCCAGCACCGCCAGCCCCTGCGTGGCGACCGTCACCAGGAACACCGCGCCGGGCATCCCCCGCCGCCAGTGCCGCACCACCGCCAGCAGCAGCACCGGCCACACCGCCGTCGCGACGATCAGCAGCGCCACCGCGGCCCAGGTCCAGCCGAACAGCGCCAGCCGGGTCCCCAGCACGCAGGTCCCCGCGACCCCGGTGAGCGCCGGGGGCGTCGACGCCTCGGTCTTCCACTGCGGCCGCTTGTCCAGGAAGCGGTACGCGAACACCGCCGCGAAACTCAGCCACACCGCCACGTCCAGGACCATCAGCAGCTTGGAAAGGACCTCGAACCCGGCCAGGTGCAGGCCGACCGACACGATGCCGGTCGCCATGACGATCCCACCGCCCGCCGGCGGCAGCTCGGCCCAGAACCCGATCCGCTTATCCACGCCGCTCCCATTCCCGCGGCGCCGGCGAGCGCCCACCCGCTGGTCCGTACAGGTGAGGCCGTGGTTCACCGGCCGCAGACCGGCGAGGACAGGGAGAGATCGCCAGATTTCTGTTCGAAGACTGCATCGATTGCGTGGACTGAGGAGGCGCGGTGGCGCGCGACCGCTCGAAAGAGCCCGATGAGCTCCTGTTGGAGACCGGCAAGTTCCTGCGGCGCGGCCACACAGCTCCCGACCTGCACAGCGTGCAGTACACCGGCGGCCGTGAAGGAGACGTCTTCTACCGCGACCGCTGGAGCCACGACAAGATCGTGCACTCCACCCACGGCGTGAACTGCACCGGCTCCTGCCGCTGGAAGGTCTACGTCAAGGACGGCATCATCACCTGGGAGACGCAGGCCACGGACTATCCGTCGGTGGGCCCGGACCGGCCGGAGTACGAACCCCGCGGCTGCCCGCGCGGCGCATCCTTCTCCTGGTACACCTACTCCCCCTCCCGGGTGCGCTATCCCTACGTCCGCGGCGTCCTGCTCGAGGACTACCGCCGCGCCAAGGCGCAAGTGGGCGGGGACCCGGTCGCCGCCTGGGCCGCGATCCAGGCCGACCCGGTGCGCCGCCGCACCTATCAGCAGGCCCGCGGCAAGGGCGGCCTGGTGCGGGCCACGTGGGACGAGGCCGTGGAGATCATCGCCGCGGCACATGTGCACGCCATCAAGGAGTACGGCCCCGATCGCGTCGCCGGCTTCTCGCCCATCCCGGCCATGTCCATGGTCTCTCACGCCTCCGGCGCCCGCTTCATGTCGTTGATCGGCGGCACCATGCTGTCGTTCTACGACTGGTACGCCGACCTGCCGGTGGCCTCTCCGCAGGTGTTCGGCGACCAGACCGACGTCCCGGAATCAGGCGACTGGTGGGACGCCGCCTATCTGATCATGTGGGGCTCCAACGTCCCGGTCACCCGCACCCCCGACGCGCACTGGATGGCCGAGGCCCGCTACCGCGGCCAGAAAGTCGTGGTCGTCGCCCCGGACTACGCCGACAACGCCAAATTCGCCGACGAATGGCTGCACCCGCACCCCGGCACCGACGCCGCCCTGGCCATCGCCATGGGCCACGTCATCTTGAAAGAGCACTTTGTCGATAAGAAGACAGAGTTCTTCGACTCCTACGTGAAGCAGTTCACGGACCTGCCGTTCCTGGTGACGCTCACCGAACACGCCGAGGGCGGCTACTACGTCCCCGACAAGTTCGTCCGCGCCGCCGACCTGGAGGGGACCGCCGACGCCGACCGCGACACCGAAGGCGCGGAGTGGAAGACAGTCCTGCTGGACTCCGCCACCGGCCGCCCCGTCGTCCCCAACGGCTCCCTCGGCTTCCGCTGGACCGAGTCCGGCAACGGCAAGTGGAACCTGGACCTGCACGGCGTCGAACCCCGCCTGACGTTGCACGGCCTGGCGGAGGCGATCGGCACCGAGGTCCTGCTCCCCCGCTTCGACACTGACGGCGACGGGTCGCAGGGCCCTGGCGCGGTCCACACCCGTGGCGTCCCGGCCATCCGGCTGCGCCTCGGCGGCCCCCTGGTCACGACCGTCTTCGACCTCTTGCTCGCTCAGTACGGCGTCGCCCGCGACGGCCTGCCCGGAGTCTGGCCCACCGGCTACGACGACGCCACCGCCCCCGGCACCCCCGCCTGGTCCGAGGCCCAGACCTCGGTCCCGGCCCGGCTCGCGGTGAAGATCGCCCGCGAATTCGCCGACACCGCAGAGCAGTCCCGCGGCCGCTGCATGATCCTGATGGGCGCCGGCACCAACCACTGGTTCCATTCCGAGACCATGTACCGCTCGTTCCTGGCGCTGCTGACGATGACCGGCTGCCAGGGCCGCAACGGCGGCGGCTGGGCCCACTACGTCGGCCAGGAGAAGTGCCGCCCCGTCACCGGCTGGGCGATGCTGGCCTCGGCCAACGACTGGTCCCGCCCGCCGCGCCAGATGATCGGCGCCGGGTTCTTCTACCTGAACGCCGACCAGTGGCGCTACGACCAGTTCCGCTCCGAGGCGCTGACCTCCCCGCTGGCCTCCGGCGCGCTGACCGGCATGACCGGCGCCGACTGCATGGCGCGCGCCGCACGGCTGGGCTGGATGCCGTCCTACCCCACGTTCGACCGGAACCCGCTTGATCTGGCCGATGAGGCCAGGGCCGCCGGGAAGGACCCGGCCGCGCACGTCGTCGACGAGCTCAAGGCCGGGCGGCTCGGCTTCGCGGGCGAGGATCCCGACGCGCCGCAAAACTGGCCGCGGGTCCTGACCCTGTGGCGTTCGAACTTGCTGGGTTCCTCGGCCAAGGGCGCCGAGTACTTCACCAAGCACCTTCTGGGCACGCAGTCCTCGCTGCGTGCCGAGGAAGCCGCCGAGGACGTCCGTCCGCGTGACGTGACCTGGCGGGAGGAAGCGCCGGAGGGCAAGCTCGACCTGTTGCTGTCGCTGGATTTCCGCATGACGTCCTCGTCGCTGCTGTCCGACGTCGTGCTCCCGGCCGCCACTTGGTATGAGAAGCACGACCTGTCGTCCACGGACATGCATCCCTACGTCCACTCCTTCAGCCCGGCGGTGGACCCGCCGTGGCAGGCGCGCACCGACTTCGACGCCTTCCACACCATCGCGCGCCGCTTCAGCGAGTTGGCGGTCGGGCACCTGGGCACGCGGCACGACATCGTGGCCGCGCCGCTGCAACACGACACGCCCGGCGAGGTCGCGCAGCCCGGCGGCGTGGTGCTGGACTGGAAGCTCGGCGAGTGCGAGCCGGTGCCGGGCAGGACGATGCCCGCGCTGGCGGTCGTGGAGCGCGACTACCCGGCGGTCGCGGCGAAGATGGCCGCCCTGGGGCCGAACGTCGAGACGCTCGGCCTGCCGGTCAAGGGCCTGAAATTCCTGCCCGACGAAGAGGTGGCCGCGCTGAAGGCGCTGAACGGCGTCGTGCGCGGCGGCCCGGCCGACGGCCGTCCCCTGCTCGACACGGCGGTCAAGGCCTGCAACACCATCCTGCGGCTGTCCGGCACCAGCAACGGACGGCTGGCCGTGCAGGGCTTCCGCGAGTTGGAGAAGCGGGTCGGCAAGGAGTTCGCGCATCTGGCCGCCGAAAGCGAGGGCAAGAAGATCACCTACGCGGACACCCAGGCCGCGCCGGTCCCGGTGATCACCTCGCCGGAGTGGTCCGGCAGCGAGTCCGGGGGCCGCCGCTACGCTCCGTTCACGCTGAACACCGAGCATCTGAAGCCCTGGCACACCCTGACCGGCCGCCAGCACTTCTTCCTCGACCACGACTGGATCCACGAGTTCGGCGAGGCGCTGCCGGTGTATCGGCCGCCGCTGGACATGAGCCGGCTGTTCGGGGAACCGCGGCTGGGCCCGGACGGGCAGAAGGAAGTCACCGTCCGGTACCTCACGCCGCACAACAAGTGGTCCATCCACTCGGAGTACCAGGACAACCTGTTCATGCTCTCGCTGTCGCGCGGCGGGCAGACGATCTGGATGTCGTCGCCGGACGCCGCCGCGATCGGCGTCGCGGACAACGACTGGATCGAGGCGGTGAACCGCAACGGGGTCGTGGTGGCCCGGGCGATCGTCTCGCATCGCATGCCGAAGGGGACGGTGTACATGCACCACGCACAAGACCGCACGGTCGGAGTCCCGAAGACCGAGACCACCGGCAAGCGCGGCGGCATCCACAACTCGCTGACCCGCGTGCTGCTCAAGCCGACACATCTGATCGGCGGCTACGGGCAGCTGTCGTGGGCGTTCAACTATCTGGGGCCGACCGGCAACCAGCGCGACGAGGTCACCGTGATCCGCCGCCGCTCGCAGGGGGTTCGGTACTGATGCGGGTCATGGCGCAGATCGCGATGGTGATGAACCTCGACAAGTGCATCGGGTGCTCGGCGTGCTCGGTGACGTGCAAGCAGACCTGGACCAACCGGCGCGGCGTGGAGTACGTGTGGTTCAACAACGTGGAGACCCGGCCGGGCCTGGGATATCCGCGGCGCTACGCCGACCAGGAAAAGTGGAAGGGCGGCTGGGAGCTCGACAAGCGCGGGCGGCTGAAGCTCAAGCAGGGCGGCCGGTTCAAGAAGCTCGCGGAGATCTTCGCCAACCCGGTGCTGCCGACGGTCGAGGACTACTACGAACCCTGGACCTACGACTACGGCAACCTGCAACAGGCCCCGCTGGGCGAGGACTATCCGGTGGCGCGGCCCCGGTCGCTGCTGAGCGGCAAGCCGATGGACACCGTGCGGTGGAGCGCGAACTGGGACGACAACCTGGGCGGCGCCCCGGAGTACGGGCCCGAGGACCCGATCGTGCAGAAGATGCACGCGGTGCGCGCCGAGGTCGGGGCGAAGGTGAAGTTCGAGTTCGAGCAGGCGTTCATGTTCTACCTGCCGCGGATCTGCGAGCACTGCCTCAACCCGGCGTGTGTGGCGTCGTGCCCGTCGGGGGCGCTGTACAAGCGGGTCGAGGACGGCATCGTGCTGGTCGATCAGGACCGGTGCCGAGGCTGGCGGCAGTGTGTGACGGCGTGCCCGTACAAGAAGGTGTACTTCAACCACCGCACCGGCAAGGCGGAGAAGTGCACGTTCTGCTATCCGCGGGTCGAGGTGGGGCTGCCGACGGTGTGCTCGGAGACCTGCCCGGGGCGGCTGCGGTACCTCGGCGTGATGCTGTACGACGCGGACAAGGTCGCCGACGCCGCGCGGACCGAGGACGACCGCGACCTGTACGAGGCGCAGCTCGGCGTGTTCCTGGACCCGGCCGACCCGGCGGTGACCCGCGCCGCCGAGGCCGCCGGGATCCCGCACGACTGGATCGAGGCGGCGAAGCGGTCGCCGGTGCACAAGCTGATCTGCGACTACCGGGTGGCGCTGCCGCTGCATCCGGAGTTCCGGACGCTGCCGATGGTCTGGTACGTGCCGCCGCTGTCGCCGATGGTGGAGGCGGTCGCGGACTCCGGACACGACGGCGAGGACGCCGGGAACCTGTTCGGGGCGATCGACGCGCTGCGGATCCCGGTGGAGTACCTGGCGGAGCTGTTCACGGCCGGGGACACGGTGCCGGTGCGGGCGGCGCTGGGGCGGCTGGCGGCGATGCGCGACTACATGCGGGCGGTGAACCTGGGCGCGGAGCCGGAGGAGCCGTCGGTGGAGATCGAGGAGTTGTACCGGCTGCTGGCGATCGCGAAGTACGAGGAACGGTATGTGATTCCGACCGCGGCGATGGCCGACGCGCACGCGATGGAGGAGGCGGCGCTGGCTTCGGGGTGCAGCGTGGACGACTTCGACGCCTCAGACATCGACGACAGCGGGCCGTTCGGCGACGGGTCGGGGCCGAAGAACCTGCCGATGGTGACGCTTGAGGACTTCCACGCGATGCGGCGGCGCCAGACGGCGGACCGGCAGGAGGAGCAGTGATGGCCGGCTCCACGAAGCTGTCGCGCCGGGATCGCGTCCTGCACCAAGCGGCCGCGCACCTGCTCGACTACCCGGACGCGGCTTGGCGGGAGCGCCTGCCGTTGGTGCGGTCCGCGCTGTCGGCCGGCGGGGGCCGGGCGGGCCGGGCGGCCCGGCACCTGACCCCGTTCCTGGACTCCGCGTCGCTGATGACCGGCGAGGAACTGGCCGCGCACTACGTCGAGGTGTTCGACTTCAAGAACCGGCACAGCCTGTATCTGACGTGGTGGCTCGACGGGGACACGCGGCGCCGGGGCACGTCGCTGGTGGAGCTGAAGGCGGCGTACCGGGACGCGGGGTTCGACTTCGCGGAGACCGAGCTGCCGGACTTCCTGCCGGTGGTCCTGGAGTTCACCGCCGCGAGCGGGGACAGCGCCCTGCTGCTGCGGCACCGGCCCGGCCTGGAGCTGCTGCGGCTGGCGCTGGCCGAGGACGGGACGTGCTACGCCGGCGTGCTCGCCGCGGTCTGCGCCACGCTGCCCGGGCCCTCGCCCAAGGACCGCGCCGCCGCCCGCGCGCTGGCCGCTTCCGGGCCGGTGACCGAGACGGTCGGGCTGGATCCGGCCACGGCGGCGCTGCGGCCGTACGGCCACCTGGACATGTTGCCGATCCTGACGCCCGACCGCTGACCGGAGGAACCACCGTGAAGACGTTCCTGTGGGGCGCGCTCCCCTACATCGCCGCCGCGATCCTGATCACCGGCCTGGTGTGGCGCTACCGCTACGACAAGTTCGGGTGGACCACCCGCTCGTCGCAGAGCTACGAAAGCAAGGTGCTGAACATCGCCTCGCCGATGTTCCACTACGGCATCCTGTTCGTCCTCCTCGGCCACCTGATGGGGCTGTTCATCCCGGCGTCGTGGACCGACGCGGTCGGCTTCGACGAGCACTGGTACAACCTGCTGTCGCTGTTCGCCGGCGTCGCGGCGGGCGCGCTGGCGGTGATCGGGATCGTGATGCTGATCTACCGCCGCCGCACCACCCCCGCGGTGTTCCGCGCCACGACCCGCAACGACAAGCTGATGTACGTGGTGCTGCTGGCCGCGATCATCATGGGCATGGTCGCCAAGCTCGCGCACTCCGGCATCCACGAGGGTTACGACTACCGCTCGACCATCGCGCCGTGGTGCCGCAGCCTGTTCACGCTGAACCCGAAGACCTCGCTGATGGCCGACGCGCCGGTGCTGTTCCAGATCCACGCGGTCATCGGGCTGCTGCTGTTCTGCCTGCTGCCGTTCACGCGGCTGGTCCACATGTTCAGCGCGCCGGTGCAGTACTTGTTCCGGCCGTACATCGTCTACCGGGGCCGGGATCCGCGCGGGCTATCCGAGCGTCCGACGCAGCGGGGATGGGAAGGGCTCGAAGGGTGAGGCGGAGAGCGCGAGCATCGTCGGGATGGTGCTGAACCATTTCTGATAATCGGTCCAGTGCGTCTCGGGGATATCCGCCCCGGGCAAGGCCGGCGGTTCGTGCAGACCGGTGATGGCAAGGCCGCAGCGGACAAGTCGCTCCACGTACCAGGACAGCGGTCGGTGATAGTGGTGGTGCCCGCCGAACGACTCGATCCACCGGGTCTCGTGCTCGAGATAGCCGGTGACCTTGCGGTACCGTTCGCCGTCTGGCGCCTCGTCCACGATCGCGCGGCTGAAGAACGCCGGATGCAGGATGGAGAACACGAAGACCCCTCCAGGACGCAGCGCCGCCGCTACGTCGGCGAGCAGGCGATCCAGCGTCGGGATGTCCATCAGCACCATGTGGGCCACGATGCGGTCGTACTGCCGCAGCGGGCGCGGGAGGCCGCGCGTGAGGTCGTACTGTTCGAAATCGATCGCCGGATAGTGCGAGCGGGCTTCAGCCAGCAGGGCGGCACTGCCGTCGATGCCGGCGACCCGGGCACCGGCACGGCGCATCTCCTCGGCCAGCCAGCCGTGACCGCATCCGAGGTCCAGGACGTCGAGACCCTGCACGACACCGAGTCGATCCCACAGGAATCCGGAGACGCGCCGGTAGAAGGTATCGGCCGGCCCGTCCACATGTCCGGCATAAGCGGAAGCCGCGGCGTCCCACAGGCGGAGGTCCTCTGCGCTGTTCGTCACGCGTCGAGCGTGTCGACGAGTCAGGCTCCGGTCAATGGCGGCCGCGATAGTCCCGCCCTCCTGATGTAGATGTAGCCGTGGGTCGGTTGGTGTCGAAAAGTTCTGTTGGTGGGGTGGGGCCTCCGGCGGGCCTCAGCTTCCCTCGGGAATGGGCGC
>JABFXP010000727.1 GCA_013361685.1 Catenulispora sp.
CGAAGCCGGCGCCGAGGCCGCCCGACCGTGACGGCCCACCGCGACCCGCTGATCCCGACCGTCCCACCAGGGAGTCCCATGTCCGGCCTGCCGACCGCCTGGTACAACGTCATCCCCGACCTGCCGTCCCCGCTGCCGCCGGACCTGCCCGGCCCGGGCGGCGGCACGCCGGACGGCCTCGTGCCGCAGATCCCCGTCGGCCTGGTCCGGCAGGAGCTGAGCCGCGCCGCGCAGATCCCGATCCCCGCCGAGATCCTCGAGCACTACCGCCGCTTCCGTCCGACGCCGCTCAAGCGCGCCGCCGGGCTCGAGCAGGCGATCGGCAGCCGCGCCCGCATCTACTACAAGTACGAGGGCGGCAACGTCAGCGGCAGCCACAAGCTCAACACGGCCCTCGCTCAGGCCTACTACTACCGCCAGGCCGGAGCCACCCGCCTGGTCACGGCCACCGGCGCCGGCCAGTGGGGCACCGCCCTGGCGTACGCCTGCCAGGCCTTCGGGCTGGAGTGCACGGCCTACATGGTCCGCAGCAGCCACCAGGCCAAGCCCTACCGCAGAGTCCTGATGGAGATGCTGGGCGCCGAGGTGCTGCCCAGCCCCTCGCCCCGGACCGAGGCCGGGCGCGCCGTGCTGGCCGCGGACGGCGACCACGGCGGCAGCCTGGCGATCGCCATGACCGAGGCCCTGCAGAGCGCGCGCGCCGAGCCGGCCGCGCGGTTCGCGACCGGCAGCGGGGAGTCGTACTCGATCCTGCACCAGACGGTGATCGGCCTGGAGGCCCGCGAACAGCTCGCGGAACTGGGCGAGACGGCCGACGTGGTGATCGCCAGCCTCGGCGCGGGCAGCAACTTCGGCGGCCTGGCCGCGCCGTTCCTGCGGGAAGCCCTCACCGGAACGGCGAAGACCGGTCCGCGCTGCGTCGCGGTGGAACCCGCGGCCTGCCCCAAGCTGACGCGCGGGGTGTACCGCTACGACTTCACCGACTCCTCCGCCTCCGGCCCGCTGCAGAAGATGTACACGCTGGGCCACGCCTTCGCCCCGGCCACGATCCACGCCGGCGGGCTGCGCTACCACGGCACCGCGAAGATCGTCAGCGTGCTGCGGGAGCACGGGCTCGTGGAGTCGGTGGCCTACCCGCAGAACCCGGTGCTGGCCAGCGGCGCGCTGTTCGCGCGGGTGGAGGGCGTCGTGCCGGCTCCGGAGTCGGCGCACGCGGTGCACGCGGCGATCGTCGAGGCCCGGCAGGCCCCGCCGGAGTCCGTCATCGTGTTCTGTCTGAGCGGGCACGGGCTGCTCGATCTGGCCGCCTATGACGATCACCTGCGCGGGGTACTCCCCGACTACGAGCTGCCCGAGGCCGAGCTCACCCGGTCCCTGGCCTCGATCCCGGCGCTGGATCTGGAGACGACGGAGGCGATCGGTGTCCGCTGAAACCCAACAGTCCGCCTCGGAGGCGACCGCCGCCGGCCCGGCCCCTATCGCGCTGCGGGCCCACCTGCAACTGCTCGTCACGGTGACGCTGTGGGGCAGCGGCTTCGTGGTCTCCAAACGCGCGGTGGACGACGTCCCGCACAGCGTCGCGGCCCTGGTGCGGTTCGGGTCGGCGGCGGTGATCCTGCTGGCCGGGCTGCCCCTGTTCCTGCGCAGCCGGGCCCGGCTGCGGCGCGCGGAGATCAGGCCTCTGCTGATCGCCGGGCTGCTGGGCACCTTCGCCTACAACGCGCTGCTGTTCTTCGGTCTGTCGCGGGCGCCGGCCATCGACGGCACGATCATCATCCCGGTGCTGAGCCCGGTGCTGACCACGGCGGCGGCCCTGCTGCTGGGCTGGGAGAAGGCCGACCGGCTGCGCACCGTCGGCCTGGCCGCGGGCGCGGCCGGAGCCGTGCTGTTCCTGTGGGGCGTCACCGGCCAGCCCGGGTTCGACAGCCGGCGGCTGGCCGGCGAGGTGGCCTACGTGCTGGCCACCGCCGCCTGGTCTGCGTACACGCTGGTCGGCAAGAAGATCCTGAAGGACGTCGAGCCGTTCAAGGCCACGGCGTACTCGATGGCGTTCGGCGCGGTGTTCCTGGCGGTGCTGGCCGTGCCGGATCTGGGCAAGGTCGCGTGGAGCGGTCTGCACGGCTCGTTCTACGGGACGATGACGTACCTCGTGCTCGCCCCGACGGTCGTCGCCTACGGCCTCTTCTACGTCGGCGTCCGCGCCGTGGGGCCGACCACCGCCTCCGTCATGATGTTCATCGTGCCGGTGTCCGGGACCATCCTGTCCCGCGTCCTGCTGCACGAGTCGGTGTCCGCCTGGCAGGCCGCCGGCTCGGTGGCCATGCTCGGCGGCGCCGTGCTGGCCACCGTCGGCCCCGCACTGCGCGCCGCGCGCAGCCGGCCGTAGCGGGCCGGGCCGCCAGAGCGTCCAGAGCACCCGCCAGAGCACTCGCACCAGCCGAGCCGACCCGCCCCCGGAAAGGACCCTCCGGCATGGACCTGATCGAGGCCATCCTCACCCGCCGCAGCAGCACCCGTCTGCTGGAGCCCGGACCCGACCGCGACGATCTCCTGAAACTGCTGGAGGTCGCCGCCACGGCCCCCGACCACGGCGCGCTGCGGCCCTGGCGGCTGGTGCTGGTCGAGGGCGAGGCCCGGCACCGGCTCGGGCTGGCGCTGGCGGCCGCGGCCGCGGGCGCCGACTCCGCGAGCGCCGACCGGGCGCGCACGAAGCCGCTGCGCGCGCCGCTGCTGATCTCGGTGATCTTCTGCCCGCGGCAGCATCCCAAGGTGCCGGAGTGGGAGCAGCTGGCCACGGCCGTGACGCTGGTGCAGTATCTGCACCTGCTGCTCCACGACCGCGGCTGGGGGGCGATCTGGCGGACCGGCGACGGGGTCGACGCCGCACAGGTCCAGGCCTGTCTCGATCTCCAGGACGACGAACGCCTGCTGGGGTGGCTGTATGTCGGCACCCCCGACCCGCAGGCGCGCTTCGCACCGCGTCCGGAGTTCGATGTTCGGACGCGACTGTCGGTGCTGGACGGTTCTGAGTCCTGAGGTTGTGAGTCAGTCCTTAGCGGTCCACTCCGGAAGTCCTTCGGGGGTTGATCAGGCCGCGAGTGCGGCCGAGGATCATTCCTGGTGATCGGCGGTGTGCCGGTCGAGCGCGGGCGACAGCGTCTCGATCAGGGGGCACGTGGATGCCGGTCAGTGTTGTCCGACGGGTTGGGAGCCGGCTCCTGCGTCGATGGCGTCGGCCAGCCAGGCGTACAGCGCGGCCCGCGGGGACGGTGGCTGCTCGCCGTGCATGATGGCCAGCAGCCGGCGGTAGTGCTCCAGCCGCTCGTCGATGCCGGCGTCCAGGTGGGCCCTGAGGCGGTCGCGGACGGTCGTCCGACGCTCGGGGCCGGGATCGCCGAGCAGGCGATCGACGACCTCGGCTGCTCGGGGTGAGTCCGGCTGGACGCCCTGACGCATCGCCGCGCCGACGGTGCGGTCGAGGTTCTGGGCGAACAGACGGTGCCGGTCAGGCTCCGAGGTCTGCCTGGTGCCGCCGGTCATCGCCGGACCGCTGGTGCTCTGCGCCATGGCCCGGCGCGCCACCTGCTCGAATTCCGGATCCTGCACCATCTCGGACAGTTCCAGCCAGGCGTCAAGCTGTTCCTGCGTCGGGGCGTCCGGCAGCCGGTGGCCGCCGCCGCGCAACCGGTCCCACAACTGGGGCCCGGCCTCCAGACCCTCGCAGACGCGGGCTGCGAAGCCGTCGATGATCTGCTGGCGCTCCTGCGCCGACAACCGTGCCATCCGGTTCAGACGATCCATGTGCCCTGGCTCCTCTCGATCTCCTGTGGCGATGGCGGACAGCACGGCACGACGCAGCCGCAGCGTGGTGATCTGGGTGTCGAGTGCCGCGACATGGATCGCAGCCACCTCGGCCACGGTGCTCTCGCCGTTCAGTACGCGCCGGACCTCGGCATGGCTGAGATCCAGCTCGCGCAGAGTGGCCACCAACTCCAGCCGGGCCAGCCCGGCCGGGTCGTAAAGCCGGTGCCCGCCCGCGCTGCGCGTGGCCTCGGGAACCACCCCGGTCTCCGACCAGTACCGGATGGTCCGCACAGGCAGTCCGGTCCGGCGGGCGAGGTCACCGATGGTCAGCAGCGGGGCAGCTGCTCGCGTACCGTCGTCCATGGCTCAGAGTCTGCGACCTCCAGCTGCTGGAGGTGCAAGACGTTCACCGCCTGAACCTCGGACTCGACCGGGTGGAGTCTGCGAAGCGCGCTCGGATCAGAACCACCCACGACGCTCGCGCGGGAGCCGGCCCTCGAAGGATTTCCGGCCCCGACACTTATTCAGCCGCAGGTCACGGGGACGTACTGCTGCAGGCTCTCGAAGTCGCGGCGCAGCACCGCGGCGTCGGAGTTGGTCAGCGTCAGGATGCCGGCGTTGTCGATCAGGGAGCGGGAATCGACGACGTCGCCGACCGCGACCCGCCAGGCGATCGAGTACTCGCTGCTGATCTTCGGCTCGTTGAGCGCCACCACCGTGCCGTGGCCGACCGGCAGCAGCGCGGAGACCACGTCGTTGCGGATCCGGAAGCCGGGCCGTTCGGCGGCGCCGAGGGCGAGCCGCAGGTTCTCGTCGATGAGGTTGATCCCGGAGTTGCGCTCGTGGAACGGCACGCCGAGGCCGCCGGGCACCCGGGCCGCGATCTCCACGAACTTCAGCACCGGGACGCCGTCGGGGTCCCGGCGGACGAACAGCTCGTGGTGGACGGACCCGTCGCGGAAGCCCAGCGCGGTGACCACGGCCTGGTTGAAGTCGAACAGCCGCTGGTAGTCGCCGGGGTCGGTGACGGGGTAGACCGACAACGGCTTGCCCTGGACGAAGTCGAAGTTCGAGCAGCCCAGCTCCAGGATGCCGGAGAAGATCACCTCGCCGTCGCGGACGAACGAGTCGCACTGGTGCATGGTCCCTTCGAGGAACTCGTCGACCTCGTAGTCGAAGGCGCGCTCGTCGGTCTGGATCCGCTCGGCGGCGGCGCGCAGGTCCTGCGGACCGGTGATGATCGCGACGTTCAGGCTGCCGGCGCCGCAGGTCGGCTTCACGACCAGCTTGCGGGTGCCCAGCTGTGCGACCAGTTCGGCGTAGTAGGCCTGGGCGTCGGCCGCGGCGCGCTCGACCGCGAGCGGCCGGTACTTCGGGAGCGCGTCCGGGAACTTGTCGGCCAGCGCCTCCTTCATCAGGATCTTGTCCCGGAACCGCGAGACCAGGTCCGGTCCGTCCCCCGGGATCCCGGTGGCGGCGCGCGCCTGCGCGGTCGGCAGGACGTTGTCCTCGTGCTGGCAGAACAGCCGGACCGCGTGCGGGTCGCCGCCGGCCGCGGCGATCTCCCGGCGGGCGAGGGCGGCGAGGTCCTCGGCGTCGAAGGAGGGCTGCAGGTTGCGTTCGGTGCGGCCCTTGAGCCGGTGGACCTCGGCGATGTACGGGGCGACGTGCGGGTTCAGCACCTCCTCCGGCTCCAGCACGATGCTCAGGCGAACCCGGCTCGCGATGTCGGCGAGCGTCTGCCGCCCCGCGAAGTGCAGATAGTTCTGGGTCACCAGGACGAGGGACTGGATCATGGTGTGGCCTCCTCGGTGTAGTGGACGTTGATCCGGTGGAGCAGCCGGCACTGGTCGAGCTCGCTGGTCGCCCGGACGCCGGTCCCCCGGTGCAGGGTGCTCATGTTGTCCCAGACGACGAGGTCGCCGGGCCGGTAGCGGTGGGTGTGGCCGGCGAGGTGGGACAGCAGGAAGGACTCCAGCCGGTCCAGGGCCTCGGCCGAGCTCCGCTCGTCGGCCTCGCCCAGGGCGCGCGGAGTGCCGGAGGTGGCGAACAGGCTGGGGACGCCGGTCACCGGATGCCGCTCGACCAGGCGGTGGCGGACGGAGGTGAGGGTGTCGGCCTGCTCGCGGGTCAGGTGCTGGTCGACGGCGCCCGGGTCGCGATCGCTGTGCCGGTTGCCGAACCGGTGGGCGACCGGCAGGTCCAGCGCGTCCTGCGGGTCCGCGCAGCCGAGCGCGGCGAGCAGGTCCGGCTCCCGGGCCGCCAGCTGCCAGCCGTGGCGCAGGTCGAGGAACTCGGTGCCGCCGGACTGCTCGGCGGCGCGGAGTGCGTACAGGGACGTGGCGATGCCGGTGTGCGGCAGGTACGACATGTCGCTGTGCCAGTAGGTGCCGCCGTCGAGCACGCCGGAGGGGGTGCCGTCGGGATGCACGTAGTCGGAGATCTTCAAGATGGCGGGGTGTCCGGGGACCGTGAGGTCTTGCAGCACGTGCGGTATCGGCGTCCCGATGCGCCGCATGAACGCCTCGTAGCGTGCCGGGTCTTCGAGGTGCTGGTCGCGGAAGACGAGGACCCGGTGCTCGAACAGCCACGCGCGGACCGTGTCGAGGGCGGCGGGGCCGGCGGCGGCGCAGTCGAAGCCGGTGATCTCCAGGCCGAAGCCGTTCGGGCCGATCGGGGCGGTCCGGACCGTCTCGAAGCCCTCTTGGTTCTCAGGGCTCTCAGGGTTCTCGGTGTACTCAAAACTCTGCGACGTCAGCGGGGTCTGCGCGGTGGGCATCGGCGTGCTCCTCAGGCGTGGCGGCGAGGCCGGGCGGCCAGGCGGCGGGTGGCTTCGGCGACCGCGTCGGCCCGCACGGCGAACGAGAATCGCAGCCAGGCGGACCGGGACGGACTGCCCGGTTCGAAGAAGGTGTCCAGCGGGAGCGGCACGACGCCGACGGCGTGGGCCAGGGCATGTGCGGCGGCGGTGGTGTCGGGACGGCCGTCGGTCTCGGCGGCGTCGCGTGCCATGGCGAAGTGGCCGCCGTCCGGGACGACGACCTCGAATCCCGCCGCGGCCAGAGCGGGCACCAGCACATCGCGTTTGTCGCGGTAGGCCGCGGTGGTCTCGGCGAGCTCCGCGGGCGTGGTCCCGGTCAGCAGGGTGATCGCGGCACGCTGGGCGAATTCCGGCGCGCAGTTGGACATGTGCATGTGGACGGCCTCAGCGGCGGCGGCCACGTCCGGCGAGGCGAGCAGCCAGCCCAGACGCAGGCCGGTCGCGGCCAGGGATTTGGACAGCGAGCCGGCGATCATCGTGGTGCCGTCCGCGAGCAGGTCGCGGTAGGGAGGTTCGGCGGCGCCGTAGCGGAAGTCCCGGTAGACGTCGTCGATCAGCACAGTGCTGCCGGTGCTCGCGACCAGCTCGCGGATCCGCTGCCACTGCCCGGCTTCCAGCGTCAGCCCGGACGGATTGTGCGGCGAGTTCAGCACCAGGACGGTGCGGGACCGGGATCCGCGTTCGGTCAGGGCTCGGCGGAGGCGGTCCAGGTCGAGCAGCGGCCGGCCGGATGCGAAGTCGACCGGCACGCAGCCGTGTTCGAGCCCTGCCAAACGGGCCAGCCCCGGATAGTAGGAGTAGTACGGCTCCAGCCACAGCGCGCGCTCACAACCCCGACTGCGCAAGACGTGCAGCGCGATGAGGAGTGATTCGGTGCACCCGGAGGTGATGACGGGGTCGGCGTCGATGATCCCGAGGTGCGCCGCGACGGCGGAGCGCAGTTCGGGGATCCCGCGGGCCTGCGTGTACTGGAAATGGGATCCGGGCAGCGCCGCGGCGATCGCCGCCCGCCACCGGTCGTCGTAGCGCGGCTCCGGCACGCCCTGGGCCAGGTTGATCGCGCCGAGTTCGGCGGCCAGCGCGGACATGCGCTGATAGACCTGGATCGGGTCCTCGGCGCGGACGGTCCCGTTGTCCGTTGCCGTGATGGCGGCTCTCCTTCCCACCGCCGCCGGTCGCGCCGGCACCGGCTGCCCGGTGCCGGCGCGACCGTCTCGGCGTGCCTGACGTGGTCGGCCCTGGTACGGCTCAGGCCAGGGCGATCCGGTCCAGGCCGGCCCAGAAGTTGTTCAGCGCGGTCAGGACCTCGTCGGCACCGCGGATCAGCTCCTGGCAGGCGACCTCGTCGGTCGCGGCGGCGAGCAGCGCGTCCTGGATCCAGTCCACGTGGTTCGACTCGATCAGGATGTGGAGGTAGAAGTAGTTGTAGTCCTCGTGGTCCCAGCCCTTGTAGAGCCGGAAGCCCTCGTACAGGTTGACGATCATCGGGAAGCCGAACTCCTCGATGACGTAGTGCGCGCCGATCGCGGCGTTCGGCGACTCCTCGAGGAACAGCCGGCGCAGGGTCGCCACCAGCTCCTCGGCCTCCGGCGCGTGCTGGGCGGTCCGGTAGTCGTCGAGCTTGACGCCGATGCCCTTGAGCACGTCCTCGAACATCAGGAAGTGCGCATCCCCGTGTCCGTCGCCGAGCTCGGAGACCACGGTGCGGGAGAGCTTGAAGCGGATCAGCTCGTCGTCGACGCGCTGCGCCAGGCCCGCGAGGATCTGCGGGAAGGTGCGGATGTAGAGGTAGTAGCTCTGGAAGATCTCCTTGACCTTCTCCGGCGGCAGCGGCGCTTTGCGGAAGGTCTGGTAGAAGGCGTTGTCGTTGATCCCGGAATCGGTGATCATCTGCTTGATCCGGTCGACGATCGCGGTTCCGTCGATGGTGGCGGTTGTCATCGCTGTGCAGTACCTTCCTTTGGCGGGACATGACGATCGCTGGCACGGGACTCCAGACTCCCGCGCGACAGCGTGAAGTTGGTGTAGATGAGGGCCGCCGAGGCGGCGCCGACCAGCAGCGGCGCGGCCAGGTCGCCCCAGGGGTGGAAGACGTACTCCGGGCCCAGGGCGAAGACCGGGACCAGCGGGGTGACCACCGAGACCCGGGCCGAGGGCAGTTTCGCGATCGCCCACTGCAACAGCACCGTGGGCAGCACGACGAACGTCACCGCGAGCCCGATCAGCCGCAGCACCGTCGCCGGGTCCGAGCCGAGCAGTCGCAGCACGTCGCCGCCGCCCAGCGCGCCGGTGACCACCAGCAGCAGACCGAAGCGCACGCACAGGATGGTGCTGGTGGGCGCGTTCACGCGCCGGTGCAGCACCGAGGAACAGTAGATGTAGACGCTGCCGAGCGAGCCGGCCACCAGCGCCAGGACCAGGCCGGCGCTGACCGCGGAGCTGTGCAGCGGCGTGCCGGAGCCGGACTTGGCGGTGAGCCGGACCACGACCAGCAGGCCCAGCGATGTCACCGCCACGGTGACGCCCCACCACGTCGCGCCGCGGAACCGGCTGCCGCCGGCCGCGCTGGCCAGCGCCACTCCCCCGACGGCGACCGCGCCCTGGTAGACCGCCGACTCCACGGACGCCTCGATGCGTTGCAGCGCCATGAACATGAACAGCCAGCTCGCGAGAGTCAGGACGTTGAGGATCGCGACGTCCTTCGGGTTCGCCGCGACGAACCGGACCACCTCGCGCAGCCGGCGCCGGGCGAAGACCAGGTAGACGGCTTGGGCGATGAGGAAGGTGGTAAAGGTCAGCGCCTCGGAGCTGACGTCGCCGAAGGAGAAGGTGACCCAGGTCGCGGAGACGGCGGTGGCGACGCAGTAGCCGAGGAGTGCGAGCATCGCCAGGGTGCTGACGGGAATGCGGCTGACGGCGGTGAGGCGTGGGCCGGTGCGGGGTGTCGCGGAGTGGGACGGCGTCCGGGCGGGCTCGGACGCAAGGCGTCCGTCCGCGGCACCGGGTTCCTCGGCGCCGAGCTCCCGAGAGCCGAGCTTCTGAGCGCCGATCTCGCCGGCGCTCACCGGACGTCCCGGACCGACTCGCCGACCGTGCCGATCGGGGTGCTCGTGCTGCTCGTGCTGCTCGTGCTGCTGGCGGTCGCCGGACCGGTCGCGCTGGCCGCGCTGGCCGTACCGGCCGCACCGATCGCCACGATCCGGTCGGCGGCCACGGCGGGCGTCATCTCGTTCACCGAGCGATGGCCGCGGCTGGCACCGGTGAGATACACCGAACGCCACGCGGTGCGACCGTCCTCGTCGACGCGGATGCGCCCGTCGGCCTCGCGCGGCAGGGCGCTCAGCGCCGCGCTCGGCGGGTACACCGGCTCCGATCCCGTCGCCCAGATCACCACGGTGTCCGCCTCGCGCCACTCGGCCCAGCCGTCTCCGGCCCGTTCGGCGACCGCGTGCTCGCACCGGCCCGGCAGGGAGCAGCGGGTCAGGCGCACGTCGTTGTCGGCGTCGAGATATCCGATCCGGAACCGCAGCACCTCCCCGGGCACCAGCTCCAGTTCGCGGTAGACCAGCAGTCTGATGCAGATCCCCGACATGAGCCCGTCCCGGCAGGACATGGCGCTCTTGGCGACCAGCTCGCACGTCAGGCCGGACTGGCCGCGCCAGGCGTAGCGGTCTTCGGTCTCCACCGGGAAGATGCCGTGGTACCGGCTGGCCAGGATCACCACGTCCCGCCCCAGCCCGGCGACCAGCGCGGCGGTCTGCATCCCGGAGTTGCCGGCCCCGACGATCACCAGGCGCTTGTCCCGGCACAGCTCGGCCCGCTCCTCGGGGGTCATGCGGTACACCTCGTCGTACCCGACCGCGCCGAGCGCCGCCCATTCCGGCGGGGCGGGCTTCGGCCGGGAGCCGGTGGCCAGGACGACCGTCTCGGCTTCCATCAGGTGGCTGGAACCGTCCGCATTCCGAACCCGCAGCACGCAGGCGCTGTCCCAGCTCCCCGGGCCCGAGCCGGCCACCGGAGCCAGGTCCTCGACGGTACCGTCCACCAGGTGTGCGCCGACGCTGCGAAGGCAGGCCACCACATAGGCGTCGTACTGCGCCGAAGACGGACGCAGCCGTCCCGGCGGCAACATCGCCGCCAGCTCCTCCGGCGCCCCGGGTATCAGCAACTCGTGGCGGTAGGACTGCAACTCCGCGTCGCCCATGAATCCCATGCCGCTGCCCCAGTGACTGGCCACGACCACCACTTCACCGGGGTCGCCGCCCCATGACAGCGCCTGCATGGCAGCCGCCGGACCACCACCCACCACCGCCAGGGGCCACCGCCGCGCCGGCCGATCCGAGACGACATCCCATGACATGCCCTAGAGCTTGCTGGAGGCACACCGAGAGTTTCTAGTGTCGCTCCTGGGAGGTGTCGCGAGTGTGTCGGCACCGCGTATATCGCCGATCCGAACTCCGCCAATGGCAGGTACTCTCACCTGGCCATTCATGGCCGGCTGGCAGGCGATTCGGCGCGCAACGGACGGTGTCTAAGAACATGGATATACCTGGCCGGTACGGTCCCGGCGCCGCCGGCTCCCGGCTTACGAGCCGGCGGGCCGGATCCCGTCGAGCGTCACGTCGATGAGCCGGTCCACCGCCGCCTGCGAGCCGAGCCCGGCGGCGGCGGTCAGCGCGTGCAGGCAATAGGCGGCGAGTTCCGGCGCGGGGACGTCGGCGCGGACCTCGCCGCGGTCGGCGGCTTCGGCGATCAGGGCGGTCAGGAAGTCGTTGAGGTGCGAATAGGCCTGGACGATGTGCTCGCTCTGGTGCAGCAGGCTCGCCAAGTCGGTGCCGTGCTCCTGGCGGCGGGACAGGTGCGCGTAGGTGCGCAGCACGGTCCGCAGCCGCTGGGGCGGGGTGGCCGCCTCGCCGGCCTCGGCGAGCTGGTGCAGGTGGGCGCCGATCTGGCGTTCGTGCCAGGCCACCAGGATCGATTCCAGGTCCGGGAAGTACTTGTAGAGCGTCGCCCGGCCGATGCCGGACTCCTTCGCGATCTGCGACATCGACACGCCGGTCAGGCCGTGTTCGGCGACCAGCTTCGCGGTGGCGTCCAGGGTCGCGTCGCGCACCGCGTCGCGGTGGGCCGCGATGGTCTCGCTCCAGATCTTCGGCATGCGCCTATCATAGACGCCCTGACCTTGTCGTAGACAGATCGAGTTGACAGCGACACATTGTCTCGAAAAACTGGTGCCAACGAGCGACGGGCTGGTCGAGCATTCCGCCTGGTCGAGCGTTCGAGCCGGTCAAGCCGTTCGAGCCGAGAGCTTCCTTCGACGACAGGAGCACGCCATGTCCGAGCTGCCCACGCATTCCGACACCGGATCCGGGCCGGCCGAGCCCGGGATCGCGCCGGCGTCCCGGCGCCGCCGGCTGCTGATCATCGGCGTCGTGGTGGCGCTGGTGGTGGTGTTCGTCGTGCTGCACCTGACCGGTGTGGTGGGCGGAGAGAGCCACTGATGATCGAGGCGGTCACGCTCACCAAGCACTACGGGGCCGTCAAAGCGGTGGACGGCCTGTCGTTCACCGTCCCGAGCGGCACGGTGACCGGGTTCCTGGGGCCGAACGGCGCCGGGAAGTCGACCACGATGCGGATGATCCTGGGGTTGGACACCCCGGATGCGGGGACGGTCACCGTCAACGGCCGGCGCTACGCCGGGTATCGCCGGCCGCTGCGGGAAGTCGGCGCGCTGCTGGACGCCAAGGCCGTCGCCGGCGGCCGCTCCGCCCGCAACCACCTGCGGTGGCTGGCGGCCAGCAACGGCATCCCGGCCGCCCGCGCGGACGAGGTGCTGCGGCAGGTCGGATTGGGCAGCGCCGCGGGCAAGCTGGTCGGCGGCTTCTCCCTCGGGATGGCCCAGCGGCTGGGCATCGCCGCCGCCCTGCTCGGCGACCCGCCGGTGCTGATGTTCGACGAGCCGGTCAACGGGCTGGACCCCGAGGGCGTGGCGTGGATCAGGACGCTGCTCAAGGCGCTGGCCGCCGAGGGCCGCACCGTGTTCCTGTCCAGCCACTTGATGAGCGAGATGGCGCTGACCGCCGACCGCCTGGTCATCATCGGCCGCGGCCGCCTCATCGCGCAGACCTCGATGGCCGACCTGCTCGCCGAGGGCACCGGCAACCACATCCGGGTCCGCGCGGCCGAAGCCGCCGAGCTGGCCACGGCCCTGACGGGGCGCGGCGCGCGGGTCACCACCGAGCCGGACGGCGCGCTGCGCGTCACCGGCGCCACCGCCGACGAGATCGGCGAGCTCGCGCGCGTACGCGGCTTCGGCCTGGCCGAGCTCGCCGAACAGCAGATGTCGCTGGAGCAGCGGTACATGGAGCTCACCCACGACGCCGCCGAATACACCGCCGCCGGCACCGCGCCAACGGCCGCCCTGAGCACGAAGTGAGGACCCTGTCATGACCGCCGCCACCGTGCTCGCGCCCCCGTCGGCGCCCACCACTCGTCGCGGGGACTTCGGCAACCTCCTGCGCGCCGAGTTCATCAAGCTCCGCACCGTCCGCTCCACCTACTGGACGCTGCTGATCGCCTTCGCCGCCAACATCGGTTTCGCGGTGCTGGCCGCCTCGGTGATCGCGCCCCGGCTGTCCGCGCACGACCGCGCCCAAGTGGACGTCGTCCAACTGGCCCTGGCCGGCATCCACCTGTCGCAGATCGCTTACGGCGTCCTGGGCGCGCTGGTCGTCACCGGCGAGTACGGCTCCGGGATGATCCGCGCCACCTTCGCCGCCGTCCCGCGTCGCAGGGTGCTGCTGGCGGCGAAGGCGACGGTCTTCACCGGCGTCACCCTGGTCACCGCGACCGCTTCCACTTTCGCCGCCTATCTCGCCTTCCAGGCGGCGCTGCCGGCGAACACCTTGTCCGGGACCGCGCTGTCGGCCCCCGGCATCGCGCGCGCCGTGGCCGGCGGCGGCCTGTACCTGACGGCGCTCGGGCTGCTGGGCTTCGGGCTCGGTGTCATCCTGCGGTCCTCGGCGGGCGCCATCGCGACGGTGTTCGGGTTGCTGTTCGTGCCGCCGCTGCTGTTGGACTTGCTGCCCGGCGGCTGGAAGAACGACGTCGGGCCCTACATCCCGATGGAAGCCGGGAACCAGGTCTACGTCGCCGTCCAGCACGAGGCCGTCGCGCTGGCGCCGTGGACCGGCTTCGCAGTGTTCTGCGCTTACGCCGCGGTCGCAGTCGCGACCGGTCTGGCTGTTATCAATCGGAGGGATGTGTGATGACGACCGCTACGCATCGCGCCTCTGCGCGGATCTCCACGGACCGCGCGGGCCGCTACCTGGACCAGTTGTGCCGGCACATTCAGCAGATCGGTGCGCTCGGCGGACACTCCATGAACCATGGCGGCGCCGCACCCGCTGCGCCACGTGTCGAATTCACCGGCACCGACGCGCTGGTCGATTTCGGAACCGCGCGCTGCGTGCTGCGCGCCACGCCGGAAGCCCTGAACGTCGCGGTGGAGGCTGACGACGCCGAGGCGCTCAGCCGAGTCCGGCAGTCCGTCACGCATCGGTTGGAGACGATCGGGCGGCGGGACCGGCTCATGATCGACTGGGGCGAGCAGGGCGCTGGCACATCCGACGCCGCCACCCTGCTCGCGCTCCTGCTGGAGCCGGCCGGCCGCGCCGATCCGTGGCCGCTGTACGCCCGACTCCACCGACTCGGGCCGGTTCAAGCGATCGGCGATGACCTGGTCCTGGTCAGCGGATATGCCGCGGTCAACCAGGTGCTGCGCGATCCGGCCTTCGGCATGCCGGGCACAGACGAGCAAGCGAGCGCCGCTACCGCCGAGACGACCAACGAGCAGCCGAGCGCCCCGGCCGCCGAGACGCCCGCCGAGCAACCGAGCACCTCGACCCCCGAGACGCCCGACGGCCAGCCGACCTCCCCGACCACCGACGCGTCGGCCGCGCTCCACTCGCTGAGCCGATCGATCCTGCGAGCCGATCCTCCGGATCACGGCCGGATGCGGTCGCTGATATCCCAGGTGTTCACCCCGCGGCGGATCGCCACGCTGCGCCCCGCCGTCGAGCGCGCTGTCGACGAGCTGCTCGACCGTTCGGCCGCCCTCGGCGCCGGCGGCCGGCCGGTGGACTTCATGGACGCCTTCGCCTTCCCGCTGCCGGTCACCGTGATCTGCGAGCTGCTCGGCGTCCCCGATGCCGGCCGAGCCCGGTTCCGGCCGCTGGCGGCGGATCTCACCGAGGCGCTGGAGCTGACCGACAGCCTGTCGCAGGCCGCCGAGGCCGCGGCGCGCGAGTTGGCCGAGGTGTTCGCGGCGCTGATCGCCGAGCGCCGGGCGAGTCCGGCCGACGACCTGATCGGCGCTCTGGTGGCCGCCCGCGACGCCGACGACGGTTCTCTGTCCGATTCCGAGCTGCTGGCCAACCTGATCCTGCTGCTGGTGGCCGGATTCGAGACCACCACCGGGCTGCTGGGCGCGGGCGTGGCCGAGTTGCTGGCCGATCCGGGCCTGCTCACCGCGCTGCGCTCCGGACACGTCGCGGTGACCGGCTTCATCGAGGAAGTGCTGCGCATCGAGTCACCGGTCCAGGTCACCACCCGGGTGGCGCGGCGTGACGGGCTGACGATCGCCGGCACGCCGGTCCCGCGGGGTGCTCAGGTGATCCTGCTGATCGGCGCGGCGAACCGCGACCCGGCCCGCTACCCCGAACCCGACCGCTTCGACCCCCGCCGCACCGACGTCAAACCCCTGAGCTTCGGCGCCGGCGCCCACGTCTGCCTGGGCAACGCGCTGGCCCGGATCGAAGCCGAGATCGCCTTCGCCCGGCTGGCGGCTCGATTCCCCGGCCTGGCCGCGGATCCTGACGCGTCGCCGACTCGGCGCGACCGCCTGGTGCTGCGCGGCTACGAAACCTTGCCGATCATCGTCGGCGGCTCTGACCGCGGAGCCGAGACCGATCGTCCGGAATAGCCGTCTGGAGTTCATCCGATCGGCAGCGGCATTCCGGCCGGCCCCAGAACGGTGCGTCCGGCGAGCGGAGTGGCCAGGCCGATGGTGACGGCGTGCTGCCGCGGACTCACCTGGCACGCGTCCTGGCCGGGATGCGGAACCTCGACGATCACGATGGCGACGGCGTGCACCGCCTCGAATGCGTGCCCTGACACGTCGCTGCCGCAGGCGCCGTCGAAGGCGACCGTCAGGACTCTCTGATCAGCGGAGACGGCGACCTTCTCAGAGGCGATGCCACCGTTGACCGCTTTCGGGGCGTCGGGTGCGTTGACGGGTGCCGTCGGCGCGATCGCCAGGTAGGCGAGTTCGGTGGAGTAGCCGGCGAAGCTGAAGATCCAGGCGGGAACCTGGACCGAGCCGCGCGACGACATGCGGTCCACCGTGCCGAGCACAACACCGCTGACGCTCAGCGGCGGATCGGCGCAGCTGCTACAGGGCTCCGCGATCTGCTGTTGAAGCCCGTACAGCGCATCGGCCGCCGAGATCAGCGGAACCGCCGCTGTTCCGCCGCCGGGCCAAACGAGGGTCGCGGCGGGCGGGACGGCGGCCGACAGCGGCTGCTTCGCCGTGACCCGGCCTGCGAGCCAATCGACCTTGAAGCGCGCGTCCATGCCGGCATCGGCGTCCACGACCTGCGAAGGATCACCTTTCAGCAGGAACGGCCTCCCGTCCCGCGCGCTCAGCACCGGCTCCCACGCCGCCAACGCCGCCTTCGCCTGCCGATCGAGCGTCGACACGTCCGGCATTCCCCAGGCCTGGCTGACCGTCGTTTCATGGCTGTCTGCGCCGGCGCATCCGGCCGCCACCATGCACAGCAGAGCTATACCAACCGCCGCCCGACGCATCCGCATACGACTTCGACGCGCCGGAGCGGGCAACGGTTGCATCCGACGCGTCTCAGTGGTCTGACTTTCAGCGACGGGTCAGCCGTCGCCGATGCCGATCGCTGCGGCGACCGGCCGTCAGGTGACGTCGAGTTCTGCGAAGGCACCGGCGCCGTAGTGGCCCGCGATGTTGCAGACCAGCTCATAACGGCCCGGGGCCAGGTTCAGGGTGGTCCAGCCGACGGCGCCCGGCTTCAGGCCGTCACCGGCACCGGCCGCGCAGGTGGCGGACACCTCGCCGAGGCTGGTGCTCTCATCGATCCGGTCGTCGGCCCCGACGGTCCGCTGCCCGATGGCTTGTCCCGCGGCCAAGGGCAGGACCAGCACTTCGTGGTCGCGCATGCCGGTGTTCATCACGTCCAGCGTGACGGTCCCGGCCGGCACCGTCTGCGGCGAGACGGTCATGCCCATGCGTCCGAAGCCGTACCCCGAGCCGCCGCTCCCCATCATCGGCCCGGCGCCCATCATGGACCGCCCGCCCATCATGGACCCGCCGCCCATCATGCCGCCCATGTCCGAGACGGTGACCCGGACCTGCGTGCCGATCGGAGCCGGTGCCTGGCATCGGGCCGTGTAGGCCATGTACGGCGAATGCGCCGAGGAGTCGAACGTTCCGGTGCCGGCGGCCAGTGCGGTGGTGCCGACACCGAGCACGACGGCGGCGCCGACGCCCAGCCAGACACCGTGCCTGCGGATTCGCAGCTGCGTGTTCATGTCAGGACGCCACGGGGTGACGTGGGCCGCCGCTCAGAGTCGCCAGGCGGTGCTGGTACTCGTCGTCGTCGATCTCACCGCGGGCGTAGCGCTCGGCCAGGATCTGCCGCGGGTCCGGCGCCGCTGTGGTGTAGCTGGTCGGCGGGGCGTCGGTACGGCTCAAAGAGCGGTACAGGAACACGCCGACCGCGATCAGGAGCCCCCAGAAGACGATCATGCCGATCGTCATCCCGAACCAGCCCCATCCCGACAGGTTGTGGTTGTAGGAGAACATCATGGTCGTTCGCCTTCTTCGCTCGACCGGGCTCGATCCGCCCACGGCGGGTCGGCTGCCGACGACTTGTCTTCACCTTCAGCCTGCTCCGCCGAGCCCGCCGGCACATGGGCCGAAAGACCCCTCCCAGCAGGGTCGGCCTGCCCTTACCCGGTGGGGGTACCCGGCGCGACTGTGGGATGAACAGGCAGGCGGACCAGGCGGGCAGGCGGAAGAAGGTGTCCGGCAGTGAATACAGCCGATCTCGTGGTCGTGCTCGGGGCGCTGGCGGCGATCGCCGGCTTGGGCTGGTTCTTCTTCGCGCCGCGGCGGGCCCGCCAGGCGGTCGTGGACGGCGGGGTCCAGCGGATCGAGGTGACGGTGCGCGGCGGCTACAGCCCCGACGTCATCGCGGTGCGCGCCGGAGTGCCGGTCGAGCTGGTCTTCAACCGGCAGGAGTCCGGCGACTGCACGTCGCAGGTGGTCTTCGCCGACCTGCAGTTGTCCGCGGCGCTGCCGGCGTTCGAGCGCACGACGGTACGGCTGCCGGGGCTCCCGGCCGGGCAGCTGGACTTCGCCTGCGGCATGAACATGGTCCACGGGCGGCTCATGGTCGCCGCCGGTGACGAACCGGTGCCGACGACGCCCGAGGCGGCCGCCGGCTCCGAAGCGGGCGCGATCGCCGCCACCGCCGCCGTGACCGCCGTGACCGCCGACCCCGCCGACACCCAGGACCTGGAGCGACGTACCGAGATCAGGGATCTGACCCGGCGGGTCCTCGTCGGCGCGGTGCTGACCGCGCCGGTGCTGTTCGCGGTGATGGCCAGCGACCTGTTCAAGGCTTCCTGGATACCCGGCTGGATGCTGAACCACTGGCTGCAACTCGCGCTGATCACGCCGGTGATGTTCTTCGCCGGCGCCCCCATCCATGCCACCGGCTGGGCCGCCCTACGGCACCGCGCCGCCGACATGAACACCCTGATCACCCTCGGAACCACGGCCGCCTACGGCTACAGCCTGCTGGTCACCGTCGCCCCGCACCTGCTGCCGTCGCAGGTGCGGTCGGTGTACTTCGAAGCGGTCGGCGTCATCATCACCCTGATCCTGCTCGGCCGGCTCATCGAGACCCGCGCCAGGGCCGGGACCGGTGAGGCGATCAAGGCCCTGATCGGGTTGGCCGCGCGCACCGCGACGGTGGTCCGCGACGGCGCCGAGATCGAGATCCCGGTCGAGGACGTGCTCGTGGGCGACGAGATCCGCATCCGGCCCGGGGAGAAGATCCCGACCGACGCGGTCGTGCTGTCCGGCACGTCGGCGGTGGACGAGTCGATGGTCACCGGCGAGTCGATGCCGACCACCAAACGCGCCGGGGACACCGTCATCGGCGCGACCGTCAACGGCACCGGATCACTGCGGGTGGCGGCCACGAAGATCGGCGCGGACACCATGCTCGCCCAGATCATCCGGCTGGTCCGGGCCGCACAGGCGTCCAAGGCGCCCATCCAGCGCCTGGCCGACGCCACCTCCGGCTACTTCGTACCGGCCGTGGTCGCCGCCGCCGTCGCCACCTTCGCCCTGTGGTTCACGCTCGGCCCGGCCCCGACGTTCACGCTGGCGCTGGTCTCGGCGGTCTCCGTGCTCATCATCGCCTGCCCGTGCGCGCTCGGGCTGGCCACCCCGTTGTCCATCATGGTCGGCACCGGCAAGGGCGCCCGCGCCGGGATCCTGATCCGCTCCGCCGAGGCCTTGGAGACCGCGCACAAGCTGGACACGATCGTGCTGGACAAGACCGGCACCATCACCGCCGGACACCCGGTCCTCACGGGCATCCGCCCGCTCACGCCGTGGACCGAAGACAGGCTGCTGACCCTGGTCGCCGGCGCCGAGGCCGACAGCGAGCACCCGCTCGGCGCGGCCATCGTCGCCGCCGCCCGCGAGCGCGGCCTGCGCCTGCCCGCCGCGACCGGGTTCGAGTCGGTCACCGGCCAGGGCGTGCACGCCAGAGTCGACGGGCACACCGTCGAGGTCGGCAACGCCACGCTGCTGGCCGGCGCCGGAGGCGACGTCAAGGCCCTGCACATGATCGCCGCCGAGCTGGCGGCCGGCGGCCGGACCCCGGTCCTGGTCTCCGTCGACCGCCAGGCGGCCGGCGTCTTCGCGGTCGCCGACCCGGTCAAGCCGGACTCGGCCGCCGCGATCGCCGCCCTGCGCCGGCTCGGCATCGAGGTCGTCATGCTCACCGGCGACAGCGTCCGCACCGCCAAGGCGATCGCCGCGCAGGTCGGCATCGACCGGGCGGTCGCCGAAGTGCGGCCCGAGCGCAAGGCCGCGGAGATCCGGCGGCTGCAAGCCGAAGGGCGCCGCGTCGGCATGGTCGGCGACGGCGTCAACGACGCGCCCGCTCTGGCCGCCGCCGACGTCGGCATGGCCATCGGCACCGGTACCGACGTCGCCATCGAAGCCGCCGACATCACCCTCATCTCCGGATCCCTGACCGGCGTGGTCACCGCCGTCGGATTGTCGCGGGCCACGATGCGCAACATCCGGGAGAACCTGTTCTTCGCGCTGGCGTACAACGGCATCGGCATCCCGATCGCCGCCGGCGCCCTCTACCCGCTGTTCGGCATCCGCCTGTCCCCGATGATCGCCGCCGTCGCGATGGCCGCGAGTTCCCTGTCCGTGGTCGGCAACGCCAACCGGCTGCGCCGCTACCGCCCGGCGACACCGAAGGCGACCACGACCGGTACGACAGCGCCGCGAAACGAAGGCCCCGACTACTCCCTGAGCTTCCGAGAACACCGCACGGCACCAGCGCCCTCCTTCGTCGACCCGATGTGCGGCATGTCGATCGCACCCGCCGACGCCGCCCGGCGCCGCGACCTCGACGGCTACACCTTCTACTTCTGCTCGACCAGTTGCGCGGCGAAGTTCGACGCCGCCGAGCACGCGGCATCGGCAGCACGTTAGGAGGCGCGATAGCCACGCGGCCCGCTCGAACGCCCAACCGCTAGTCCGCTCGCTCGTCCCGCTCGCCCGACCGCCCGGTCCGCGGCATCCGCCCCTCAGCGTCCGACCGCCTGCGCGGCCACCGCAAAGCCCTGACTCACCCGCCCCGCGGTTCCGCGGCGGCGGGGTCCGCCGGCACGAAGCGGTAGCCGGTGCCGTACTCGGTGATCAGGTGGGCCGGATGCTGCGGGTCGGCTTCGAGTTTGCGGCGCAGCCGGGCCATGTGGAAGCGCAGGTGGCCGCTGTCGCCGGTGGTGCTGTGCCCCCACACCTCGGTCAGCAGGCGCGCGATGGTGATGAGCTGGTTGGGATGGCGCAGCAGTAGTTCGAGCACGGCCCATTCGGTGCGGGTGAGGCGCACCGTCTCGCCGCCGCGGCTCACGGTGTGCGCGGCCAGGTCCACGGTGCTGGGACCGATGTCGTACCGGGCGCGGGCGGGCGGCGCCGATTCGTCGGTCCGGAACTCCCGGCGGCGCAGCACCGCCCGCAGCCGGGCCAGCAGTTCCTCCATCGCGAACGGCTTGGTGACGTAGTCGTCCGCGCCGGCGTCCAGCACGTCGACCTTCGCCGACTGCTCGGACCGGCCGGACAGCACCACGATCGGCACGTCCGTCCAGCCGCGCAGGCCCGTGATGACGTCGACCCCGTCCATGTCGGGCAGCCCCAGGTCCAGCAGCACGAGGTCGGGCCGGCGGCGGGCCGCGGCGGCCAGCGCGTCGGTGCCGCGCTCGGCGGTCTCCACCTCATACGCCCGGGCTTTCAGGTTGATCCGCAGGGCTCGCAGGATCTGTGGCTCATCGTCCACGACGAGGATGTGCGTCACGGCACCGTTGCCTTCCGGTAGCGGGGCTTCGTCCATCCAGTGAACCCGCTGTCTCGCGCCGCGACGGCGTTGCTCGCGGGATGCAAACGGCCTCGGCGGCGATGCAAACGTCATTCCCGCGAGATGTTCGTCACCGCCGGGCCGGTCACCGGTATTCGGCCAGCCGCGGCCGGACCCCGACGACGAGCAGCACCACGACCGCCGCCGCACCGCCCAGCGGCACCCACGGCCAGGGACTCAGTCCGGACAGCCCGGCGTCGATGCTGGTGTCGAACGCGTGGGAGTTGATGTCGATGACCTTCTGGAGCGCGCTCGCATAGGCGACGAACGCGCCGTCGGAGTCCGAGGCCGCCGGGCTGGTGTCGAAACGGATCGCCTCGGAGACGTCGGTGGCCAGCTTCTGCCGCAGCTTGCGGTCGTCCTGCTCATAGGCCTGGTAGGCGCGCAGCAGCTGCTCGTCCGCCGCGCGCTCGCCGGCGAACGTGATGTTCTTCAGCTCGGTGCCGAGGTAGCCGCCGAAGGTCACCGGGTGCTGGGCCGGGTAGCCGAAGTACGTGTCCAGCGCGGCCTTGGCTGCCGCGTCGTAGGTCTCCAACGTCACTCCCGAGCCGACATCCATCAGCTGCCGGCTCTTGACCAAGTATGAGTTCTGATACTTAGTGGCTCGCGACGGGTCGACGATGATCCGGCTCTCGTCGGCGTTGGCGTCGGTGCTCAGCGCCTTGGCCGCGGTGAGCGCGGCGACAGAGTCGAAGGCGTCCTTCTTGGCGCCCCGCAGGTGCTCGGCCGCGCCGCTCATCGTCGCCGCGCCCCAGACCGTCAGGACCAGCGTGAGCACTGTGGCCGCCGCCGTCGCCGGGTTCACCAGGCGATTGGTGCGCCGCAGCAGCAGGAACTGGAACGCGCCGAGCGCCGCCAGCAGGAGCAGTCCGGCCACGACGAGCCACCACACGGCCGCCTCGGCGGTACCGTGCCGGTGTTCGTACGAGGTCTCCAACGCCTGCCCGTTGCTCGTGACCACGTTCTCGGCCGCCGGCAGCACCGAGGACTGCATCAGGTCGGTGGCCTCGGCGAACAGCGCCGACTCCGCCGGCGGAACCTGCCCGGCCGGCCGGTCGCCGTCGCCGTCGCCGGTGTCCAGGTACATCACCTGGCCGGCCAGCGCCTCGTAGGAGCCGAGGGCGTCCAGCGCCAGGCCGACCTGCGCCGCCGCCGGGCCGTCGGCGCCGGCGTGGACCGCGGCCAGCCGCAGATCGTGGTCGGCGTCGGCGCGGTCGGCCTGGAACAGCTTGGTGAACGAGGCCCGGTCGATGCCGGGGCCCAGCTTGTTGTCGCCGACCATGATGACGTTCGCCAGGTTCGCGTCCATGTCGTTCAGCGAGTACACGAGGTCGTTGGTGGCCACGACCTGGGGCGCCTCGGTGTGGCCGATGGCGTCGAAGCCGGAGCGCACCTGGCCGGCGGTCGTGGTGGCCACGACGGCGAACACCGCCGACGCCGCGATCACCGCGGCGCCGCACACTTTCAGGGTCGCCGGGGTCGGCCAGTGACGGCGCGGGCGCCGCGAGCCGGAGACATCCGGCCCGATCCCCCTGGGCGGGGCCGCGAGATCTGTCATGCCTGGAGTAAAACGCGACCTCAACGGCCGGTATGCCGTGCTCGCGAGATGCACGCGCCCGGCGGCGGGACGCAAACGTGGCGCTCACGAGTACGTGCCCGAATACGGTTGGCAGAACCCTGCAAACGGCTGCGGAGCGCGTCCGATGCACGCTGTGGGGTTCGACCCGACAGAAGGCTGAGAACCCGATGCGGGACCGGCACCAAGTCGGCGCCGGCCCCGCATCGGGTGGGATCAGATCAGCTCTGATCAGATCGGTCTCAGCCGGTGGCCGCGACCGGATGTGCCTTGTCGAGTGCCAGGTTCAGCGTCACGACGTTCACGTACTCCGCGCCCAGGAAGCCCAGCGGACGGTTGTGCGTGTTGTCCTTGATGAGCTTGTGCACCGCTGTCAGGTCCATGCCGCGGGCCTTGGCGACCAGCGGCGCCTGGTAGTCGGCGTTCTCGACGGAGATGCCCGGGTCCATGCCGGAGCCGGAAGCGGTGACCGCGTCCTCGGGGACCTTGGCCGCGTCGACGTTGTAAGCCTTGGCGTAGGCCGCGATGCGACCGGAGATCGTCTGCTTGAGCGTCGGGTCGCCGGTGCCGCGGTTGCTGCCGCCGGAGAACGCGTAGTTGCAGCCCGGGTCGTTCGGGTTCGACGAATCCGAGGCGGCCGAAGGCCGCGCCTGGAAGTAGCCCGGGATGGCCTCGCCGTGCTTGTCGACGTACTGCTGGCACAGCACGCTGCTGGCCACGACTGTGCCCGAGGCGTCTTTGAGCAGCGAGCCGTTCGCTTTGTCCTTGAAGACGAGCTGGGCGATCCCGGTCATCAGCAGCGGGTAGGCGATGCCGAGGATCACGGTGAACACCAGCATGGCCCGGATGGCGGCGGTGTGCCGCCGGATTGCCGCTCCGAGTTTCATGGGTCGGCTCCTTCCTTACTTCAATCCGGGGATGAACTGGACGATCAGGTCGATGAGTTTGATGCCGGCGAACGGCAGCGCCAGGCCGCCGGCGCCGTATATGAGCAGGTTGCGACGCAGCAGTGCCGAGGCCGAGGACGGCCGGTACCGCACGCCGCGCAGCGCCAGCGGGATCAGCCCGATGATGATCAGCGCGTTGAAGATGATCGCGCTGGTGATCGCGGACTTCGGCGAGTGCAGCCCCATGATGTTGAGCACGTGCAGGCCCGGATAGACCACGGCGAACATCGCCGGGATGATCGCGAAGTACTTCGCGACGTCGTTGGCGATGGAGAAGGTGGTCAGCGCGCCGCGGGTGATGAGCAGCTGCTTGCCGATCTCGACGATCTCGATCAGCTTGGTCGGGTTGGAGTCCAGGTCCACCATGTTCCCGGCCTCCTTGGCGGCCGAGGTGCCGGTGTTCATGGCCACGCCGACGTCGGCCTGGGCCAGGGCGGGGGCGTCGTTGGTGCCGTCGCCGGTCATCGCGACCAGCTTGCCGCCCTCCTGCTCCTTCTTGATCAGGGCCATCTTGTCCTCGGGTGTGGCCTCGGCGAGGAAGTCGTCGACGCCGGCCTCCGCGGCGATGGCCTTCGCGGTCAGCGGGTTGTCACCCGTGATCATGACCGTCTTGATGCCCATGGAGCGCAGCTCGGCGAACCGTTCCCGGATGCCCTCCTTGACGACGTCCTTGAGGTGGATCACGCCCAGCGTGCGGGCCACCCCGTCGGGGGTCTTCTCCGCCACCACCAGCGGCGTGCCGCCGGCCGCGGAGATGCCGTCCACCAGGGCGCCGACCTCGTCGGTGGGGTGACCGCCGTTGTCGCGGACCCACCTCATCACCGCCGAACCGGCGCCCTTGCGGACCTCGTGCCCGTCCTGCAGGTTCACCCCGGACATCCGGGTCTGCGCGGTGAACGGCACGAACTCGGCGCCGGAAAGCTCGCCGGAGTGCCGCTCGCGCAGGCCGTAGGCCGTCTTGGCCAGGACCACGATGGAGCGGCCCTCGGGGGTCTCGTCGGCCAGCGAGGACAGCTGGGCCGCGTCGGCGAGGACGCCGGATTCGACACCCGTGACCGGCACGAACTCGCCGGCCTGGCGGTTGCCCAGGGTGATGGTGCCGGTCTTGTCCAGCAGCAGGGTGTTGATGTCACCGGCGGCCTCCACGGCACGGCCGGACATCGCCAGCACGTTGCGCTGCACCAGCCGGTCCATGCCGGCGATGCCGATCGCGGAGAGCAGCGCGCCGATCGTGGTCGGGATCAGCGCCACCAGCAGCGCGACCATGACGACCAGCGTCTGCGCGGCCCCGGCCCAGGTGGCCATCGGCTGCAAGGTCACGACCGCGAGCAGGAAGACGACGGTGAGCGAGGCGAGCAGCACGTTCAGCGCCATCTCGTTCGGCGTCTTCTGCCGGTTCGCCCCCTCGACCAGGGTGATCATGCGGTCGATGAAGGTCTCCCCCGGCTTGGAGGTGATCTTCACGACGATCCGGTCCGACAGCACCTTCGTCCCGCCGGTCACGGCGCTGCGGTCGCCGCCGGACTCCCGGATGACCGGGGCCGACTCGCCGGTGATCGCCGACTCGTCGACGCTCGCGACGCCTTCGACCACGTCGCCGTCACCGGGGATGATCTGCCCGGCTTCCACCACGACATGGTCGCCGAGCTGAAGATCGGTGCCCGCGACTTCGGACTCGGGACCGGCCTGGCCCGGGGACCAGGAGGCGATCCGGCGTGCCACGGTGGTGGTCTTGGCCTTGCGCAGCGTGGCGGCCTGCGCCTTGCCGCGGCCCTCGGCCACGGCTTCGGCCAGGTTGGCGAACACCACGGTCAGCCACAGCCACACCGTGATCACCCAGGCGAACACCGACGGGTGCGCGATCGCCTGCCACGTGGTCAGGACCGAGCCGATCTCGACCACGAACATCACCGGGTTCTTCGCCATGGTGCGCGGATCGAGCTTCCGCAGGGCGTCCGGAAGCGACTTCCAGAGCATCCGCGGGTCCAGGAACCCGCCGCCGACAGGCCCGGGAGAACCGTGGCGCGGCTCGCTGCCCGGCTGCGGCTGCGGGGCCTGCCCGGAGGCGGAGGCTTCAGTCAGAGCGTTGGTAGGCATCAGTGCAGTCCTTCAGCGAGCGGCCCGAGCGACAGCGCCGGGAAGTAGGTGAGGCCGACGACCAGCAGCACGGTGCCCAGGAGCATCCCGGCGAACAGCGGGCTGGCGGTCTTCAAGGTTCCGGAGGACTCCGGCACCGGCTTCTGCCTGGCCAGCGACCCGGCCAGGGCGAGCACCCACACCATGGGCAGGAAGCGGCCGAACATCATCGCCAGCGCGCCGGCGGTGTTCCACCACGTGGTGTCGCCGCCCAGGCCGGCGAACGCCGAGCCGTTGTTGTTGCCCATCGAGGTGAAGGCGTACAAGACCTCTGAGAAGCCGTGCGGGCCGGAGTTGGTCATCCGCGCCGTCTCACCCGGCAACGCCATCGCGATGCCGGCGAAGACCAACACGATCGCGGGCGTGGTGAGGATGTACAGCGCCGCGTACTTCATCTCGGTCGGCCGGATCTTCTTGCCCAGGTACTCCGGGGTGCGGCCGACCATCAGACCGGCGATGAACACGGTCACGACGGCCAGGATCAGCATGCCGTAGAGCCCTGATCCGGTGCCGCCGGGCGCGATCTCACCGAGCATCATGTTGAACATGGCCGCGCCGCCGCCGAACGGCGTGTAGCTGTCGTGCGTCGAGTTCACGGCGCCGGTCGACGTCAACGTCGTCGACGTCATGAACAAGGCCGATGCGGGGATCCCGAACCTGGATTCCTTGCCCTCCAGCCCGGCGTGCCCGGTCACCAGATTCACGCCGTGGTGGTGCGTCTCGGCGAAGGTCGCGAACGCCAGCGAGCCGAGCCAGATGACCGCCATCACCGACACGATGGTGTAGCCCTGCTTGTGCGAGCCGACCATCTTGCCGAACGTGCGCGGCAGCGCGAACGCGATCACCAGCAGCAGATAGATCTCGATCAGGTTCGTGAACCCGTTGGGGTTCTCGAACGGATGCGAGCTGTTGCCGTCGAAGATGCCGCCGCCGTTGGTCCCGAGCTCCTTGATGACCTCCTGCGACGCGGTGGCGCCGGTGTAGAGGCGCTGGTCGCCGTTGATCGTGTGGACCACGGTCATGTGGTCGCCCAGGGACTGCACCACGCCGCCGGCCATCAGCACGATCGCGAAGACGATCGACAGGGGAAGCATCAGACGGACGATGATCCGGGTCAGGTCCACCCAGAAGTTGCCCAGCCGGTCGGTCTTGGACCGGGTGAACCCGCGGATCAGCGTGGCCACCACGGCGATGCCCACCGAGGCGGACACGAAGTTCTGCACCGCAAGCCCGGTGGCCTGCGCGACGTAGCCGAGCGTGTTCTCGCCGTAGTAGTTCTGCCAGTTCGTGTTCGTCACGAACGAGGCGGCTGTGTTGTAGGCGAGGTCCGCCTGCATCTTCGGCATGCCCAGCGCCATCATCAGGTGGTGCTGGACGCGCAGCAGCCCGTACAAGAGCAGCACGCCGACCGCGGAGATCGCCAGCACCGAACGCAGGTAGACGCCCCAGGTCTGGTCCGCCTCCGGATCGGCTCCCATCGTCTTGTAGAGCGCCTTCTCCGCACGAAGATGCTTCCTCGTGGTCAGGAGGTGCGCCATGTAGTCGCCCAACGGCCGGTAGGACACCGCCAGCAGCAGGACCAGCGCGACGACCTGAAGCACGCCGGCCCAGGTGTCCGACATCAGAATTTCTCCGGGAGGATCAGGGCCGCTATGAGATAGCCGACCAGCAGGACCGCGACGATCAAACCGACCAGGTTCTCAGCGCTCAAGACGCTCGACCCCCTTGACGATCAGGGCCAGAAGCGCGAAGAACGCGATCGTGATCCCGACGAAGACAACGTCGGCCATCGGTGACTCCTAGGTAGCAGGGGAACTGTCCCCGACAGTCAAGCCCGCGAAGATCCGCTTCCGGCCCGGCGCAAGCAGAACGCAAACGCTCCTGGTGGGAACGCGCACGCCGTCCAAACGGCCGATCGCGGGACGTCACTCTCTGACCAATCCCGGGGCGGAAGGTGAGGCGAGCCGATTAGGGGAAAAGCCTTGTCTCCGCGAATTGGAGACGACACGTTTCCCAATCCCGCTCACCTCGCGCCGTCCATTCGTACTCTGACTTCGTCGTGACGGTCCGAAGGCACTGACGAATGCGCTGACCATCCGAGTGGGGGACAAAAGAAATGCCGAACATCTTCATCAGTTATCGCAAGGTCGACACGCCCTGGACGCCGGATCTGGTCTACCTGTATCTGAAGGGCCGGTTCGGGGCGGACCAGGTCTTCAAGTCCGGCCAGTCGATCCCGGCCGGCGCTGATTTCTCCGACGCGCTCGTCATCCAGGCTGCGACCAGCGACATCATGCTGGTCCTCATCGGTCCCGGCTGGCTCACCGCGCCCGCCGCGGACGGCACCCGCAAGATCGACGCCGCGGACGACTGGGTCCGGCGCGAGATCGCGACGGCCATCCACAACCGCCGGCACGTCGTGCCCCTGCTGCTCGGCGACGAGGTGATGCTGCCGGGCCCGGACGAGCTCCCGGCCGACATCGCCCAGCTGGGGCGGTCCCAGTTCGTCCGGCTGTACCGCAGCAGCGCCGATTTCGGGTTGGACAAGGTCGCCGCGCGACTCCTGGAGCTGGTGCCCGGGCTTTCGCCGGATCCGGAGCCGGCCCCGGTGTCCCCGGTCCCGGACGCCCGGCCGGCGCCCGCCGGGCCCGGCACGGTGGACGTCCGCGGCGGCGAGGGCACCGCGACCACGATCGTCGGCGGCTCCGGAGCGCTGTCCGCCGCGACCGGCAAGCATTCGATCGCCGTGACCACCGGCGAGGGAAGCCGGGTGAAGATCGTCAACCGGGCGCGCCGGTTCGCCGCGACGCATCCGCTGCTGGCCGCCGTCGTGGTGGTCGGCACCCTGAGCGGCACGACGTTCGGGACGTACCAGATCGCTGAGGCGTCGCAGAACCCGCCGGCCGGCTCGACGCTGTTCCAGCCGGCGGATCACACGGGATCGGCCGGGACGTCTGGGCAGAGCGGATCGGCCACCCCGTCAGACCAGGCAGCAGCGGCGGCGGCAGGTGACCCGACACCGGTGCCGTGCCCGGCCATGGACCAGATGGCCCAGGCCACCGGCTTCGAGCTCAATACGATCGGCCGCTGGAACTCGCCGCCGTCCATGTGCAGCTATGAACACGACAATGAGAGCAAAACCCCGACCTACGTCATCAACGCCTGGCAGCCTCCCCCGCATCTGGGCGCGGCGGGCACCTGGACGCTGGCGCAATATCACGCCAAGATAGCCGGGCCCCTGACGCCACAACCCGCTCTCGGCGCCGGAGCGTTCAGCACGGGACAGCAGGGGACGACCTGCGCAGTGTGGTTCGTGCCTCAAGGTCACCAACTCGTCGTCGAGGTCGAAGCCATCGAATACCTCGGCGACGCTGAAACAGACGTCTGCACCCCCGCTTTGCACGCGGCGGCCCTGATGGCAGGGGTGCTGCCGCCTCAGTGACAGCGGACCGCCGCGCGCCGGCAGCGTGCATCCAAAACCTCGCTGCGGATCACTGTTCCCAGGTCGGCGGCACCGCGGGCTCGGCCGCGCCGGGGTTCCAACGCTGCGCCGGGATGCCTGTGTCCGAAGCGGTGGCCGGTGAAGGCTCGTCCGGCGCGGCGGCCGGCTCCTCCGCCTCGATGTGCACGTGGGGCAGCCAGTTCAGCCAGCGCGGCAAGGTCCAGTTGCGGTCGTTCAGGATGTACATCACGGCCGGGACCAGGATGAACCGGAGCAGGAAGGCGTCCAGTGCCACCGCGACGGCGAATCCGATGCCGATCTGTTCGAACAGGAGCTGTCCGCCGAGCGCGAAGGCGCCGAAGACCGCGATCATGATGATCGCCGCGCCGGTGATGATGCCGCTGACCCGGCCCATGCCCTCGCGGACGGCGCGGGTGTTGTCCCGATGGGCATGCCACTCCTCCTGGACCCGGGTCAGCAGGAACACCTGGTAGTCGGTGGACAGGCCGAACACGATCGCGAACATCATCACGGGCACCGCGAAGCTGACCGGGGAGGGTGGCAGGCCGGTCAGGCCGTGCTGGAACACGAAGCCGACCACGCCGAGGGCGGCGCCGATGGACAGCAGGTTCAGCACGGCGGCGGTGAGCGGGATCGCCAGGGAGCGGAACACCACGAGCAGCAGCAGGAACCCGATCGCCAGGACGACCGCGACGAACGGCAGCAGCCGGCCGGCCAGGAGGGCGGAGAGGTCGATGAAGCCGGCTGTCGGCCCGCCGACGTGGACGGCGACGCCGGTGTCCGCGGTGGCGCGGGGGATGACCGTGTCCCGCAGCCGGTGCACGAGGTCGCCGGTGGCGGCGGCCTGCGGGGACGTGGCGGGCACGACCTGGAGCACGGTGGTGGTGCCGCCGGGGTCGGTGCGCGGCACGCTCACCGAGGCGACTCCGGGTTCGGACTCGATCGCGGTGGCCAGGCGGTCGACGACCGGCTCCGCGGCGTGCGACGGCAGGGTCGCGACCAGTTGGAGCGGTCCGTTGAAGCCCGGTCCGAAGCCGGCGGCGAGCAGGTCGTACGCCTTGCGGGTGGTGGTGTGGGGCGGGTCGGTGCCCGCGTCCGGGTTGCCCTGGCGCATGCTCAGGATCGGTGCGGACAGGACCAGCATCACCACGGTCACCCCCACCGCGGCGATCCATCGCCGGCGCCGCACCAGCTCGGCCCAGCGCCGGTAGCGCGGGGAGAGCGTCGTGGCACCGCCGAGCCGGCGGCCTGGCACGCGCAGGCTGTCGACCCGGGGGCCGAGCAGGGAGAGCACCGCCGGCAGCAGGGTCAGCGCGGCGGCCATGGTGAAGAACACCTCGATCGCGGAGCCGACGGCGATCCCGCTGGTGATGCTCACCCCGAACAGCAGCAGCACCAGCAGCGCGAGCACCACGATGCCGCCGGCGAACAGCACCGCCCGGCCGGAGGTGTTCATCGATCCGGCGGCGGCCTCGTTCGGATCGCGGCCCTCGGCGAGCAGGGCGCGGAAGCGGGAGACGATGAACAGCGAGTAGTCGACGCCGACGCCGAGGGCGATCATCGACGCGATGCCCTCGGTGGCGCTGCTGATCGTCATGGCGTGCGTGACCAGGCCGGTCACGCTGCTGCCGGCGGCGAGGGCCACCAGCACCGTCAGCAGCGGCATCGCCATCGCGCTCACCGATCCGAACAACAGCAGCAGCACCAGGGCGGACGCGCCGAGGCCGATGGCCATCAGCGGGCCGGGGCCGGACGACTCGACCTCGGCGATCGCCTGGCCGCCGAGCTCCACCCGCAGCCAGGACGCGCTCGCCGCCTGCGCGGTGTCCACCACCGTGCCGACGGCCGAGACGGGGAGGTCCTTCGCTCCGGCGTCGAAGGTCACCGCGGCGAACGCGGTCGCGCCGTCGCGGGAGATGGACTGGGATTGCGGAGCGTACGGGCTGGCGACGGAAACGACGTGGGGCAGCCTGGCGACCTGCTCCAGCATCGGCTGTATGCGCTCGCGGACCGCCGCGTCGCGGACCGTCCCTTGGGAGGTGTGGAAGACGATCCGGTCCACATCGCCCGCGGCCGAGGGGAAGTCACGCTGCACGATCGCCTGGGCGGTCTGGGAGTCGGACTCGGGAAAGGCGAAAGCGTTCTGGTATTTCGCGCCGCCGGCCGCCTGCGACAGTCCCAGCAGCACCGCGACCAGGGCCACCCATCCGCCGATGACCCACCATCGGTGCCGCACGGTCCATCGCCCGAACACCCGCATCGCCGCTCCTTAGTAGACGCACCGTTCTCTAAGTGGGATCCTAACACCATAGAGAACGATCCGTTCTCAAGACTGCTTGCTACGGTTGCCGGAAAAGCCAGCGGAACGTCGTCGGAGGTGCAGATCGTGGCCGAGCCCGAGCCCGCGTCGGCGGCCGCCGATCACCGTTCCGGGCCGCGACGGCGCGGCGATGTGCTCGAAGCGGCCATCCTGGACGCGACGGTCGCCGAGCTCACGGAGGTCGGCTACGCGCAGCTGACGATGGAGGGGGTCGCGGCGCGGGCCCGCACCGGCAAAGCGTCCCTGTACAAACGCTGGCCCAACCGGGCCGAGCTGGCCGTCGCCGCGCTGCGCCACCACGGCGGCCCGCCCCTGGCCACGCCGCCCGACCACGGCAGCCTGCGCGAAGACACCCTGGCGCTGCTACGCCGCGGGGCGAAAAGCCTCAACGGACTGTTCGGCGAAGTGGTCCGCGGACTGATGGCCGAGAGCCTGAACCACCCCGAGCTCACCGCGAACCTGCGGGCCACCATGTTCACCTCGCGCGACCGCCTGATGCGCGAGATCCTCGACCGCGCCGCGGCCCGTGGCGAGATCGCCGCCGACGCGATCAACCCCCGGGTGGTCAGCTTCGCCCCGGCGCTCGTCGACCACCATTTCCTGATCCACGGGGCCCCGATCCCCGACGAGGTCCTCACCGACATCGTCGACTGCCTGCTGCTGCCTCTGCTCACGTCCGCGCCGGGGAGCGCCGCTCGTCGGTGATCAGGATCCTGCCGACCGGAAG
>JABFXP010000389.1 GCA_013361685.1 Catenulispora sp.
CGGGACGTGGCGCAGCTGGCCGCCGAGGGCGCGATCGAGCGGGTCCACGGCGGCATCCGGCTCCCGCGCGGGCGTCCGGCGCCGGCGGCGTTCGCCGGGGTGGCCGCCGTGGCCGCCGTGGAGGACTCCGGGCTGGCGGCGCCCGGCGACGACGCCGAACGTCCGGCCGTGGGCATGGTCGTGCCCTCGCTGGACTACTACTGGCCGCAGATCATCCGGGGCGCGCGCGACGCCGCCCCGGCCGCCGGCGTCCGCATCGTGCTGCGCGGCTCGTCCTACGACGACGTGGACGACGTGCGCCGCCAGACCGCGTGGCTGCTGGACACCATCGGCATCAAGGGCCTGCTGATCGCGCCGCCCACCCTGGGCCCGGCGGCCGCGGAGCTGATCGCCTGGCTGGCCGCGCTGCCGGTGCCGGTGACGTTCGTCGAACGCCGCGCCACCGTCGGCCCGTTCGGCGAGCACGTGGAGTCGGTCACCACCGACCACGCCTTCGGCGCCGGGCTGGCGGTGCGGCACCTGGCCGCCGAGGGCCACCGCCGCGTCGGCTTCATCGCCTCGGCCACCAGTCCGCACACCGCGGCCGTGCGCCGGGGCTGGCTGGCCACCGCCACCGAGATCGGCCTAGACGTCGCGGGCACGCCGGAGGCGATCACCCCCGACTACCAGGCCCCCGGCTGGAGCGAGAACCTCGACGCCTTCCTGGACGCGGTGCGCGCCGGCGGCACCCGGGCCGTGCTGGTGCACTCCGACCGCGAGGCGATATCGCTGGTGGCCCGCTGCCAGGAACGCGGGATCCGGGTCCCGGACGACCTGGCCGTGGTCGCCTACGACGACGAGGTCGCGAGCCTGGCCGACCCCGCGCTGACCGCGGTGCGCCCGGCCAAGCCCGAACTCGGCCGGACCGCGGTGCGGCTGCTGGCCGAGCGGATGCAGGACGGTCCGGGGCGGCCGGTGCACCGGGTGAAGATCAGTCCGCAGCTGGTGATCCGGGACTCCAGCGTCGGGCGGTCGTGAGATCAGGGTTCGGGGATACCGCGGCGAGGCCGGCGTCAAGCTCGGGCAGGTGCGCAACCTCGTACTCGCGGAGCTTCAGCGCGCGGCGTGAGCCGAAGCCTTCCCGATGGGAGCCGGCCTTGCGCCGGTGGCGCGGTCAGGGCCGCCGCGCACCGCGGCGGTGAGACGGCACGCGCCATCGGCCGGCCGACCGGCGACTCTGCTTCGCGCAAGCCATAGGCCCCAGCCATATGCCGTCAGCCGCAGTCGCCGGTCCGCGCCGGGCTCTCGGGTCGAGCAGTGCTCGCCATCGGCCGGCCGGTCGCCGGCGCTGCTTCGCGCAAGCCGTCAGCGCAGGTCACCGATCCGCGCCGGCCTTCCGCGTCGAATTGCGCACCACCAGCCGGGTCGGCAGCATGATGTGGGTCCGCTCCGGCTCCGGCTCGCCCCGCACCAGCCCGATCAGCAGCTCCACGGCGCGCCGGCCCATCTCCCGGATGGGCTGTTCCACCGTCGTGAGCATCGGCGTGCAGCGGGTGGCTTCGGGGATGTCGTCGAATCCGACCACTGACACGTCCCGGGGCACCCGCAGACCGATGCGGCGGGCCACCTCGAGCGTGGCTATGGCCGACAGGTCGTTGGCGGCGAACACCGCCGTCGGCCGGCCGGGACCGGTCAGCAGCCGTTCGGCCTGCTCGGCGGCCAGTTGCGGATCGTAGGAGCCGAGCCGGACCAGGCTCTCGTCCACCGGGACGTCCGCGGCGGCCATCGCCTGCCGGAAGCCCTGCTCGCGCAGCTGGGCCGACAGCAGGTCCGGGCGGCCGGTGAGCATCGCTATGCGCCGGTGCCCGAGTCCCAGCAGGTGGTCGGTGGCCGCCCGCGCGCCGGCGAGGTTGTCGGAGTCCACGGTCGGCCGGCCGTCGGGACCGGTGTGCGGGTCGACCGCGACCACCGGGGCGCCGTACTGCAGGTCCACCACGGTCGGGGTCACCAGTACGGCGCCGTCGACCAGCGTCCCGGACAGCCGCGAGAGGTAGCGGCGTTCCCAGCCGACGTGGTCCTGGGCCCGGCCGCCGGCGGAGTACACGACGAGTTCGAACCCTGAACCGCGGACCGCGTCGCCGGCGCCTTTGAGCAACTCGGCACTGAAAGGTTCAAGGTCCGCCACCAGGATCCCCAGGACGTTGGTCCGGTGGTTGCGCAGGCTCTGCGCCACCAGACTCGCCTCGTATCCGAGCTCTTCAATCACGGCCTTGACATGGGCCATGGTGTCCGCCGACACGCCATAGCGCTCGTTGATGACTTTCGAGACCGTCGCGACCGACACGCCGGCCTGCTTGGCGACGTCTCGGATGGTGACGCGGCCGCCTCTGGGATCTGTCTGCACGCGGCCCAGGATAGCGCTCGCAGAAAACGTTATCGATAACGATTGACACGAGGTTTCGCCGAGCGCAGACTCTGACCCGTCCCCGCACCCACCGTTCAGCCCGGCTTCCGATCGCCAGGCGTTGTCCAGGAGTGGATCACGATGAGAGTCCGGACCCGTATCTCAAGCCTCGTCATCGCCACCGGGACCGTACAGGGCTGACCGCCGGGGCAAGACGCAGAACAGATCGGCACCTAGAACAAGCGGAATGGAAGGAGCCACCTGCATGCACACCGATCAGAGACCACGCAAGCTCGCCGCCATCACCGCCGTGATCGCCAGCGCGGCGCTGGCCGGAACCATGGCCCTGGCCCGCCCGGCAGCGGCGGCGACGTCGCTCAAGGCGGCGGCGGAGGCCAAGGGCAAGTACTTCGGCACCGCGCTGGTCCAGTCCAACCTGAGCAACTCCGCGCTCACCGCCGTCGCCAACGCCCAGTTCGACTTCATGACCCCCGGCAACGAGATGAAGTGGGACACCACCGAGCCCTCCAACGGCAGCTACAACTTCGGCCCCGGCGACACGCTGGTCAACTACGCCGTCGCGCACTCGATGCGGGTACGCGGACACAACCTGGTGTGGCACAGCCAGCTGCCGTCCTGGGTCTCGAGCCTGCCGACGAACCAGGTGCAGGCGGCGATGGAGGCGCACATCACCACCGAGGCCACGCACTACAAGGGCCAGGTCTACTCCTGGGACGTGGTCAACGAGCCGTTCAACGAAGACGGGTCCCTGCGCACGGACGCCTTCTACAACGCCATGGGCTCCGGCTACATCGCCGACGCCCTGCGCACCGCCCACGCCGCCGACCCGAACGCCAAACTGTATCTGAACGACTACAACATCGAAGGAGAGAACGCCAAGAGTAACGCGCTGTACACCCTGGTCCAGTCCCTGATCTCCCAGGGCGTGCCGATCAACGGCATCGGCCTGGAGAGCCACTTCATCCTCGGCCAGGTCCCCTCGACGATGCAGGCCAACATGGCCCGCTTCGCCGCCCTGGGCCTGGATGTGGCCGTCACCGAACTCGACGACCGCATCACCCTGCCGGCCAGCTCCGCCAACCTGCAACAGCAGGCGGCCGACTACACGACGGTCGTCAACGACTGCCTGGCCGTCACCCGCTGTGTCGGCGTCTCCCAGTGGGGCGTCGGCGACGCCGACTCCTGGATCCCGGGCACGTTCCCCGGCCAGGGCGCGGCCACGATGTACGACCAGAACTACCAGCCCAAGCCGGCCTACAACGCCGCCCTGGCGGCCCTCGGCGGCACGACGAGCACCAGCTCCTCCACGCCCACCACGCCGACCACACCTTCCACCTCGTCGTCGAGTTCTTCGCCAGGCGGCGGCGCCTGCAAGGTGAGTGACGCGGTCAACGCGTGGAACACCGGGCTGACCGAGAGCATCACCATCACCAACACCGGGTCCAGCGCGGTCAACGGCTGGCAGCTGGTGTTCACGCTGGCCTCCGGCCAGACCATCACCAGCGGCTGGAACGCCGCCTACAGCCCGAGTTCGGGACAGGTGACGGCGACGAACGCGAGCTACGACGCGGCGATCCCGGTCGGCGGCTCGGTGAACATCGGGTTCCAGGCGAACCACACCGGGAACACCGCGGCGCCGGCTTCGTTCAGCCTCAACGGGCAGACATGCGCTAACGGATAAGCGGGGAGCGTCGAGGCCGCGCGGTTTGCCATCCCGCGCGGCCATCGTCGCGCCCCGGGGGTTTTATATTAGGTAAGGCTTCCCTAATATGTGGTTGCCCGACGTCGCCACCCCGGAAAGGTGGAACCCCTGATGCTGCCCACATTCGTCATCGGCCTACGGGAAGGGCTGGAGGCCGCGCTGATCGTCGGGATCATCGCGGCCTTCGTCGGCCGGCAAGGACGGCGCGACCTGCTGCGGTGGGTGTATGCCGGAGTCGGAACGGCGGTACTGCTGTGCGCGGTGGTCGGCGTGGCGCTGGAGGCCGCCTCCGCCGAGCTGCCGCAGAAGCAGCAAGAAGGGCTGGAGACCGTCATCGGAGTGCTGGCGGTCGGCATGGTCACGTACATGGTCGTGTGGATGCGACGGCACTCCCGCGAGTTGAAGAAGCAGCTCGAAGGCTTGGCCGCGCACGCTTTGGAACAGGGCACCGCCGGCCGCGCCATGGTGGTCATGGCGTTCCTGGCGGTGCTGCGCGAGGGATTCGAGACGGTGGTCTTCCTGCTCGCGGCGTTCCACCAGTCCGAGGACGCCGGGCAGGCCGGCGGCGGCGCCGTCGCCGGCGTCGGGGTGGCGGTGCTGCTCGGCTACGGCATCTATCGGGGCGGCGTGCGGCTGGACCTGTCGAAGTTCTTCCGTGCCACCGGGATCGTCCTGGTCCTCGTCGCCGCCGGCCTGGTAGCCGGCGCCCTGCACACGGCGCACGAAGCCGGATGGCTGGACGCCGGACAGCAGTCGACGGTGGATCTCAGCAGCGTCGTTCGACCCGGCTCGGTCCAGTCGGCGCTGCTCACCGGAATGCTGGGGATCCAAAGCCATCCGGTCCTGATCGAAGTGTTCGGCTGGCTCGTCTATCTGGTGCCGGTCGGGCTTTACGTAGCGTGGCCGCCGAATCGGGCCCCGGCTCGGCGAACCCTGATCACCTCGGCGCTCTCGGTCGCCGGCGCCGGAGTCGCGCTCACCGTGGCGTTGGCAGTCGCGGCGCCGACCGTGCGGCCCGCGAACGTCCCCGGCGCCACGGCCACCTTCTCCGTCGATACCGGCAGCGGCGACCGCGCTCGTTCGATCACCGCCAAGCGCACGGGAACCGAGGTGCATGACGGAGTATCAGCGTTCGTCTACACAGCGACGCAAAGCGCCCCGGCCCCGAACAGCCCGGACCGGCCCGCCATCCTCACCTACGAGCAAGCGGCGAGGCTGAACGGCGGGCGTCTCCCGCTCGGCGTACGCGCGGCAGGCAGCGGCGGAGGCGACACCGTAGTTCGAGCGGACTACGTGGAAACGACTACAACGACCCTCTGGGTCGATCCCCACACCGCTCATATCATCGATCTGCGATGGACCGACACCACCAGCGCCCTGTTCGTCGGCACTCCGGTCGGCGACGTGCCCCTGGACAAGCCGGTGGCCGGCACCGAACACACGCTGCCCGCAGCGACCGCGCAGGACGCCGTCCGCGCGGTCCGGCACGACCTGGCGTCCGCGGACCGGCGGGACGCCTTCGTCACCGGTGCCTGGCTGGGCGGGGCCGTCGCAGGGCTCGCACTCACCTTCGCCGTCCGGCTCATCGCGGCGGCGCGGCGGGAACGGGATGCGCGCGTGACGCACGTCACGGCGGAACAGTCGGTCAGCCCGTCCACGTCGGTGTAATTTGAGGCGACGCGATTTAGGTAAGGCTTACCTAACTTAAAGCCCCGATCCTTCCCAGGAGCAGCCTTGAAGACCACGAGCGCCCTTTCCGCCCGATCCCGGGCCGCCTTCTCCGGCCTGGCCGTGACGGCGCTCGCCGCCGGCGCCCTGACCGCGTGCGGCTCGTCGAAGTCTGCCAAGTCCGAGCCCTCGCAAGCCGCGGCCGCGTCCTCCTCCCCCGCCGGCGATCCGCACAAGGCGGTCGTCACCGTCACCGCGGCCGGCGGCTGCGCCGTGGACCACACCGACTTCCCGGCCGGGCAGGTCACCTTCGACATCAGCAACAAGGACGCGACCGCCGTCAGCGAGATCGAACTCCAGAGCGGCCAGCGCATCATCGGCGAGAAGGAGAACCTGCCCCCGGGCTTCAACGGCTCCTTCACCGTCGCCCTCGAAGCCGGTTCCTACAGCCTGGTCTGCCCCGGCTCCGGCCAGCCGACGCGCCAGCTCACCGTCACCGGCGCCGCCTCCACTTCCGCCGACGCCGACCTGAGCACCCTGCTGACGCAGGGGGCGAAGGAGTACAAGACCTACGTCGACACCCAGGTCGGCTACCTGGTGCAGACCACCCAGGCCCTGGACAGCTCCCTGAAGGGCGCCGACCTGGTGGCCGCGCAGAAGGCCTACATGAAGGCGCGCCCCTACTACGAGAAGATCGAGCCGGTCGCCGAGTCCTTCGCCGTCGGCAACGACGACCTCGACAAGGCCCTCGACGCCCGCGCCGACGACGTGCCGCCCGCCGAGTGGGCCGGTTTCCACCGCATCGAGAAGGGCCTGTTCGAGGACAAGAGCCTGGCGGGCCTGGCCGCGTACGGCGACGCCCTCGTGACCGACGTGCAGAAGCTCCAGGGCCTGACCGCAGCCCTCGAATACAAGCCGTTCGAGCTGGCCAACGGCGCGCAGGAACTGCTCGACGAAGTCTCCAAGACCAAGGTCACCGGCGAGGAGGAGCGCTACTCGCACATCGACCTGCTGGACTTCCAGAGCAACGTCGAAGGGTCCGAGCAGGCCTTCGCCGACCTGAGGCCGGCCCTGCAGAAGATCGATCCGGCGCTGACCGGAACGATCGCGGACGCCTTCAGCGCCCTGGACAAGCTGCTGGACACCTACCGCACCGGCGACAACCCGTCGGGCTTCGTGCTGTACGGCACGTTGAAAGATACTGACAAGCCGAAGCTGGTGGCGGCGGTAAAGGCGGTCCAGGAGCCGCTGTCGCAGGTGGCTGCGAAGGTCACGAAGGCGTAGCTACGGCACATCAGCCGTCATCACCACAGATACGAGATCGGGAATGGAGCGCCGTGGACGAGCAGAGTGCGAGTCAGGATGCTGATGCCGCGGCCCAGGCTGGCTCGGCGGAGGCTGAGGATGCCGGAGCCGATGCGGGAACCGCCATGCCGCCCCGAGCCAGCCGCCGCCAGCTACTGGGCCGTGCGCTCGGCGTGGCAGTCGGTGCGGGTGCCGCCGGCGCTGCCGGCTTCGGGGTGGCCCGCGCCACCGAACCCGGTCCGGCGGCGACGCCCGCCGCGCCGCAGCACGACCCCACCGCGGACATCGTGCCGTTCTACGGCGCGCACCAGGCGGGGATCGCCACGCCGGCCCAGGACCGGCTGGCCTTCGCAGCGTTCGACGTCACCACTGCTTCGGTGCAGGACCTGCAAGTGCTGCTCGGCACCTGGTCCGCGGCGGCCGCGCAGCTGACCCGCGGCCTGCCGGTCGGCGCCGTGGAGACCGACCCGCAGTCCCCGCCGATCGACACCGGTGAGGCCGAAGGCCTGAGCGCGGCGCGCCTGACCATCACGGTCGGCTTCGGCCCGTCCCTGTTCGACCAGCGTTTCGGCTTGTCCGCCAAGCGCCCGGCGGCCCTGGCCGACCTGCCGACCCTGCCCGGCGACGGCACCCTGGTGCCCGCCCGCAGCGGCGGCGACCTGTGCGTCCAGGCCTGCGCCGACGACCCGACGGTCGCCTTCCACGCCATCCGCAACTTCGCGCGCCTGGCCCGCGGCAAGGCCGTGATCCGCTGGTCCCAGCTCGGTTTCGGGCGGACCTCCGCCACGTCCGTCGGGCAGCAGACCGAACGCAACCTGATGGGCTTCAAGGACGGCACCCGCAACATCAAGGCCGAGACCGGCGCCGACCTGGACGGCTACGTCTGGGTCGGCGCCGAGGGCGAGCAGAGCTGGATGCGGGGCGGCAGCTACCTGGTCGCCCGGCGCATCAGGATGCTGATCGAGTCCTGGGACACCGACCGGCTCGCCGACCAGGAGAACGTCTTCGGCCGTTTCAAGACCTCCGGCGCACCGCTCACCGGCAAGGCCGAGTCCGACACCCCGGACTTCGCCGCCGAGGGCGCCGACGGCCGGCCGGTGATCCCGGTCGGCGCGCACATCCGGCTGGCCGCCCCGGAGACGAACGGCGGCCAGAAGATCCTGCGCCGCGGCTACTCCTACACCGACGGCATCGACACCGCCACCGGCCTGCTCGACGCCGGCCTGTTCTTCATCGCCTACCAGAAGGACCCGCGCGCGCAGTTCGTGCCGATCCAGACCCGGCTGGCGCAGCACGACAACCTCAACGAGTACATCCGGCACACCGGCAGCGCGTTGTTCGCGGTGCCGCCGGGGCTGGCCGCGGCCGGGGACTGGTGGGGCAAGGCGCTGTTCGGCTGAGTGGCGCGGCCGTACGGAAGACGGCTGATTCGCCCCGGACAAGTACCGATCCTCCCCTTTATTCCTCACCATGAGTGAGTTAATCTGAGCCCTGAGTTAGTTAGCGCAGCAAAGCTAACTTCCCGCACCACAGGGAGAGGACCAGGCGCATGACTCCCGCCGGCTCACCGTCCACCGTCCCCCAGTCCGAAATCCTCGCCGTCCCCGCCGCCCGCGGGGCCTGCCCCTTCGATCCGCCGCCCGCCTACGCCCAGGCTCGCGACCGCGCGGCGATCACCCCGATCCGGCTGTGGGACGGCTCCACCACGTGGATGCTCACCCGCCACGCCGACGTCCGCGCGGTCCTGGCCGACCGCCGCTTCAGCGCCGACGCCGGCCGCCCGGGCTTCCCGTTCGTCAGCGCCGGCCGCCGCACCCTGGCCACCACCAACGCCAGCTTCATCCGGATGGACGACCCGGAACACGCGCGCCTGCGCAAGATGCTCACTGGCGACTTCATCGTGAAACGCGCCGAGGCCCTGCGCCCGCGGATCCGCGCGATCGCCCAGGACCTGCTGGCCGCGATGACCGCCGGCCGCGACCACGCCGACCTGGTCACCGAGTTCGCGCTCCCGCTGCCGTCGCTGGTGATCTGCCTGCTGCTGGGGGTGCCGTATGAGGACCATGCTTACTTCCAGCAGCGCAGCGGCATCCTGCTGAGCAACGCGGCCTCAGCCGCGGAGATCCAGACTGCCCGCGCGGAGCTGACCCGCTATATCAAGCGCCTCGCCGAGGACAAGCGCGATCGCGACGAGGACGACATCATCAGCCGTCTGAATCGCCAGGGAACACTGTCCGCCGACGAGATCGCCGCGATGAGCCTGCTCTTGCTGGTCGCGGGCCACGAGACCACCGCCAACATGACGTCCCTGTCGATCCTGGCCTTGTTGCAGAACCCGGACCAGCTGGCCCGCCTGCGCGCAGACCCCGCCCTCATCCGCGGCGCCGTCGAGGAACTGCTGCGTTACCTGACGATCGTCCACACCGGTGTGGCCCGCGTCGCGACCGAGGACGTCGACCTCGACGGCCGGCGCATCCGCGCCGGCGAAGGCGTCCTGCTCATGATCAACGCCGCCAACCGCGACGACCGCGCCTTCCCGGAGCCCGACGCCCTGGACGTGGAGCGTGACGCCCGCCGGCACCTGGCCTTCGGCTTCGGCGTGCACCAGTGTCTCGGCCAGCCGCTGGCCCGCGTCGAACTCCAGGTGGCGCTGGAGGTGTTGCTGTCCGGGCTGCCGGGCCTGCGCCTCGCGGTCCCGGTCGAGGACGTGCCCTTCCGCCACGACATGCTGGTCTACGGCGTCCACACTCTCCCGATCGCGTGGTGATCCCATGAACGCCGTCACGTTGCGGGTCACGGCCGACCGCACCAAGTGCTGCGGGGCCGGCATGTGCGCCCTGAACGCCCCGGACGTCTTCGACCAGGACCCCGACGAGGGCTTGGTCGTCCTGCTGGACCCCAAGCCACCGCACGAACTGCACCGCGCCGTCCACGACGCGGTGGGACTGTGTCCGTCGTCTGCGATCAGTGTCGAAGAGGGCTGATCGTGCCTGCCCGGCCGGGCAGCACGACGGCGGTCCGACGCGCTGGCGCGTCTGGCCGCCGTCTCTGCTCAGCTTTGTCCAGCTCAGTCCTTGAGGAACGCCAGCAGCTCCTGGTTGAAGAACTCCGCGTAGTCGCCGACCAGGCCGTGCGGACCGCCGGGGAACACCTTCAGGGTCCCGTTCGGCAGCAGCTCGACCGCCTTCTGCGCCGAGGCCTGGATGGGGACGATCTGGTCGTCGTCGCCGTGGACGACGAGGACCGGGATGTCGATGGTCTTCAGGTCCTCGGTGAGGTCGGTCTCGGAGAAGGCCTTGATGCAGTCCAGCACCGCGCCGAAGCCGACCTGCTCGCTCTGCAGCCAGAACTGGCGGCGACGGCCCTCCGACACCGCGGCGCCGGGCCGGTTGAAGCCGTAGAAGGGCTCGCTGAAGTCGTAGAAGAACTGCGCGCGGTCGGCGGCGACCCCGGCGCGCAGCCCGTCGAAGACCTCCAGCGGGGTGCCCTCGGGGTTGGTGGCCGACTGCACCATCACCGGGGTGACGGCGCCGAGCAGCACCGCCTTGGAGACGCGGCCGGTGCCGTACTTGCCCAGGTAGCGCGCGACCTCGCCGCCGCCGGTGGAGTGGCCGACCAGGACCGCGTCGCGCAGGTCGAGCTGGTCCATCAGCTGCGCCAGGTCGTCGGCGTAGGTGTCCATGTCGTTGCCGGTCCACGTGTCGGTCGAGCGGCCGTGTCCGCGGCGGTCGTGGGCGATCGCCCGGAAGCCGCTGCGCGCCACCAGCAGGCTCTGTTGGTCCCACGCGTCGGCGTTCAGCGGCCAGCCGTGGGAGAAGACGACCGGGCGCCCCGTGCCCCAGTCCTTGTAGTACTTCTGGGCACCGTCGCGCAGCGTGATCGCGGGCATGGTCGTAGGCCTTTCCAGCGGGAGCGCGGGCCGGGCGGCCCGCACTCCCACGCTAAGGCGATCTTGGCCGGGAGGCTTGAGTCATCCGTCGGTGAGTAGGTGGCCGGCCCGGCGCGGGCGCAGCCTGACCATCGGCGTTCCCCGGCCCGGCGCGCGCGATGTTTGGCCCTTCCCGGACCGGTTACCTGAGGGCAGTACGAGGGAGTGCGTCATGCGGGACACTGTCGAGTTCCTGATCGGGGCCGAGGTCCGCTGCGCGGGCCGGGAGTGCGGAGCGGTGGCGTTCGTCGTCGTCGATCCCGTGGCCCGCCGGCTGACCCATTTGGTGGTGCAGCCGGACCCGCCGGGGGTGTCCCGGCTGGTGCCGGTGAAGCTGGCCCAGCTGCGGCCCGGACGCATCGACCTGACCTGCACCCCGGCCGAGCTCGACGCCCTGGAGCCGGCCGTGCAGGAGCATTTCCTGAGCGACTCCCAGAACGACTGGGGTTACCGCAGCGACCAGGTGCTGGCCTGGCCGTTCTTCGGCCTGGCCCCCGGCGGCACCGGCATCACCGCGATGGAGCCGCCGATGGCGCCCGAACCCGAGCCGGAGTACCGGCTGCCGCCCGGGGACGTCCCGGTGCGGCGCGGCGAGCCGGTCCGGGCCGCCGACGGTCCCATCGGCAAGGTCCGGGGCCTGGGTGTGGACCGCGCCGACGGCCGGGTCACCCACGTGCTGCTCGACGAGGGCCACCTGTGGGGCCGCAAGCTGGTCGGGATCCCCATCGCCGCGGTGCGCGGCGTGGACGAGGACGGGGTCGAGGTGCGGCTGACCAAGGACGAGATCCGGGACCTGCCGCCGATCGACCTCGACGACCGGCGGGCCGCGTAACCGCGTCCCCGC
>JABFXP010000591.1 GCA_013361685.1 Catenulispora sp.
GGCCGCCGTCGGCTGGCTGGCGCGGCGGCTCGGCGTGGCCGGCGTGGCGCCGGCGGCGGTGCTGCCGGTGATCGGCACCAAGGAGCTGGTGGCCTGGCTGCCGACGCTGCTGGGGCTGGGCCCCGGCGACGCGGTGGCCATCCCGGACGTGGCCTATCCGACCTACGACGTCGGCGCACGGCTGGCCGGCGCCGACACGCTGGTGACCGCGCCCCAGGACGCCGCGGACCTGATCCTGCGGCACCGCCCGAAGCTCGTCTGGCTCAATTCCCCGGCCAATCCGCACGGCCGGGTCGCCTCCGCGGCGGAACTGTGCGGCATCGTCTCGGCGGCCCGCGAGGCCGGGACGGTCGTGGTCTCGGACGAGTGCTACATCGAGCTGGCGTGGGACGCCGAACCGGTCTCGATCCTGGACCCCGATGTCTGCGGCGACAGCCATGCGGGCCTGCTCGCGGTGCACTCCCTGTCCAAGCGTTCGAACCTGGCCGGCTACCGGGCCGGGTTCGTCACCGGCGACCCGGCGCTCGTGGCCGAGCTGCTCGAGGTGCGCAAGCACGCCGGCCTGATCATGCCGCAGCCGGTGCAGGACGCGATGACGGTGGCGCTCTCCGACGACGCCCACGCCGCGGAGCAGAAGGAGCGCTACCGCCGGCGCCGCGTGGTCCTGCGGGAGGCGCTGGAGCGGGCCGGGTTCCGGATCGACCACTCCGAGGCCGGGCTCTACCTGTGGTCCACGCGCGACGAGGACTGCTGGGCCACCGTCGACTGGCTCGCCGAGCGCGGCATCCTGGCCGCCCCCGGCGAGTTCTACGGCGAGGCCGGCGCCCGGCACGTCCGGGTCGCGCTGACCGCCACCGACGAGCGGGTCGCGGCGGCCGCCGACCGGCTCAAGAACTGAGCTGCTTGTCCAGATAGCGCGTGGCCTGCTTGAAGTAGCCGCGTGGGTTGGTCTCCAGGTGCCGGGCCCATTCCGGGTCGCGTTCCCCGCGGAGCCGGGCGAGGCGGGCCAGCGCGTATCCGAACATCGGCTGGTTGATGTAGCCGAGCTGGCGGCGGCGCCAGCCGCGTGAGCTCTGCGAGAACGTGAAGGCGGCGTTGGCGGTGAACACGCCGAGGCCGAAGAAGACTGTGGCCAGGTCGGTCAGCGGCTCGTGGTCCGGCTCGTCCGCCGCCGCGATGCCGCGGTAGAGCAGCTTGTGGTGGCACAGTTCGTGGGCCGCGACCGCGACCACTCGGCGCGGGTCGGGGGCGTCCTCCACGGCCACCGCGATCCGGCCGACGCCGTCCCGGATGGTGTAGTGGCCCGCGACGCTGTTGTGCGCCCCCGCCGCGGCGCCGGGCATCTGCGGCGGCGGGCGGCCGTCATACAGCGCCACCGAGATCTCCGCCGGGTCGATGTGCAGGTGCGCGCGCACCAGGTCGACGACTTCGAGGACATCGTCCGGAGTGCCCTGATACCTCCCGGGGAAGTACCTGGGTGTGGGGGTCAGGACGTCGGCTGCCAGCGGTTCGAGACCGAACTGGTCGGCGCACCATGTCAGCATCTTCTCGATCCACAGGCGCTCGCGGTCCTCGACCGGCGGGCGCGCCCCGAACAGCGGCATGACCCGACATTATCCGGCCGGCGGCGGTGCTCCCTTGCGCGCCGGAGGCGGCGGTTTCCGCCGGTGAGGTGCCGGGTAGCCGCCTAGACGACCGGTCAAGTGGGGGTGGCGGGGGCGGAGTCGATCGAGACCGCACATGGGGCCTGAACTGGGGCGTAGCGCCGAACGCGGCGCCATGCCCGTTGCCGGGGAGATGAGGGTTTCCGCCCGGCTTGCCATGATTGCGGCTGAGCCGTGTCGCCCGCTGTGCGGGTGTGCGACGGGAAGCAGTCGTCCAGCGGAGGGAGTGCCATGATCCGCACGGTCCGCACGCCGGACGGCCGCCGGCTGGCCGTGACCGACCGCGGTGATCCGCGGGGTGCGCCGGTGATGCTGTTCCACGGCACCCCGGGCAGCCGGCTGGGGCCGGTGCCGCGCGCCATGACGCTGCACGCCGGCGGGATCCGGCTGCTGACCTTCGACCGGCCGGGCTTCGGCGAGTCCGACCGGCAGCCGGGCCGCACCGTCGCCTCGGTGGCCGACGACGCGGTGGCGGTGGCCGATGCGCTCGGCATCGCGCACTTCGCGGTCCTGGGCCGCTCCGGCGGGGGTCCCCATGCGCTGGCCTGCGCCGCGCTGCTGCCCGAGCGGGTGACGAAGGCGGCGGCGATGGTGCCGCTGGCGCCCCGCGACGCCATGGGCGAGACCTGGTTCTGCGGCATGACGCCCGGCAACGCTGAGGCCTACCAGCAGGCCGTCACCGACCCACAGGCCCTGCGCCGGGTGCTGGACGCGCGGGCCGCGAGCATCCGCGCCGACCCGGCGAGCCTGTTCGCGACCATCGACGAGGGGCTGGAGCCCACCGACCGCGCGGTGATCGGCCAGGCCAACATCCGCCACGAACTGGTGAAGTCCTACGCCGCCGGCGTGTCCCGCTCCGCCGACGGCTGGTTCGACGACGCCCTGGCCCTGGCCGGCCCCTGGGGCTTCGACCCCGGCGACATCAGGGTGCCGGTCTACTTATGGCACGGGGCGGAGGACCGCTTCTCCCCGATCAGCCACACCCGCTGGCTGGGGGAGCGCATCCCCCTGGCGACCATGGACTTGGAGCCCAGTGCTTCGCATTTCAGCTCCCTGCTGCGAATGCCCCAGGTGATCGTCTGGTCCGGAGCCCGGGTGTCCTGGGACGCGGCGGTGGCGTTGAACGGCTAGCCGCGGATCCGTACGCTCAAAGCATGACCGAGGCTCCCCAGCCCGCGAAGGGCCCGACGACGAAGCCGCCCGCGTCCCCCGAGCCGCTGTGGCGCGAGGTGCTGGGCGAGCAGCTCCGCGACCTGCGGCGCCGCCACGAGGAGACACTGGCCGAGACGGCGGCGCGGGCCGGGATCTCGCCGCAGTACCTCTCGGAGGTGGAGCGCGGGCTGAAGGAGCCGTCGAGCGAGATGATCGCGGCGGTCGCAGGGGCGCTGGGCACCACGCTCGGGGGGCTTGCCGAGTCGGTGGCTGATGAGCTGCGGGTGCAGCGTGAGGCTGCTTTGGTGGTGCGGCGGGAGGCGGTGCTGCGGCATGCGCGGCAGGAGTTGGCGGGGCGGCACGAG
>JABFXP010000949.1 GCA_013361685.1 Catenulispora sp.
GTGGAGGTGCGGTAGAAGAAGGGCCACCGACCCCACTGGGAGGCCAGCACCCAAATCTTCTTGGGCGCGAAGTAGAACAGCGTGGGAGCCACTGCGGACTGGCTCATTCCGGTCTGCGTCGCCGAGGCCATGTCAGACCAGTTCGTGAACGGGGCGAAGGCCATCGAGCCGTACGACGACCCTGCGACGTCTGACGCGTACACGATGTGCTTGCCGTTGTAGACGACATTCGTGAAGTCCTTGACCGATACCCACCCCTTCTGCGGCTGCGCCAACGGACCCGTGGAGCTCCAGTGATACGTCGAGGGAAGGGAGCAGCTGCCACGCGTCGTGGTCGTGCTCGGGGCCGCGATCGGGGTCGCGGTTGTGCTCGGACTGGAGTGGGTCGTCGTGATGCCGCCCCCGGTGGTGGGGGAGGAGGTCGGGGACGTGCGCGAGCCGGTCGGAGTCGGGGTCGTCGAAATGCTGCTGCCCGTCGCCGACGGCGTGTCCGGCGTGCCAGGCGCGCCCGGTGTGGTCGGTTGCCGCGAAGTGGTGCCGTCGTTGGTCGGCACCGCCCCGATCGCGGTACTGGACGAGGCGGTTCCCGTGAGCTTCGGAGCCATCACGGCCGCGCCCACAGCCACCACGACGGTCCCGACCACGACTGCCCAGACACCCCGGCGCGCTGACAACCGACGACCACGAATCATCACTCAGCTCTCATTCATGCGTAGCAACGGCCCGGACCACCATGGCCGGACCACACTCAGTGGTCCGGGAGCCCGAAAAGGTTGCCGCCGAAGAGAAAGAACTGCCGGCCGGGAAGACGTGGCGTACGTCTTCCCGGCCGGCCTTCGCTACTGGTTGGCGGTTCTTTCAGGAGATCCTTTCAGGAGAGGTACGTCGTGGTGCAGACGGTGCCGTTGAGAGTGAAGGATGCCGGCGGCGGGTTGGCCCCGGTCTGGTTGGCGACGAACCCGATGCTGACGGTGTTGCCGCTGTCGGCGGCGAGGTTCGCGTCCCAGTCGACCGGCGTGACGACCACGTTCTGGCCGGTCTGCGTGTAGTTGGCGTTCCAGCCGCTGGAGAAGGACTCGGTGGCGGCCGGGAAGGTGAACGCGAGTGTCCAGCCGGTGATCGGAGCGGGACCGGTGTCGGTGATGGAGATGTTCGCGACGAATCCGCTTCCCCAGTCGGTGCCGGGGGCGTAGCTCACGGCGCAGGTGCTGTGTTGCGGCGTGCCGGTGATGAACGTGACCGGTGGCGAGGGTGCCGAGAGGTATCCCTTCTGGTCGGTGGCCAGCACGTTGAGCGTGTACGAGGTGCCGGGCACCAGGTTGTGCGCCGTGAACGAGGTCGACGTCGACTCGCCGAGCAGCACGCTGTGCGTGCCGAGCTGCTGGTACACCTCGTACCGGGTGACCGAGCCGCCGGTGGAGGGCTGCCAGCTGATCGTCGCGCCGTCGGCGGTGATGTCCGTGGTGCTCGGCCGGCCCGGGGCGGTCAAGGTGGTGTCGACCGGGTTGTTCGCGGCCGGCCGGAGCTTGAGCGTCACGATCGAGTACGCGGGCACGACCTGGGTCCCGGCGGTGCCCTGCTGCGCGCTGGTGATCGAGGTCGCCTCGGCACCGTAGGTGTAGACGGTCGGTGTGGCGCCGCTCGGCGTCCAGCCGTCATAGTTCAGGTTCACGGTGTGCGCGTTGTCAGGGTCCTTATTGACCAGTTCGACGCTCAGTCCGCCGTCGGCGTTGCGGGCGGCGTGGACGGACATCAGCGGGCTGTCCGAGCCGGAGTTGATCAGGGTGTCGCCGGGTTGGGCGACCTTGCTGAGCATCTGCAACGCGTAGTAGGCCGGGAACGGCGTGTTCAGCGGGGGCTCGCACACGTTGTTGCTGTCGCAGCCGCCGCTGGACAGCAGCCCGCCGTCCCCGTAGTCCGTGGCTCCGTCCGGCGCGGTGCTGACGGTGCCCAGGCCGTTGCGCGTGTCCCAGTAGTCGACGGTGAACGCGCCGTTCTCCAGCGCGGTGAAGTAGACATCGGCGCTGAACAGCGCGCCGGGCTGGGTGTCCGGGTCGACGTTGGAGTCGGTCTCCGTCACCGCGACGCCGATGTTCGGGCCGTTCGGCCCGGCGTACTGGTTGATCTGCTCGCGCAGCTGTGCCAGCTCGGCGGGGAACAGCTGCACTTGCTGCAGCACGTCCGAGGCGGTGGTGTGGCTCGGGTAGTAGTGCACGATCGCGAAGTCGACGTAGGGGCCCACGATCGGCAGCACCGTCTGGTTCCAGTCCTTGCTGTCACCCGAGGCGATGGAGCCGTCGGGCCAGTTGCCGGGCAGAGTCAGCACGACCCCGACCTTGATGGTCGGGTCGACCGCCTTCATCGCCTGCACGTACTGCACGACGTTGTCGGCGTACGTGGCCGGGCTCTTGCTGGCGTGATTGTCGAGTTCCCAGTCCGCGCCGTAGTAGCCGTTGCCGTAGAGCTCGTTGCCGATTTCCCAGTACTGGTCGTGGTAGCCCTTCGTGACGTTCGCGTACTTGACCCAGTCGGCGGCCTCTTGGGGGGTTCCGGAGCCGTAGTTCGCGATCAGGATCGCCTGCGAGCCCGCGGACTTGACGGTGCCCATGAAGGAGTCGAAGTCGGTGCCGGGCGCGATGTAGCCGTCTCCGGTCATGGTGTTGGTCTGCCAGTGGAATCCGTCCCCGTACGACCCGCCGGGATAGCGCATCATCCCCACATGCGCCTGGCCCAGCAGGTTGACGGATGCCGGAGTGTTCATGTTCGCGTCCCAGACCGCCTGGTTTGCGCCGTAGGCGGTGGTGGGAACGGTGCCGAGGCCCTCGCGGGCGTTGACCGTGACGGTGACGGCTGCCGCCGCCGCGTGGGCTGTGCCTGACATCGTCGGGACGGCGGCGACCATGAGGGCCGCCGCCGCGGCGGCCGCGGCGCTCGTGAGCCGTCGCGACCGTCTGCGTTCGCGGAAAGACGGAACACGCATACGTTCCATCGCTTTCTGGCGGCCCCGCTCGCAGCGCGGACGCCGGTTCAGTGGCAAAACGGGACGCCCGTCTGGGCACTGGCATCTTGTGAGGGCCGCAAATGCGCGTCAAGCAGCCGCAGGGCCCCGCGCGCACGGGTTTCCGGCCCGGGCGCCCCACAGCCCAGGTCCCAGCCCCGAAGCCGTCAGGAGGTGAAAACCTTCAACGCGGAGGGGCGAGAAAGTTTCGTCTGAGTGGCCGGAGTCAGGGTACTTCCGCGGATCCCCTTCCGCACCGCTTGCGCCGAGTGCGTCGCCGCCGCCCGCCGTCCGTCCTTCACCTGGGCCGAAGCCTCGGGTCGCGGCAGGGTCGCGGCACGGCTGTTGACCGAGGCCTGTCTTGCCGATAACTTCCGCTGTGAAAACTTTCGCATCTCGATCGCGAAAGTTTTGTTCGTCCCCACTCATCCGGTCCTGAACAGTCCACGGATCCTCGCTTCTGGAGGTCTCATGCACGGACCTGCCCGCAACCGGCTCGTCCGCCTCGTCGCCGTCGCAGCCGGTGTCGTCTGCCTCACCGGGACGGTCCTCGGCGCTGCCGCGCTTCCCGCTGACGCGTCCACCGCGTCCACCGCGACCGACGCCGCCGCGCAAGACACCGCGACCCTGCCCGCGCCGGACAACCCGGCGATGGACGCGGTCGCGGCCATGCAACCCAGCTGGAATCTGGGCAACACGCTGGACGCCTTCCCCGACGAGACCTCGTGGGGCAACCCGGTGCCCACCAAGCAGCTGTTCGACACGCTCAAGGCGCAGGGCTTCCGCAGTGTCCGCATTCCGGTGACCTGGAGCGCCCACCAGAGCGCCACCGCTCCCTACACCATCGACGCGACATGGATGGCCCACGTCAAGCAGGTGGTCGACTGGGCGATCGCGGACGGCCTCTACGTCGACCTGAACGTCCACCACGACTCGTGGCAGTGGATCGAGAACATGCCCACGGACCACGACAACGTGGTGGCGCGCTTCGACGCGACGTGGACGCAGATCGCGACCGCGTTCAAGGACGAGCCGCGCAAGCTGCTGTTCGAGGACGTCAACGAGCCGCAGTTCAAGGACGCCGCCGGCAACCCCGTCTCGGACGCCCAGGCCATCCAGTGCCTGGACGAGCTGGACACGGCGTTCTTCAACATCGTGCGCCACTCCGGCGGACGCAACGGCACCCGTCTGCTCATGCTGTTCCCGACGGCCAACACGCAGGCCGGATTCGACGCCCAGGCCGCCGAGATCGCCTCCCTGCACGACTCGAACATGGTCGCCACGGTCCACAACTACGGCTTCTGGCCGTTCACCGTGAACATCGCCGGATTCGACACCTTCAACGCCCAGGTGCAGCAGGACATGCTGGATCTCTACTCGGAGATCTACAACACCTTCGTCGCCAAGGGCGTCCCGGTGTACATGGGCGAGTGGGCCACGTTCAAGTACCCGTCCTACGACTCCTTCCACGCGATCGAGCCGGGTGAGGGCGACAAGTTCTACGAGATGTTCGAGTACGAGGCCCGGATCCACCACGTGACCACCGCGCTGTGGGACACCGGCCTGTTCATCGACCGCAGCACGTACCAGATCCGGGTCCCGGAGCTGTGGTCCCGCATCCAGTCGGGCTGGAAGACCCGCTCCGGCACGGCGTCCTCGGACCAGCTGTTCGTGCCGAAGTCCGGCCCGATCACCGCGCGGACGATCAGCCTCAACCTGAACGGCCTCACCTTCAAGGGGCTGAACGCGGGCGGCTGGTGCCTGGTCAAGGGCAAGGACTACACCATCAGCGGCGACCAGCTGACGCTGACCGCCGCCACCGTCGCCCGGCTGGCCGGCAGCCAGGCGTACGGGGTCGACTCGACGCTGACGGTCACCTTCTCCGCGGGAGTGCCCTGGAACATCGACGTCATCACCAACGGCCCGGTGACTCAGGCCGCTGCGACGGGAGACACGACGAACGGTCTGGTCATCCCGACTCAGTTCACCGGCGACACGCTGGCGGAGATGGAAGCCAAGTACGCCGACGGCAGCGGCGCCGGCCCGGCGTCCTGGACGACCTACCAGGAGTACGGGTTCTCGTTCAAGCCGGACGCCTCGGGCAACACCATCACCATGACGCCTGACTTCCTCAACGCGATCAACGACGGTGTGCCGGTGACGCTGACGTTCTACTTCTGGAGCGGCGCCAAGACGACGTACACCGTCACCAAGTCGGGTACCGCGGTCACCGGTTCAGTGGGCTGATCTCAGCCCGCTGCATGGTGGTCGTACCTTGACCGACGGACACGTCAGCGCGGTGGCCCGGCTTTCACTCGAAAGCCGGGCCACCGTGGTGCTTTCGAACACTGTCAGGCGCTTTCGAATGCTCTCGGTGAGTGCGTCCCTACTCCCGCCGCTCACGTCTGAACCGCGCGGGAGACGTGCCGCATGCGTCGGTGAAGGCGCGGTAGAAGCGGCTGAGCGACCCGAACCCGGACGCCACGGCCACCTGGCCCACCGGGAGGTCGGTCGTGGCCAGCAGACGGCGGGCCTCGGCGAGCCGGTGCAGTTTGAGATAGTCGCCGATCGTGGTGCGCACGACCTTGCGGAACTGGGTCATGGCGTAGGTGGGATGCACGTTCGCCGCGGCGGCTATCTCCGCGATCGTGATCGGCTCGCGGAAGTGCGCGGCGATGTGGCGCACCATGGACACGACCTGGCGCAGTGCCGGATGGTCCCCGACGTCCGGGCGCACGGGGTCGCCGAAGGCGGCCATCGCCAGGCGCCGGATGCGGGCCTCGATCTCGAGCATCGCGATGCGGCGCGGCTCGGTGTGGCCGGTGGCCAGGTCCGCGGCCCACTGGGTGAATCTCGCCGGGTCGGCCGCGTCGGCCTGGTCCGGCGCGGAGATCGCCGGCACCCCGGAGAGCAGGCGGGCCACGAGCGGTTCGGGCAGCCCCCAGCTCAGGAAGCGGTCGAAGGGCAGGTGCAGCCAATGGACGTGGTCGGCCCGGTTCGCTATGAGCTGGTGGGGGATGGCGGCCCAGAAGACCACGATGCTCCCCTGCGCGACCTCGACGAGGTTGCCGCCGATCAGGTACAGCATCGGGCCGCCCTCGGCCACGAGGTTGACCTCGATGTCGTCGTGCCGGTGCGGCGTGTCCATCAACGTCGGCCGTCCGGCCCATCCCGCGAGGAACGAGGGCAGCTCGTCGATCCCGTCCTGAGGATCCAAGAAGTTCTCACTCCTCCGTGGTGAAGACATCCCGCATCCTTGAACTCTACCGTCGCATACGAACCGGTTCCTGATCGAGGTTCGCCAAGCCGCCACATGATCCCCAACCCGATGGAGCGTCGTCTTGTTCACACTCGGCATAGTCGGAGCCGGCCAGTTCGCCGGCTCGTTCGCCCACCTCTGGCGCCGGCACCCCGGAGTCGGCGACATCTTCGTCACCGACCTCCTCCCGGACCGGGCTGCGAAGCTCATGGCCGACCACGACCTGGCCGGCACGTTCGCCTCGTTCGAGGAGATGCTCGACTCGGACGTCGACGCGGTGGCGATCTTCACCCAGCGCTGGACCCACGGTCCGCTCGTCGAGCAGGCTCTGCGGGCCGGCAAGCACGTCTACTCCTCGGTGCCGATGGCGATCAGCGAGCAGGAGATCGCGGCCATCATCACAGCCGTCGAGGAAACCGGCCTGATCTACATGATGGGCGAGACGAGCCACTACCACCCCGCCACCGTGTACGCGCGCGGGCAGGTGGCGGCGGGCGCCTTCGGCCGGCTGTTCTATGCCGAGGGCGACTACGTCCACGACATGGACTGGGGGTTCTACGACGCCTACCGCTACAGCGGCGGCGAGAACTGGAAGGCGACCGCCAGCTATCCGCCGCTGCTCTACCCGACCCACTCCCTCGGCGGCGTGCTCGGCGCCTGGCAGACCCATGCCGTCAGCGTCTCGGCGATCGGCGTGGTCGACCAGCGGGGCGACGGGGTGTTCGACCGGGAGATCAGCCAGTTCGGCAACGACTTCTCCAACGCGACCGCCCTGTTCGAAGCCGCCGGCGGCGGGTCCTTCCGCACCAACGAGTTCCGCAGGGTCGGCTACATCGGGAAGGAGTCCCGCTTCCGGTTCTTCGGCACCGAGGGGGTCTTCGAACAGCTCGGCTCGGTCAGCCTGTGGCAGGACAAGAAGGGCAGCCAGGACATCACCGCGCAGCTGGATCCTTCGCCGACCCTCAGCCCGGACGACCCGTCGCTGGCCCATCTGGCGCCGGAACTGCGCGGCGCGTTCGCCTCCGGCACCGCACCGGTCCACGACCGTTCCCGCCTGCCGCGCGAGTTCGAGCACGCGTCCAACGGCCACGAGGGCAGCCACCACTTCCTCGCCGACGACTTCGTCACCGCCGTGGCGACCGGGACCCGGCCCCCGGTCGACGCCTGGACCGCGGCCCGCTACACCCTCCCGGGCATCATCGCGCACCAGTCGGCCCTGCGCGGCGGGGAGCGGCTGCCGATCCCGGACCACGGCTCCGGGCCGAGCTAGACGGCTGGACATCGAGAGCTGATTCGCTGGTGAAAGGTGTACCCATGTTTCTGCAGATAGAGTCCGCGCTGGAGCGGCGCACGCAGAACGAAGTCCTTCGTATCGAACCCTGGGGAGAGCACTCGGTCCGCGTGCGAGCATCCGCCGACGCGCTCGTCCCGGGCCAGGACTGGGCGTTGGATCTGCCGGTCCGGACGCCCACGGTGAGCGTCACCGTCCACGACGACGGCACGGCGCGCCTCGTCAACGGCCGGCTCACCGTCGAGGCCGACGCCGCGGGCCGGTTGCGCTTCCTGCGGAGCGCGGATCCGGCGGACGGTGACGGCGCCGACGACTCCGGAAACGACACTTCCACTGGAAACGACGCCCGGCATCCGGCGCGCGAACTGCTCGCCGAGAAGCGTCCCTACTCGGCCAGTCCCGGCCCGCGGGTCTACTCCCCGCGCGGTGACGGCACGTATCAGATCGAGCAGGCCTTCCAGGCCTACGACGGCGAACGGGTCTACGGCCTCGGCCAGCACCTGCACGGCAAGCTCGATCAGAAGGGCTGCGTCATCGCCCTGGTGCAGGGCAACACCGTCGCGACGATCCCGTTCCTGTACTCCTCGCGCGGCTACGGACTGCTGTGGAACAACCCTGCGATGGGCCGGGTGGAGCTCGGCGCCGACGCCACCGGCTGGATCGCCGAGCAGTCCCGGCAGATCGACTACTGGATCACCGCCGGCGACACCCCGGCCCAGGTCATGGCCGCGTACGCGGACGCCACCGGGCATCCGCCGCTGCTGCCGGAGTGGGCCAGCGGGTTCTGGCAGTCCAAACTGCGCTACCGCACGCAGGAGGAACTGCTCTCCGTGGCCCGCGAGTACCGGCGCCGCGACCTGCCGTTGTCGGCGATCCTGTCCGACTTCTTCCACTGGCCGAAGATGGGCGACTGGGACTTCGAACGCGCCGAGTGGCCCGATCCGGCCGCGATGGTCAAGGAACTGGACGGCCTCGGCGTGAAGCTCGCCGTCTCGGTCTGGCCGACCGTGGAGGCGGACAGCACCGGGTTCGAGCCGCTGCGCGCCGTCGACGGCCTGGTCCGGGACGGCAACGGCGGTCTGCTGCGCAACCACTGGCCCTCGCGCGGTGACGACGATCCGTACACCCCGATGGCGTACGTGGACCCGACCAACCCGGCGGCCCGCCGCTGGCAGTGGGAACGGTTGCGGACCAGCTACCACGAGATCGGTGTCGCAGCCTACTGGCTCGACGCCTGCGAGCCGGACCTGCCGCCCCACCTGGCGCGCCGAGCCGTCTACCAGGCCGGACCGGGTCTCGAGGTCGGCAACACCTACGGACTGTCGACCGCCCGCACCGTCGCGGACGGCCTGCGCGAGGCGGGCAACGACCGGCCGTTCTCCCTGATCCGCTCGGCCTGGGCCGGCAGTCAGCGGTACGGCGCCGCTCTGTGGTCCGGCGACATCGACCCGACCTTCGAGTCGCTGGCGACGCAGATCCGCGCCGGGCTGAACGTCGCCATGAGCGGGATCCCGTGGTGGAACACCGACATCGGCGGCTTCCTGGGCGGCGATCCGCAGAGCCCGGCGTACCGGGAGGTGCTGGTGCGCTGGTTCCAGTACGGGACGTTCCAGCCGATCATGCGGCTGCACGGTGACCGAGCGCCGAACCAGCCTTTCAGTACGCGGATGAGTGGCGGGCCCAACGAGGTCTGGTCCTACGGGGACGAGGCGTACGAGATCCTGTGCGAGCATCTGCGACTGCGCGAACGGCTGCGACCGTACATCCACGAGCTCGCGGAGGCGGCGCATGGCACCGGCGCTCCGCCGATGCGGCCCCTGTTCTTCGAGTTCCCGGAGGATGAGGAGGCGTGGACCGTGGATGACCAGTTCCTCCTCGGTCCTGATCTTCTCGTGGCCCCGGTCGCCGCGGCCGGCGTCCGCAGCCGGCTCGTGTATCTGCCGCACGGCGCCGACTGGATCGACGCCGCGAGCGGGCAGTCTCACAAGGGCGGCCGGACGGTGGAGGTCGCCGCGCCGCTGGAACGTATTCCGGTCTTCGCGCGGGCCGGCGGAACGCTCGCTGACGTCCGCATTTACTGAACCGGCCGGGGGTTCGCGGGGGAGTGCTTCACAGTCCGGCGGGGACCCGGCGAAGATTTCTTGAGAGGAGCGGCAACCTTCTTCGTCGGTCAGACCACTGAGAGAGCAAAGTCCACCCGTTGTAAACAGGGAGCTCTCCGTGCCACCCACCGACCCCACCCCCTTCCGATCACCGATCCGGCGCGGCCGCCTGCGCCGGCGTGCGCTGTCCGGAGCGGTCGCAGCCCTCGTCGCGGCGGGTGCCGCCGCGACGTGGACCGCGTCCGCCACGGCGCAGGCGGCGCCCGCCGTCCCGGTCACCGTGGACGCCGGCACTTCGCTGGGCACCGTCCCGGCCACCGGCGTCGGTATGAACACCGCCGTCTACGACTCGAACATGAACGACCCGGCGGCGGCGTCGCTCCTGAAGGCCGCCGGCATCCAGCAGCTGCGCTACCCGGGCGGCTCCTACGGCGACGGCTTCCACTGGAAGACGAACACCATGACCGGCGGCGGCTACGTCGCGGCCAACACTGACTTCGACCACTTCATGGCCACGGCGAACGCTGTGGGGGCCCAGCCGATCCTGATCGCGAACTACGGGTCGGGCTCTCCTGAGGAGGCCGCCGACTGGGTCAAATACGCCAATGTCGACAAGCACTACGGCGTGAAGTACTGGGAGATCGGCAACGAGATCCCGGGCAACGGCCACTACGGTTCCAAATGGGAGATCGACCAGCACTCCGACACCAGCCCGAAGGCGTACGCCACCAACCTCGTCGCCTACGCCAAGGCGATGAAGGCGGTGGACCCCTCCGTGAAGATCGGGGCGGTGCTCACCACTCCGGGCGGCTGGCCGGACGGCATCACCGGGCCCGGCGACCAGGCCGACTGGAACCACACGGTGCTGTCCATCGCGGCGAACTCGATCGACTTCGTCATCGTGCACTGGTACCCGGGAGCCGGCAACGGCGGCAACGGCGGGGGCGGCGGCACCAGCGCCGCCGCCATGTTGCAGACACCGGAGAACCAGGTCGCGTCCATGAGCGCGACGGTGCATTCGCTCCTGGCCACCTACGCGGGCTCGCGCGCCTCGTCGATACCGATCGCCATCACCGAGACCGCCTCGGGACCGGCGGCGTCGACCAGCCAGGCGGCGGCCCTGTTCGCGCCGGATGCGTACATGACCTGGTTCGAGCACGGTGCTTTCAACGTCGACTGGTGGGACCTGCACAACGGCCCCGGGCAGCCCGCGACGATCGACGGCCAGACCGACTATATGGACGGGGGCGTGCTCTCCTCCGGCGGTTGCAACAGCGGGGTGTGCGAGCCGGCCCTGGAAACGCCCTTCGCGTCGTACTGGGGTATCCGTAGCATTTCCACGCTGGCCGCACCTGGCGGCACCATGGTCAAGGCGTCCTCGGGCAACCCGTTGCTGGCCGTGCACGCGGTGCGTACCCAGACAGGCGGCCTGAACGTCATGCTGATCAACAAGGATCCGGCGAACGCGGTGACGGCGTCGTTGTCGTACGCCGGATTCACGCCCGCGCCGGGCGCGGTCACCACCGTCTCCTACCTCAAGGGCGGCACCGCTCTGACGACCGCGCAGACCGGTACCGCGGCCTCGCAGACGCTGCCGCCGTACTCGATCATGACGCTCCAGTTGAAGCCGGTCGGCAGCAAGGGCGGCACGACCGCGCCTGCGACCGGCGCGCCCTCGTCGGCCCCGGCGGCGGCCCCCAGCAGCCTGCGGTCGTTCCCGGCGGCCGGGACGCCGGGGACCCCGCCCACTCGCCACTCCGAGCCGGGTTCGCAGTCGACCAGCGGGGCGGCGCAAGGCGGTGGCGCTACGACCGCTTCGCCGGCGTCGGGCAACGGCGTGGCCCATGATGCTCAAGCCGCCGCCTCGACCGGTCCGCTGGCGCACACTGGAGCGAGCAGCACAGTCCTCTATGCGACGATCGGCAGTGTGGTAGCCATCGCCGCCGGCAGTGCGCTGATGGTGCGCCGCCGAAAGATCAAGGCCGGGCACCGGCGGTGAGGTCGGAGAGATGACCGTCTGAGTTCTCTGAGTTCTCTGAGTTCCTCCTGAGCTCTCTCGCCCGCTTCAGTTGGTGCGAGAGGGCTCAGGAGCTTTTCGGCATCTTTGTGTGTGGGTCGGGTGGCGCGGTTGTGAGGTTGGCTGTCGGTTGGTGTGGTGGTTGAAAGTCAAAGGCTTTATTTACGGCCTTCGGCATGGTGTGGCTGGTCCCGGG
>JABFXP010000491.1 GCA_013361685.1 Catenulispora sp.
GGCCGCTCCGCCGGTCGCCCCGCCCGGCGTCGGCGGCGGAGGCGTCGGCAGCGTCGTGGCCGGCGGCAGCGCCGGCAGCAGCCCGTCCGGCCGGATCGCCGGCAGCGTGGTCGGCAGCGTCCCCTTCGGGTCCGGCTTCCCCATGTCGACGCCGAACAGCGCCTGCAAGATCTTCGCCACGGACGGCCCCGACGTCCCGACACCGGTGCCACCCTGCGACACCATCATCGCCACGACGTACCGCGGCCCGGTCTCGGTGCCGGCGTACGCCACGAAGCACGACGTCGTCTGCTTGCCGTAGACCTCGGCGGTCCCGGTCTTGGCGTAGGTCGGGATCAGGTTCTGCGGCCACCCGGCGAACGCCGGCGCCGCGGTGCCCTCCGTCGCGGTGCCGTGCAGCGCGTCCTCCAGGAACGCCAGCGTCGAGCCGGACACCGGCAGCTTGCGGGTCACCACCGGCGGCAGGTCCCTGACCACCTTGCCGTCCGGGCTGATCAGGGCCCGGCCGATCTGCGGCCGCATCAGGGTGCCGCCGTTGGCGATCGCCGAGTAGACGCGCGCCAGCTGCAACGGGGTCACCAGGTCCCCGCCCTGGCCGATCGCCGAGATCACGGCGTCGCCGGGCTTGTACACGTTGCCGTCGACGCAGTTCTCCTTGGCGATCGCCTGCAGGTACTTCGCGCGCGCCGGGTCCGACCCCGCCAGCTCCGGATAGCCGTCCTTGGCCCGCTTGCACCAGATGCCGTGCATCTTGTTCCACGTGGCCTGCTTCTCGGCCCGGTCCTGGATGTCGCCGGTCGCCTCGCCCGGCAGGTCGATGCCGGTCTTGGCGCCCAGTCCGAAAGCGTGCGCCATGGTGGCGATCGGCTCGGCCGGGTGCGGGACCGGTTTGATCCCGCCGTCCCGCTGCCACATGTCGAAGGCGACCCGGTAGAACACCGTGTCGCAGGACACCTCGATGGCCCGCTTCAGCGAGATCGGCCCGAAGGCCTCGCCCTCGAAGTTGGTGAAGGACTGGCCGCCGTAGGAGAACGAGGGCGAGCAGTCGTAGGTGCCGGGACCGAAGCCGTTCTGCAGCATCGCGGCGGTGGTCACGGCCTTGAACGTGGAGCCCGGCGCGAACTGGCCCTGGTAGGCCCGGGACAGCAGCGGGGTGCCGGCCCCCTGGTCGGTCAGCGCGGCGTAGTCGCCCTGCGAGATGCCGCCGGTCCAGACGTTGGGGTCGTAGGTCGGGGAGCTGGCCATCGCCACCACCCGGCCGGTGCGGGCCTCCATGACCACCACCGCCGCCGAGTCGGCGACGTAGGGCTTGCCGTCGGTCGGCGACGTCTGCGAGCGGGCCCGCGACACGGCCTCGGCGAGCTGCTGCTCGGCGACCGCCTGGATCCGGGAGTCGATCGCGGTCACCAGGTGGGCGCCGTTGACCGGCGGCGTGTCGGCCACCGTGGACTGCGCGTGCCCCACGATGTCCACCGCCACCTGGGTCACCCCGGGCTTGCCGCGCAGGTCGGAGTCGTAGGTCTCCTCCAGCCCGGCCCGGCCGACCAGGTCCGAGCGCTGCATCACGTCGCCCTTGGCCGAGGCCGCGCTGAGCTCGTTCTCGGTGGCCGGCGACAGGTAGCCGAGGATGTGCGCGGCGTTCAGGCTGTACGGCGCCGGGAACCGGCGGATGGTGTCGGGCCCGGCGATCACCCCGGGGAACAGCTCGTGCTGCTCGGACACCGCCAGCGCCTGCTGCACCGAGACGTTGCGGGCGATCGGGATCGGCTGCAGCGGCGAGCCGTTCCAGCAGGGCTTGGGGATCTTCGGCGCGCAGTTGCGGATCTCGTCGGAGATCGCCTGCGGCGTGGTCTTCAGCAGCGCGGCCAGCCGCGCCAGGGTCGCCGCGCCGTGGTCCCTCCCGGCCAGCAGGGCGTTGCGGTCCACGGCCAGCGACAGCGCCGAGCGGTTGTCGACCAGCGGCCGGCCCTGGTCGTCGAGGATGTCGCCGCGCACCGCCGGGGTGACCACGGTCCGGACGTCGTTCGCGGCGGCGGCGTCGCGGAAGGTCTGGCCGGTGCGCACCTGCAGGTACCACAGCCGGCCGACCAGCGTGGCCAGCAGCGCGAGCACCAGCACCCGCAGCACCATCAGCCGGGTGCGGCGGCGGTCGGCCAGGCGGCTCTGGGCGGAGGTCATCTACAGCACCTGCGTGCTTCCCGCCGACGTCCGGCGATTCAAGGTCTTGACGCCCGGCAGCTTGCTGTGCGAGCGCTGTGTGGGCAGCCGCGACTCGCCGCGGCTGAGCAGGAAGCCCACCGCCGGGACCACGAACGGGGCCAGGACGCCGGCGTAGAGCGCCGAGGCCGCGGCGGCTGCCGCCACGCCCTGGACGGCGCCGCTGCCGACCGCGTAGTCCAGCGCGGTGTAGAGCACCGGCGCCAGCGCGGCCAGGCCGGCCACCACCAGGATCGGCCGCAGCACGGTGCCGCGCACCGCCGGCGCGATCCGGCCGGCCAGATAGCCGGACAGGCAGAGCACGAACGCCTGGCTGCCGACGGCGTGCGCGGCCGGCGGGGTCAGGTCGGCGGCGAAGCCCACCAGGAAGCCGGTGAGCAGGCCGGCCCGCGGCCCGCGGACGAAGGCGACCGCGGCGACCACGGCCAGCAGCAGGTCGGGGGCGGCCAGCGGCAGCCGCAGCGCCGAGAGCAGGAGGTCCTGCAACGCCAGGACCAGGGCCAGGCCGCACAGCAGCGCCAGGATGCCGGTGAGTCTCACAGTTGCACGTCTTCCGGGTCGTCAGCGGTGATCAGCGGTAGTCAGCGATAGTCAGCGGTAATCAGGAAGGTCGGGACGGGGGCCGACCCGCTGAAGCCGACCGGTCGTCGGCGGGTCAGGCGCCGGGGGTCGTCAGCAGCCGCGGCAGGCCGGATCGGCCGTGGAGACCAGTCACCGCGGCCGGCCGACAGCGCCAAGCTGCGCACCCGCGAGCTGGCCGCACGCAGCACCCGAACACCCCCGCCGCTCACTTCGCCGGCACCAGCGCGTCGCGGGGGTCGGTCCGCGGCGGCGCCACCACCACGCCGACCGTCTGCAGCGCGCCGTAGTCGACGTACGGCTTCACCGTCGCGGTCCGGGTGAGCGAGCCGGGAGTGGGCTGCACCGACGTCACGGTGCCCAGGGGCACGCCGGGCACGAACGGGGAGCCGCCGGCCGAGCCGAAGGACAGCACCGGGGTGCCGATCGGGATGTCGGCCTGCGGGTCGTAGAACTGCACGCTGAAGCCGGTGCGGCCGCCGCCGGTGGCCAGGCCGACCTGGCCGCCGCCTCCCGGTCCGCCGGCGCCGGGGGTCCGCACGCCGACGGTGAAGCGCGGGTCGCAGGCCAGCAGCACGGTCGCGGTGTCGGAGCCGACCGCCGTGGTGCGGCCGGCCAGCCCCTCGCCGGTGAGCACGGTCATGCCCGGCCGGACGCCGTCCACCGCGCCGGCGTCGATGGTCGCCGACCACGTGCCCTGCTGCCGGGGTGCGAAGGCCAGCACCCGGGCCGGGATCGTGCGGTAGCCGCCGACCTCGGCGACGTGCAGCAGCGCGTCCAGCTCGCCGGCCCGGGCGCGGGCGTCGGCGGCGGTCTCGTTCTGCTCGCGCAGCGCGGCGTTGTCCGCCTTGAGCCGTGCGATCTGCTTCTGGTCGGCCGCGCTGTGCCCGAGTCCGTGCACGAAGTCGGTCACCGGGTTGGCGGCCGCCGAGACCGTGCGCTGCACCGGGCCGAAGGCCGCCTCGCCGGCGGAGCGCAGCGGGCGCAGCGGCGAGCGCACGCCGCCCCGGGCGTCCACCGTGACCATGGCGAAGGCCGCCGCCAGCAGTACCGCCAGCAGCAGCCTCGTCCGCTTGTCGTCCCGCACGCCGCCGCTACCTGCGCCCGGGCCGGCGGCGGTTGTTCAGGGAGCCGAGCACCGGGGCCAGCGCCTCGAACTCCTCCAGGCAGCGGCCGGAGCCGAGCACCACCGAGTCCAGCGGGTTCTCCGCGATGTGCACCGGCATGCCGGTCTCGTTGCGGATCCGCTCGTCCAGGCCGTGCAGTATGGCGCCGCCGCCGGTCAGCACGATGCCCCGGTCCATGATGTCGCCGGCCAGTTCCGGCGGGCACTTGTCCAGCGTGTCGCGGACCGCGTCGATGATCGCCGCCACCGGCTCCTCGATGGCCTTGCGGACCTCGGTGGAGGACAGCAGGATCACCTTCGGCAGGCCGGAGACCAGGTCCCGGCCCCGGACCTCGGCGCGGGTCTCCTCCCCGGCGTCCCACGCCGAGCCGACCGTCACCTTGATCTCCTCGGCGGTGCGGTCGCCGAGCAGCAGCGAGTACTCCTTCTTGACGTACTGGATGATGGCGTTGTCCAGCTCGTCCCCGGCCACCCGGACGCTGAGCGCGGTCACGATGCCGCCGTAGGAGATGACCGCCACCTCGGTGGTGCCGCCGCCGATGTCCACCACCATGTTGCCGGTGGCCTCCTGCACCGGCAGGCCGGCCCCGATCGCGGCGGCCATCGGCTCCTCGATCAGGTGCACGCTGCGCGCGCCGGCCGCGCTGGCGGCGTCCTCCACCGCGCGCTTCTCCACGCCGGTGATGCCGGAGGGCACGCACACGATGACGCGGGGCTGGGCCAGCCAGCGCCGCTTGTGCGCCTTGCGGATGAAGTAGCGCAGCATCCGCTCGGCGACTTCGAAGTCGGCGATGACGCCGTCCTTGAGCGGGCGGATGGCGACGATGTTCCCCGGGGTGCGGCCGATCATCTTCTTGGCCTCGGCGCCGACCGCGAGCACGGCGCCGGTCCCGGTGTCCACCGCGACCACCGACGGCTCGTTGAGCACGATGCCGCGGCCGCGTACGTACACCAGGGTGTTGGCGGTCCCCAGGTCCACCGCGATGTCCCGACCGATGACCGCCATCCCGGAGCCCATGCGCGATTCCCCATCTTCCGTGTCACTCGGAGTTTTCAGAGTTCTTACCGTCGGCGATCTCCCAGGTGCTCTGAGTGACGCCTGCGATCGATCCTAACCAGCGATATGCCCGATGCATCCCGGGGGATCCGATTCACCCCGGGGTGGTACGCCCGAACGGGTGAGAACGCTTATGTCAGCACTCTGTGCAGCTCACGGCGTGGATCCGGACGCGCTCGCTCAGCGCTCCAGGATCGTCAGCCCGCGCGGCGGACGCCGCCCCACCGACTCCAGCCGCCGGCAGACCGCGAGCATGACGCCGGCGACGGCGACGGCGGATCCCACCGCGAAGGCCTGCGCGGCCCAGTAGGCGGCCTCGTCGCGGGACCACTGGGTGGTGGCGCCGTGGTAGCGCAGCACGCAGGCGGCGCCGATCGCGAGCGCGGCGGTGGCCAGGCTGACCAGCAGCGCGTACAGGAGCCGCCGGCCGAAGGTGCTCGGGCGCCGGGAGCGGGTCGGCAGCACCAGCCCGAGCTGTGCCACGGCGGCCAGCCCGGCCAGCCCGGCGGCCAGCGCCAGCAGGTCGGCGGCGACGGTGTCGGAGAGCCGGTGCCAGTGCGCGGCCACGGTCGCCGCCCCCGAGACGGCGGCGCCGGGCAGGCCGAACAGCGTGACCGGGATGTACCAGTGGCGGCTGACGACGATCAGCGCGCCGCAGAACAACCCCATCGCGGCGGCGGTGTGCCCGGACGGCAGGGTGTTCGGGGCCTGCAACGCGGCGTGGCCGGCGGCGGCGCCGAACACCGGACGGCCCGGCAGCGCGCCCTTGAGCAGCCGGGCCGCGAGCACGGCGCCGACGGCGGTCAGCACGCCGCACAGAGCCAGCAGATACCGCCGCCGCAGCAGCCCGACCGTTGCGAGCACCGCCAGCGACACCCCGAAGCTCTCGGCGGTGATGCGGTTCAGCCAGCGGTCGGCTTCGCCGTACCACTGCCCGGTGCGGTGTTGCCGCGCCCCCGCCAGCGCCGAGTCCTCGAAGCCCTGACCCCACCGGGTCCGCACCGCGAGCAGGTAGACGACGAACACGCCCGCGAACGCGACCACCGCGGCGGCCAGCAGCCGGGTGCGGAGTTCGCGGCGGGAGGCGAGGGTCGCGGTGTGGCGGTCGACGGCGAGGACCGGTTGGTAGAGCATGCGGTGGGGCTACCCGGTCCGGCGGGGTGGGTGGCCCGGGTTGGGCTGAATTGATGAGTGGCGAGCGGGGCCGGGCCGCCCCTCAGCCCTCGGCGCCCTGCGCCTGCGCCGCCTCATAAGCGGCGTACGCCGCCGCCTTCTCCGCGTCGATCTGCCGGCCGGCCTTCAGCGCCCAGAACCACAGCAGCGCGAAGAACCCGCCGATGAAGAACATGTCGACGACCACGAAGCCGCCGACGATCAGCGCGGCCTGAAGCACCCAGCCGACCTGGTAGGCCCACGGCTTGCGGAGCATGCCGCACAGCAGCGTGGCGAGGACCATGGCCGGGCCGCAGACCGCCCAGACGGTGCCCGCGCCGAGGTCCGAGAGCTTCATCGCCACCAGGGCGAAGAACAGGATCACCAGGACCTCGAAGCTCAGCACCGAGGTCGCCATCCGCCGGACCATCATCGGTAGTCACCGCCGTACTCGTCGTCATCGTCGTCGGAGAATCCGTCCCGGCGCGCCCGGTCGGCCGCGTCGTAGCCCGACTCCTCGTCGCGACCTCGGCGCCGCTCCCCGAACAGGTCGAGGTCGCGCTCGTCGAAGTCCTCCTTCTCGGACGGCTCGCCGTCCTCGAACCGGACGTCCTCGAAGCTGTGCCGGTCCTCGACCCGCTCCGCGCGGTCCCGCACCAGCAGGGTACGCGCCTCGCCGGCGGTCACCACCGACCCGGTCACGATGACCCCGGCGCCGCCGCTCGTACCGGCCGGGACCGCCGCCTCGGCCAGCCCCAGCGCCAGATCGAGGGCGTCGTCCAGGCGCCGGGCCTGGTGCACCCGCTCGGCGCCGAACACCTCGGCGGCGAGCTCGGCGAGCTGGGCCGCCGGCATGGCCCGCTCGCTGGCGTTCTGGGTGATCACCACCTCGTTCAGCACCGGCTCCAGGGTCTCCAGGATCCCGGTCACGTCCTTGTCGCGCATCACGCCGAGCACGCCCACCAGGTGGTCGAACGTGAAGTCGTCGGCCAGCGCCTGGGCGGTGGCCCGGGCCCCGGCCGGGTTGTGGGTGGCGTCGATGATGACGGTCGGGCCGCGGCGCACCACTTCCAGGCGCCCCGGGGAGGTGACCTTCGCGAACGCCTCGCGGACCACGTCCGGGTCCAGCGCCGCGCCGCCGCGGCCGGCGCCGAGGAAGGCCTCGACGGCGGCCAGGGCGGTGGCGGCGTTGGCCGCCATGTGCGCGCCGTACAGCGGCAGGAAGACGTCGGAGTACTCGGCGCCGGCCAGGCCGCGCAGGGTCAGCAGCTGACCGCCGACCGCCTGCTGGCGGTCCAGCACGCCGTACTCCAGGCCCTCGCGGGCCACGGTCGCGTTGACCTCGGCGGCCCGGCGCAGGATCACCTCGGCCGCCTCGACCGGCTGCTGCGCCATCACCACCAGCGCGTCCGGCTTGATGATCCCGGCCTTCTCGGCGGCGATCAGCGCCGCGCTGTCGCCGAGGATGTGCGCGTGGTCGACGTCGATCGGGGTGATCACCGCGACCTGGCCGTCGGCGACGTTGGTGCAGTCCCAGGTGCCGCCCAGGCCCACTTCCACCACCGCGACGTCCACCGGGGCGTCGGCGAAGGCCGCGAAGCCCATCGCGGTGATCACCTCGAAGAAGGACAGCGGGAACTCCTGCGAGGCGTCCACGATGTCCAGGTACGGCCGCAGGTCCTCGTAGACCTCGACGAAGCGCCGGATGCTGATCGGCGCCCCGTCCAGGGTGATGCGCTCGTTCATCGACTCCAGGTGCGGCGAGGTGAACCGCCCGGTGCGCAGGTTGAGCTCGCGCAGCAGGGTCTCGATCATCCGCGCCGTGGACGTCTTGCCGTTCGTCCCCGTCAGATGGATGACCGGGTACGCCCGCTGCGGGTCGCCCAGCAGCTCGGTCAGAGCCCGGACCCGGGCCAGCGTCGGGTCCATCTTGCTCTCGGGCCAGCGCTCCAGGAGCTCGCGCTCGACTTCCTCGAACTGCTCCTGGAGCTCCGGGTCGACATTCGCCATGTGTTTCGACGGTTCCTTCTCGCCAGGGCCGGGTTACGCGGACGGCAGCGCGTCGAGCTGAGCGCCCAGGCGCGCGATGTCGCCCTCGGCGTCGGCGAGCCGCTTGCGGATCTTCTCGACCACCGGGTCCGGCGCCTTGGCCAGGAAGTCGGCGTTGCCCAGCTTGGCGTTCGCCTGCTCGACCTCCTTGCGCGCGGTGGCCAGGCCCTTCTCCAGCCGCTTGCGCTCGGCGGCCACGTCGATCGTGCCGGAGGTGTCCAGTTCCACCTTCGCGCCGGGCACGGTCAGGGTGGCCGTGGCGCTGAAGCCGTCCTCGGGGGCGGTCAGGCGGTTCAGCAGCCGGATCGCCGGCTCCTGCCCGGCCAGCTCGGCGCCGGTCAGCGTGAGCCGCGCCGCCACCCGCTGGGTGTCCTTCACGCCCTGGTCGGTCCGGAACCGGCGGACCTCGGTCACCACCGCCTGCACCGCCTCGATCACCGCCTCCGCGCCGGTGTCCACCCGGCTCAGGTCCGCCCGCGGCCACTCGGCGATCACGATCGACTCGCGGCCGGTGAGGGCGGTCCACAGCGTCTCGGTCACGTACGGCACCACCGGGTGCAGCAGCCGCAGCATCACGTCGAGCACGTGGCCGAGCACCGCGCGCGCGGTCTGCGCGTCGGGGTCGTCAGCGGCGACGCCGAGCGGCAGCCGCAGCTTGGACAGCTCGATGTACCAGTCGCAGACCTCGTCCCACGCGAAGTGGTAGAGGGCTTCCATGGCCTTGGCGAACTGGAAGTCCTCGTAGAGGGCGTCGACCTCGGCCACCACCTCGTTGAGGCGGGACAGGATCCAGCGGTCCTCCACGGTGAGCCGGTCGGCGGCCGGGAGCTCGTCCGGCACGTAGGCGCCGTTCATCATCGCGAACCGGGTGGCGTTCCACACCTTGTTCGCGAAGTTGCGCGCGCCCTGGATCCAGTCGTCGGCGATGGCCTGGTCGGTGCCGGGGTTGGCACCGCGCAGCAGGCCGAAGCGCACGGCGTCGGAGCCGTACTTGTCCATCCACTCCAGCGGGTCGACCACGTTGCCCTTGGACTTGGACATCTTCTTGCCGTACTGGTCGCGCACCAGGCCGGACAGGACCACCTTGTCGAAGGGCTGCACGCCGTCCATGGCGTAGAGGCCGAACATCATCATCCGGGCCACCCAGAAGAAGATGATGTCGTAGCCGGTGTGCAGGACCGAGGTCGGATAGAACTTCTCCAGATCAGCGGTCTGCTCCGGCCAGCCCAGCGTGGAGAACGGCCACAGGCCGGAGGAGAACCACGTGTCGAGCACGTCGGTGTCCTGCGTCCAGCCCTCGCCGGCCGGCGGCTGCTCGTCCGGGCCCACGCACACGACCTCGCCGCCCGGGCCGTACCAGATCGGGATCCGGTGGCCCCACCACAGCTGGCGGGAGATCGTCCAGTCGTGCATGTTGTCGACCCAGGCGAAGTAGCGCGGCTCCATCTCCTTGGGGTGGATCTGCACCCGGCCGTCGCGCACGGCGTCCCCGGCGGCCTTGGCGAGGGTCTCGACCTTCACCCACCACTGGAGCGACAGGCGCGGCTCCACCACGGTCTCGCAGCGGGAGCAGTGGCCCACCGGGCGCAGCAGCTGCTTCTGGCCCACGATGCGGCCCTGCTCGCGCAGCGCGGCCACCACGGCCGGCCGGGCCTCGAAGCGGTCCATGCCCAGGAACGGGCCGTGCACGGTGATGGCGGCGTGCTCGTCCAGGATCGAGGGCATCGGCAGGTGGTGCCGGCGGCCGATCTCGAAGTCGTTCGGGTCGTGCGCCGGCGTCACCTTCACCGCGCCGGTGCCGAACTCCGGGTCCACGTGCTCGTCGGCCACGATCGGAATGCGGCGGCCGGTCAGCGGCAGCTCCACCTCCCGGCCGATCAGGTGCTGGTAGCGGGCGTCGTCGGGGTGCACGGCCACCGCGGTGTCGCCGAGCATGGTCTCGGCGCGCGAGGTCGCCACCACGATCGAGTCCTCGCCGTCGCCGTAGCGGATGGACACCAGCTCGCCGGGCTCGTCGAAGTGGTCCACCTCGATGTCGGACAGCGCGGTCAGGCAGCGCGGGCACCAGTTGATGATGCGCTCGGCCCGGTAGATCAGACCGTCGTCGTACATCTTCTTGAACATGGTCTGCACCGCCTGGGACAGACCCTCGTCCATGGTGAACCGCTCGCGGGACCAGTCCACCGAGATGCCCAGGCGCCGCTGCTGACCGAGGATCTTGCCCCCGTACTCGGCCTTCCAGTCCCACACCTTGCGCACGAACGCCTCACGGCCCAGGTCGTGCCGGGACAGGCCGTCCTTGGCGAGCTCGCGCTCCACCACGTTCTGGGTGGCGATGCCGGCGTGGTCCATGCCCGGCAGGTACAGCGCCTCATAGCCCTGCATCCGCTTGCGCCGGATGATCGCGTCCTGGATCGACTGGTTGAGCGCGTGGCCCACGTGCAGCGAGCCGGTCACGTTCGGCGGCGGGATGACGATGGTGAACGGCTCCTTGCCGGAGGCCGCGTCGGCGGTGAAGTAGCCGTTCTTTACCCACCGCTCGTACAGCTCGCCCTCTACCTCTACCGGCGCGTAGGCGGTCGGCAGAGTGGTGGCGGCGCTGTCGGCAGCGCCCTGGGCGGCTGGATCGGTGGTTTCATTCACGGGTCAAGCTTAATGGTGCGCAGGTGGCGTTTCCGCCGAGTATCCGGCAGTGCGGCTACAAGGGCGAGGTACCAGGCAGGCGCGGCGTCCGAGTCCCTCATCGCGGCCGTGATCGAAGCGGCGATTCGCTTCCCGATGCGAAAGCGCGAGAGCGGCGGCCCGCCGAAGCGAACCGCCGCTCTCCGTCTTCCAAGCAGACTGCGTGCCTACGCCGACCGCTCCCGCCGCTCGCTCAGGTTCTGCTGCGATCCGGCCCGCCGGAACTGCTGGTCCCGCGGCACCAGCGTGGGCAGCACGTGCTCGCGCACCACCTCGCCGGTGATCACCACGGTGCCGACGTCGGAGTGGCTGGGGACCTCGTACATCACCGACATCAGCACCTCCTCCATGATCGCGCGCAGGCCGCGGGCGCCGGTGCCGCGCAGGATCGCCTGGTCGGCGATGGCCTCCACGGCGTCGTCCTCGAAGACCAGCTCCACGCCGTCCAGCTCCATCAGGCGCTGGTACTGCTTGATCAGGGCGTTGCGGGGCTCGACCAGGATCCGGACGAGTGCGGCGCGGTCCAGCTTGTGCACCGAGGTGACGACCGGCAGCCGGCCGACGAACTCCGGGATCATGCCGTACTTCAGCAGGTCCTCGGGCAGCACGTCGGCGAAGACGTCGGTGGTGTCGATGTCGTAGCGGGAGCGCAGCTGCGCGGTGAAGCCCATGCCGCGCTTGTTCACCCGGGCGTCCACGATCTTGTCCAGGCCCTCGAAGGCGCCGGCCACGATGAACAGCACGTTGGTGGTGTCGATCTGCAGGAACTCCTGGTGCGGGTGCTTGCGCCCGCCCTGCGGCGGCACGGAGGACACCGTGCCCTCCAGGATCTTCAGCAGTGCCTGCTGCACACCCTCGCCGGAGACATCGCGGGTGATCGACGGGTTCTCGGCCTTGCGGGCGATCTTGTCGATCTCGTCGATGTAGATGATCCCGGTCTCGGCCTTCTTGATGTCGTAGTCGGCCGCCTGGATCAGCTTGAGCAGGATGTTCTC
>JABFXP010000903.1 GCA_013361685.1 Catenulispora sp.
ACCAACACCGCCACCACAGCATCCCCAGCAGCCGACACTCCAGCAGCCGACAACGCCCCCGCGATCCGATCAGCACGACCCAGCAACACGTTGTAGGTCAGCGACTGTGTGCCGCAGACCACCGCCACCGCGTCCGGGGTCAGCGCCGCCTGCTCGGCGATCAGCTCTGGAACCGTGGCGGACACCGCCTCGGTCGGTCCCCCGGATCCCGCCTCGCGCAGCCACGCGGCCTCGCCGTCGGGCAGGTACACCGCGCGCGCGTCGCCGTCCGGGCCCGCGGCCATCGCCGTCAGGACCTTGCGATACATCGCGGCGAGGCGTTCGGCGGCTTCGTGCGACAGCGTGCCGGCGTCGGTGCTGAACGCGATCCGGCCCGCAGCCGCCGTGACCATCAGCGGGAACTCGTTGGAGCTGAAGCCGAAGTCCAGGTCGCGGACGGTTTCGCCGGTCTGGGGCCCGTCGATGTCGATGAAGCTGAAGTAGGCCTCCAGCAGGCGGCCGCCGTCGGCCATCCGGATGGCGGGCATCGGATGGTGCCGGTGCGGCCAGGCCCGGGTCTCGTCGCGGTAGGTCCGCGCGACGAGCTCGCCCCAGGTCGGGGCGGCGCCGTCATAGGGGAACGGCAGCGGGTTCAGGCTCATGCCCAGGACCCGGTCGGCGCCGGGGGCCTCGACGCGGGCGTGCGCCATCAGGCCGCTGAAGAACGCCGGCTCGTCGGTGAGCTGGCTCAGGACCTTGAGATGGGCGGCGAGGAGCACGGTCTTCAGCGGCACCTCGGTCGTCGCGGCCAGGGTCCGCAGGCCCGGCAGCAGGTCGGCGAAGTCCACGGCGCGGCGGTACGCGGCGCCGGGCACGGCCTCCGGGTCGCCCCAGGCGGGCACGACGAACTTCGCGCGGTCTGAGACCAGATCGCGCCAGTAGCGCTGGTCCGGCTCGGAGTCCAGGGCCCGCAGCTCCGCGGCGACCTGGTCGGCGAACCGTACCGCCGGCATCGGTGTCAGGGCCTGGCCGCTCCCGTCGCGCAGTGCGCGATAACGGTCGAGCAGTTCGGCGCGGAACCTGTGCAGGCTCCAGCCGTCGAGGATCGCGTGCGACTGGGAGAACACGACCTGCCAGCGGCCGTGCGCCAGCCGGTGCACGATCACCCGCTGTTGCGGCGCCTCGCGGTGGTCGATCGGGGTGTCCGCTTCGGCGTCGAAGCAGGCTGCGACGTACCGGCCCTCGTCGGCCTCGGCGATCCCGGTGGCGTCGTGGACGGTGAGCCGTGGCACGGCCTCGGCGTGCACCACCTGCATCGGCACCGAGTACGTCTCCAGGTCGAAGGTGGTGCGCAGGATGTCGTGCCGGGCGATGAGCTCGGCCAGCGCGGCCCGCAGCGCCTCGGCGTCGAACGGCTCCTCGGCGCCGATCCCCACGGCGTTGACGACGTGGTAGTGCTGTCTGCCCTCCTTGGCGAGCATCTCGACCAGCATGCCGATCTGGTTCTGGGTCATCGGGTAGGCGTCCGCCGCGTCGGCGGGCAGCAGGTCCCGGTCGGCCGTGCTGATCAGCGCGAACGGCTCGACCGCGTCGGTGGCGACCGATTCGGGGGCCTGTGCGTCCGCCGCGCCGCGTGGTGCGTGCGCGGCCAGCGCCGCGATGGTGCGGTGGGCGAACAGATCTCGTACGGTGACGTCGAATCCGGCGGCCCGCAGCGCGCCGGCGACGCCGACCGTGCGGATCGAGTCGCCGCCGACGTCGAAGAACGCGTCCTCGACGCCGATCGCCTCCACCCCGAGTTCGGCCTGCCAGATCTCGGCCATCGCCGCCTCGTCCGCGGTCCGGGGCGCGACATGGTCGCGGCCGGAGCGGACGTCCTCGGCGGCGGGGGCCGGCAGCGCCGCGCGGTCCCGCTTGCCGTTGGGGTTCAGCGGGATCGCGGCCAGCGGAACGTAGACGGCCGGGACCATGTAGGCCGGCAGGCGTTCGGCCAGCCAGGCGCGCAGCTCCGCGGCACCGGGGCCGGTCGGGGCCGACGAGTCGGTCAGGTCGGTCGAGACCGCCGGGTCAGTCGAGTCCGCCGGGCCCGACGTCGGCACGACGTACGCGACCAGCCGCGCACCCGAACCATCGTCGTCGCGCGCCAGCACGGCGCAGTCGCGCACCCCGGGATGCGTGGCGAGCACGGTCTCGATCTCGCCGAGTTCCACGCGGTGGCCGCGGATCTTCACCTGGCCGTCCTCGCGGCCCAAGTAGTCCAGCGTCCCGTCGGCCCGGCGGCGCACCAGGTCCCCGGTGCGGTACATCCGCGTCCCGGCTTCCCCGAACGGGTCCGGCACGAACCGCTCGGCGGTCATCGCCGGCGACCGGTAGCCGCGGGCCACGCCGGGCCCGGCGACGCAGAGCTCGCCGACGACTCCGGCGGGCACCAGGCGCAGGTCAGCGTCGACCACGTACGCCCGCAGGTCGGACAGCGGCCGGCCGATCGAGTCGCCGCCGCCGGGGCCGAAGTCGCCGCGGGTCAGGCGGTGGTAGGTGGCGTAGACGGTGGTCTCGGTCGGGCCGTACATGTTGACCAGCGCGGTGCGGGTCAGGCTTCGGTGCTCGACCCAGGGCGCGAGGCGGGCGACGTCCAGCTTCTCCCCGGCGAGCACCACGGCGCGCAGGCACAAAGCACGGAGCCGCTTGTCGCCGGCGCGGGCCAGGGCCACCAACGAGCCGAAGGCGGCAGGGGTCTGAGCCAGGATCGTGACTTCCTCGTCGATCAGCAGCCTGAGGAAGTCCTCGGGGGAGCGTGCGGTGTCGGTGTCGACGACGACCAACCGCGCACCATGCGCCAACGCCGCCCACATCTCGAACACCGACACATCAAAGGCGTAGTTATGCGTCATCGAAAACACATCAGCCTCGTCAAAGCCGAAATGCTCCTGCGCCACCCCCACCAACCGCACCACATTCCGATGCGAAACCCGAACACCCTTCGGCACACCCGTCGAACCCGACGTATAAATCGAATACGCCAACCCCTCCGGAACCACCGACACCACCGGCGCCAACCCCGACAAACCCGCCATCCGCTCGATCTCCGCCGGATCATCGACCACCACCACCGGACCGTCGAAGAACCCCCGCACCACCGACTCCAACGCCGCAACCGTCACCACCGCCACCACACCGGCATCACCCACGATCCCCGCCAACCTTCCAGCAGGCACCGCCGGATCCAACGGCAAATAACCAGCCCCCGACTTCAACACCCCCAACAACCCAGGCACCAACCACCCCTCACGCGGCAAACACACCCCCACCAAACCCTCAACACCCGCACCCACCTCAACCAGACGATGAGCCAACCGATTCGCCCGCACCTCCAACTCGCCATACGACAACGACCCACCACCAGCCGACACCGCAACAGCCGACGGATCAGCCACCACCCGCGCAGCAAACACCTCCAACAACGTCCCACCAGAACCATCACCGGAACCGGCGTCGTCATGGGCATCGGCGGGCAAGGAAGCCGCGGCGAGCAGCCGCTCGGCCTCCCCGGCCGGCAGATACGTGGCGCGGGCGTCGCCGTCGGCGTCCGCGGCCATCGCTTCGAGCACGGCGCGGAACATGGCCGTGAGCCGTTCCATGTTGTGCGGGCTGATCACAGCGGCCCGGCTGGTGAGGTAGAGCCGGTCGCCCCGGCTGTGCACCGTCAGGTCGATCCCGGCGTCCACCGGCGCGCTGGTCATGCGGTAGCCGGTGGCGACGGCGCGGTCGTCCATGGCGTGATAGTCGAGATAGTTGAAGTAGGTCCGCACCAGCCGGGTCCCGGCGGCGCGCTGGATCAGCGGCATCGGATAACGCCGGTGCGGCCAGATCTCGGCCTCCCGGGTGAACACCTGCCGCACCAGGTCCCGCCACGTGGGCGCGCCCCGGTCCATCGGGAACGGCACGGTGTTGACATACATGCCCGCGACCCGGTCCGCGCCGAGCTCCTCGACGCGGGTGTCCAGGATCAGGCCGCTGTGGAACGCCTTGGCGCCGGTGAGCTGGCTCATCACCTTCAAGTACGCGGCGTGCAGCACCGACTTCAGCGACGCGTCGGCCACCGATCCCAGAGCGCGCAGGCGGTCGGCGAGGTCGCCGAACGGAACCTGGGCGTGGACGGGCTCTGATATCTGGTCGGTCGCGCCGTCGGGGGCCTGGAGTGCGCCGGTTTCGCCGAGGCCGTCGAGAGCGAGAGGTGAGTAGCCGGCCACGATCGCGTCCCAATAGGCCTCGTGGCCGGGATCCGCGACGGCGGCCAGTTCGGCGGCGACGGTGTCGGCGAACCGGACGGCCGGCACCTCGTCCAGCTCCGGCACTTGGTTCCGGCGCAGTGCGTGGTAGGTGTCGAGCAGCTCGCGCAGGACCAGGTGATAGCTCCAGCCTTCGGTGATCGCGTGGCTCTCGGTCAGCGTGAGCCACCACGCGTCCTCGCGCACGTGCACGTGGATCCGCAGCAGCGGCGCCGCTTCGAGGGCGAGCGGCGTGGCGCGCTCGGCGTCGACGTGGGCCCGCAGCGCGGCGACCGCGGCGTCCTCGTCCAGGGCCCGCAGGTCGTCGACGCCGACCGGGACGCTCACGCCGGAGTGGACGATCTGCAGCGGCTCGGAGAAGCCGGACAGGTGGACCGAGGTCCGCAGCGTGTCGTGCCGGGCGGCGATCCGGTCGGCCGCCTCCTGGAACACGGCGGCGTCGAACGGCAGCGGGTCCGGCACCGGGAAGGCGTGCACCATGTGGTACGCGCGGTGCTCGCTGTCGGCCAGCATCTCGACCAGCATGCCGATCTGGTTCCGGGTCAGCGGATAGGCGTCCGCCGCGCCGGCGGGCAGCAGCTCCCGGTCGGCCGCATTGATCAGGGCGAAGGGCTGGACCAGGCGCCCGCCTCGAGCCACGCCGGCCCGCCCGGCCAGGACCTCGGCCATCGCCGCGACCGTCCGGGTCTCGAAGATGTCCGCCATGGTGGCGTCGCGTCCGGCTGCGCGCAGCCGCCCGACCAGCGCGACCGCGCGCAGCGAGTCGCCGCCAAGGTCGAAGAAGCTGTCGGTGACGCCGACCTCGTCCAGGCCGAGCACCTGGCACCACAGGGCACAGAGTTCGGCCTCGAACTCGTCGCGCGGCGCCACCCGGTCCGCGCCGGCCGTTTCCCCGTCGCCGGGTTCCGGCAGCGCTCTCCGGTCCTGCTTGCCGTTGGCGGTGAGCGGGATCCGGTCCAGGGTGACCCAGGCGGCCGGGACCATGTGCTCGGACAGCCGGCCGGCGAGCCAGTCCCGCAGCTCGGCGGTGGACTGCGTACCTTCGGCGACCGGGACGACGTACGCGACCAGCCGCGCGCCGGCGTCGTCGGCGCGGGCCACGACCGCGCAGTCCCGCACCGCCGGGTGCGAGCGCAGTTCGGCCTCGATCTCGCCGGGCTCGACCCGGTGGCCGCGGATCTTCACCTGGTCGTCGATCCGGCCCAGGAACTCCGCCTGGCCGTCGGCCCGCCACCGCACCAGGTCGCCGGTGCGGTAGAGCCGGGACCCCGGGGCGCCGAACGGGTCCGGGACGAACCGCTCCGCGGTCAGGGCGGGACGGTGCAGATAGCCGTCGGCCAGATGCGCGCCGCCGATGAACAGCTCCCCGGCCACGCCGACCGGCATCGGCCGCAGGTTCTGGTCGAACACGTACATCGAGGTGCCGGGGACCGGCCGGCCGATCGGCACCGTCAGCCCGGCGGCCCCTCTGGTGGTGACAGTGGTGACAGTGGTGGCAGAGGCGGCAGTGGCGGCGAACACCGCATTGCCGACCGTGGCCTCGGTGGGCCCGTACTCGTTGACCACCCGGGCGCCCGGGCCCAGCCGGTCCGTCCAGGCCCGCGCCGTGGCCGCCGGCAGCGCCTCGCCGCCGACCACCAGGGTCCGGGTCAGATCCGGTGCCGTCGGCTGATCGGCCAGCACGTCCAGGTGGGACGGCGTGAGCTTGAGGAAAGCGAACGGCCCGGCCGCGCCGAGCGCGGCGCCGAGGTCGGCCAGGTCCACGTCCTCGGCGAAGACCTGCACGGAACGCCCGGCCAGGAGCGGTACCCACAGCGTGGTCACGACGAGGTCGAAGGCCACTGATGAGAACAGGGCGGAGCCGCCGGGGCCGGTCAGGTACTCCCCCGCCGCCCACTGCGCATATCCGGCCAGGGCGCGGTGGCTGACCACGACTCCCTTCGGCACCCCGGTCGAGCCGGAGGTGTAGATGACGTAGGCGGGGGTGTCCAGGTGCGGCCGGACGGCCGGAGCTGTATCAGGCGACGTATATGCGTCCACGCCGTCGGTACCGGCAGTACCGGGCCCGCCCGGCCGGACGAGCGCGATTCCCATCTCGTCGAGACCGTCGTCGACCGCGGTGACGAGCGCCGCCGCCCCGGCGTCGGCGACCAGCCGGGCCACGCGCGCGGCGGGGGTTCCGGCGTCGATCGGCAGGTACGCCGCGCCGGCCTTCCACGCCGCCAGGAACGCGACGAGCAGATCGACGGATCGCGGGAGCCAGACCGCCACCACGGGTCCGGTTCCGGCCGCGGTTCCGGTTCCGACGCCGGCCGCGATCAGCCGGTGGGCCAGCCGGTTCGCCCGGGCGTCGAGGTCGGCGTAGGTCAGCGACTCCACCGCGGCGCCGGTACGGTCCCGCATCGTGACCGCCACCGCCTCGGGCCGGGCGGCGACCTGCTGCCGGAACCGGTCCGGCACCGACTCGGCGATAGCGCCGCCCGGGGTGAGCGCCCATTCCCGGAGCACCCGGGACACGTCGCCGCCGGGCAGGAAGACACGCCGCGCGTCGCCGTCGGGGTCGGCGGCCATGGCCGCCAGCACCGCCCGGTACATGGCGGCCAGCCGCTTCATGCCGTCCGGGCTGATGGCGTCGGAGTGGCTGATGAAGTGCAGGGCGTCACCCCGGCTGTGCACGGTCAGGTCGATGCCGGTCTCGACCGGGGCCAGGCTGATCCGGCGGCCGGTGTCGACGACCTCGTCGTCCACGTGGCGGAAGTCGAGGTAGTTGAAGGTCTCGTGCACCAGCCGGGTCCCGGCGGCGCGCTGGATCAGCGGCATCGGGTAGCGGCGGTGCGGCCAGATCTCCGCCTCCCGGGCGTACACCTGCCGCACGAGCTCGCGCCAGGTCCCGGCGCTGCGGTCCATGGGGAACGGAAGAGTGTTGACATACATGCCGGCGACCCGGTCCGCGCCCAGTTCTTCCACGCGGGTGTCCAGGACCAGCCCGGAGTGGAAGGCGGGTTCGTGGGTCAGCTGGCTCATCACCTTCAGGTGCGCGGCGTGCAGCACGGCCTTCAGCGACGCGTCCGCCGCCGAGGCCAGGGCGCGGAGCTGGTCGACGAGATCGCCGAAGGGGGTGCGGCCGTGGACTGCCTCCGGTTCCGCGTCGGGCTTCGCGCCGGCGTGGGGCTCGGCCGTGATCTCAGCCTCGGTCTCGGCGTTGAGGCCGGACAGCGTGACCGGGACATGGTCGGTGACGACGGCGCTCCAGTAAGCGGCGTGGTCCGGTTCGGCGATGGCGGCCAGTTCGGCCGCGACGGTGTCGGCGAACCGGACGGCCGGCGGCGGCGCCAGGTTCGGAGCCCGGTCCTCACGCAGGGCGTTGTAGATCTCGAGCAGCTCCATCAGCACCAGGTGGTAGCTCCAGCCCTCGGTGATCGCGTGGCACTGGGTGAACGTGAGCCACCAGGCGTCCTCGCGCACGTGCACGTGGATCCGCAGCAGCGGCGCCGCTTCGAGGTCGAAGGGGGTCGAGCGCTCGGCGGCGACGTGGTCCTGCAACGCCGCCACCGCGTCGGACTCGGACGCGGCGCGCACGTCGGTCACGCCGATCGGGATCTGCGTGCCGGTGTGCACGACCTGCATCGGGACGGAGTACCCGGACAGGTGGACCGAGGTGCGCAGCACCTCGTGCCGCTCGGCGACGTGGTCCGCGGCCCCGCGCAGCCGGGCCGGGTCGAACCCGGTGCGGTCGGGAACCGGGAAGCTGTGGACCATGTGGTAGGGGTGGCGGTCGGTGTCGGCCAGCAGCTCGACGGCCATGCCGATCTGGTTCTGGGTCAGCGGGTAGGCGTCGGCCGCGTCGGACGGCAGCAGCGCCCGGTCCTCGTCGCTGATCAGCGCGAAGGCTTCCAGGGCGCGGTAGCCCTCGGAGACGCGCTCCCGTCCGGACAGCAGCCCGGCCAGCGCGGCGACGGTGCGAGCGGCGAAGACGTCGGCGACGGTGGCGTCGTAGCCGGCGGCGCGCAGCCGTCCGGCCAGGGCGACCGCACGCAGCGAGTCGCCACCGAGGTCGAAGAAGCTGTCGGTGACGCCGACCCGTTCGACGTCCAGGACCGCGCGCCAGATGTCGCAGAGCTCTGCTTCGAACGCGGTCCGCGGCGCCACGGTCGCGCCCCGGGCGTAGTGCTCGGCCTGCGGCTCGGGCAGGGCGGCGGTGTCCAGCTTGCCGTTGGCGGTGACCGGGAGCGCCGGCAGCGACACGAAGGCGGCCGGGACCAGGTGCTCCGGCAGCCGTTCGGCCAGCCAGGCCCGCAGGCCGGCCGGGTCCGGCAAGGCCTTGCCCACCTGCGCATCAGCGACGGCCGGGACCAGCCACGCCGCCAGGTGCGGCGACCGTCCGCCGAGCAGCCGCACCACGACGGCGCCGACCGCCGGGTGCGCGAGCAGCACGGCCTCGATCTCGCCGGGCTCGACGCGCTGACCGTTCACCTTGACCTGGTCGTCGACCCGTCCCAGGAAGTCCAGGCTGCCGTCGGGCAGCCAGCAGGCCAGGTCCCCGGTGCGGTACAGCCGGGCGCCGGGCGGGCCGAACGGATCCGGGACGAAGCGTTCGGCGCTGCGCGCCGGCTGTCCCCGGTAGCCGCGCGCCACTCCGGTGCCGCCGGCGTACAGTTCACCGGCCACTCCGACCGCGACGGGGCGCAGCTCGGAGTCCAGGACGTACAGCCGGGTGTTGCGTACCGGCCGGCCGATCGGCACCCGCGCCCCGGACAGGTCGTCCTCGGCCGTGACGATCGCGTGCGTGATGTCATCGGAGCATTCGGTGGGGCCGTAGGCGTTGACGATCGGCACTTTCGGGAACCGCGCGAACCACCGCAGGCACAAGTCCGGCGGCAACGCCTCGCCGGTGACCACCAGGCGGCGCACCTGCGGCAGCGACGGCGCCTCGCCTGTGGTGTCCCACAGATCCAGCGCCGAGCGCAGCACGGAGGGCACCACTTCCAGCACCGTCACGCCGTCCTCGGCGACCCGGCCGAACAGCGCATCAGGATCAGCCGCCGCAGCCGTGCCCACCACCCGCGTCGTACCGCCGACCGCCAACGCGGCCAGCATCTGCCACACCGAGATGTCGAAGCTCAGCGAAGCGTTCTGCGCCACCACATCATCCGCACTCAGCTGAAGATCCTCGATCTTCGCCAGCAGATGATTGCCCATCCCGAGCCGACGCACCATGACGCCCTTGGGGAGACCCGTGGTGCCCGAGGTGTGGATCACGTAAGCCAGGTGCTCCGGATCGGTGGGAACCGCGACGTTGTCAGCGCTCCGCCTGGCCCACACCTGCGGCTTGTCCAGCGCCACGACCGGCGTCCCGGCCGGGGCGACCGGGTCGTCGGCGCTCTGCGCGATCAGCAAGCCCGCGCCGGCGTCGGCCAGCAAGAGCCGCGCCCGCTCGTCCGGCAGCCGGGGATCGACCGGCAGATAGGCCGCGCCCGCCTTCAACACCGCCAGCACCGCGACCAGTTGCCGCACCGAACGCTCGGCCCGCAGCCCCACCACCGTCTCCGAGCGCACGCCCAGAGCTCTGAGATGGTGCGCCAGCCGGTTCGCCCGCGCGTTGATCTCGCCGTAGCTGACGGCCCGGTCGTCATCGCGCGCGGCGACCGCGTCCGGACGGCTCACGGCGTGCCGCTCCACAGCCGCCACCACGTCGAGGTCAGCGGGTTCCCGGCCGGTGTCCACCCACCGGTGCAGCAACAACTCTTCCTGGCCAGCCGGCAGGAACGTCCGGCGCGCCGAGCCGTCGGGGTCGGCGCAGATGGATTCCAGCACCGCGCGGTACAGGGCAGCCAGCCGCTCGGCCGCCTCGCGGCCGAGAGTATGCGTGTCCGTAGTCAGCGTCACATGCGACGGACCGCAGTTCACCGTCAGCGGGAAAGCGTTGCGCATGCTGCCCACACCGGCCCCGGCGGACGGCGCCCCGGCCGCCGCCGCGTCGGCTCCGGTGAAATCGAAGTAGTTGAACACGACCTCGAACAGGTTCTCGCCGCCGCCCAGCCGGGCGATCGCCGGCATCGGGAAGTGCCGGTGCGGCCAGGCGGCTGTCTCGGTGTCGAAAACAGCGCGGATCAGGTCCAGCCAGGTGCCGGGCAGGCCGTCCACCGGGAACGGCAGGGTGTTGAGGTGCATGCCGGACACCCGCTCGGCTCCGGGCAGCTCCGGACGCGCGTCGGTCACCACGCCCACGTGGAAGCCCGGCGCGGCCAGCTGCGCCATCACCTTCACATGCGCGGCCAACAACACACTCTTCACCGAGGTCTGAGCCCGCCGCGCCACCCGCGCCAGGCCCTCGGCCAGTTCCGGGAATCCGGCGCGCACGTCGAACTCCTCGCGCGGAGCCCCGGCGGCCGCCCAGCCGGACGGCAGGCGCAGGACCGCACGGTCACCGACCACCGACCGCCAGAAGTCGCCGTCCGCGGGCGACCGCAGTGCGGCCTGTTCGGCGGCGATGAAGTCGGCATAGCGGGCCGGACCCGACGGCGGCGCCACGGACTCGCGGCCCTGCCGCACGCACCGGTACTCCTCAAGGATCTCCGTGATCAGGGCATGCCGGCTCCGGCCTTCGTGCGTGGCGTGCGGCTGGGTCAGCGACAGCCACCACCGCTCGGCGTCGTCCTCGTCCGGGACCACGGCCACGCGCAGCAGCGGCGCCGACGCCGGATCGAAGCGGGCCGCCTGCTCGGCGCGCAGCACCGATTCCAGACCGGTGCCGGGTTCGTGCACGGCGACCGGCACCCGCACGTCGGCGTGCACCAGCTGCATCGGGACGGAGAATCCGGTCAGGTGCAGCGAGGTGCGCAGCATCTCGTGCCGGTCCACCACCGTCGCCACCGCCGCGGCGAACGCGTCGGCGTCGAATCCGGCCGGGTCGGTCACCGGGCGCGCGCCGACGCTGTGGTAGGCCGCGCCGTCGGTGTCGGCCAGCATCTCCAGCACCATGCCGACCTGCACTTGGGACATCGGGTAGGCGTCCGCGAGGCCTGCGGGCAGCGCCGCGCGGTCCTCGGCACCGATCAAGGCGAACGGTGCGACCGGTTCCGGGGCCGTCCCGGCCTGGCCGCCGTCGGCGCGCCGGACGACAGCTTCACAGAGGCCTGCGACGGTGCGGTGTTCGAAGACGTCCCGCACCTGGGCGTCCACGCCGTGCGACCGCAGGGCGCCGACCAGGGTGATGGCCTTGATCGAGTCGCCGCCGGCCTCGAAGAAGCCCTCGGTCACCCCGATCCGGTCCAGGCCGAGCACTCCGGCCCAGATCGCCGCCACCCGCTCTTGCAGCGGGGTGCGCGGCGCGACGACCTCGTGGCCGTCGGCGGCGTCCACCGCCGGCAGCGCGGCCCGGTCCAGCTTGCCGTTCGCGGTCAGCGGCAGCGCCGGGACCGCGACGAACTGCGCCGGCACCATGTATTCGGGCAGGACGGAGGCGCAGAACGCCGCGAGGTAGTCTTGCGGCCGGCCGTCGGCGACGACGTAGGCGGTGAGTCGGGGGTCGCCGGTGTCGGTGGTGGTGGTGATGACGGCGGCGTCGTGGACGGCGGGGTGGGT
>JABFXP010000175.1 GCA_013361685.1 Catenulispora sp.
GCCACAGAGTCCTGATGCCCGTTCCAGGCCATGGTGAGGATCCAGCAGCCCGGTGTCGGGACGGGGACCATCGAGGGGTAGATCTCGCCGGGGCCTGAGTCCGGGGGGACGGGAGTGAGGGCGAAGGAATCGCGGGTTCCGAAGAGGGTGGCCCGCATCTGGAGCGGGGCGCCGTCGCGGGGCAGCTTCACGATCCACAGGATCTTGTTGTCCTGGGCGGACTTCAGGGGATCGGCGAACAGCATGCCGACGACGAGGCCGTGCTCGCCGGCGACCCAGCGCATTCCGGCGGGTGGTCGGGCGGCGGCGGTCCAGGCCGGGGGCGGGGTGGAGTTCACGGTGCCGGCGGCCATGCAGGGGTCGGTCGGGGGCGTTGTCGGTGGCGCGGTGGCGGGCGTGGTGGTGGGAGTGGTGGCGGGGATGGGGGTTGTGGGCGGTGACGGCGTGGGCGACGACGATGAAACGGCCGAAGGGGCGGTCTTTGACGAAGTCCCGTCGGCCGTGCAGCCGGCCAGCGGGATCAGGGACAGGGCGGCCATGGACAGGGCCACCGGGTATCTGCGCATCTAAGCACCTCCGTGCCTGATACACCGCCCGGCGTAGAGGGGTTCCCAGGAATGGGCACGCGTCAGAAGCGCGTGCCAGGCTGGGCGCCATGGACTTCAAACTCGAGTTGGTGCCGGTGCCGGTGGGCGATGTGGATCGTGCGAGGGACTTCTATGAGCGCCAGTTGGGATTCCACGTCGATCATGATGTCTCGTTCGGCGAGGACTTCCGGGTGGTGCAGGTGACGCCGCCGGGGTCGGCGTGCTCGATCGCGTTCGGGAAGGGGGTGGTGGACACCGCGCCCGGGTCGGTGAAGATGCTGCATTTGGTCGTCGACGACATCGAGGCGGCGCGCGCCGACCTGGTCGGGCGCGGGGTCGCCGTCGATGCGGTGGAGAAGATGTCGGCGGAGGGTCGGCCTGACGTGTTCTACGCGCGGTTCGCTGATCCTGACGGCAATACGTGGACGTTGCAGGCTTGGTGACCGCTTGGCCCGGACGGGGATCCGGGCGCCGGGGCGCGCGTCAGCCTCGCCGGAGTTCGGCGAGGCGGTCGCGCAGCCAGTGGTAGGAGTCCTTGGGCGTGCGGGTCTGCGACTGGTGGTCGACGTGCACGAGGCCGAAGCGCTGGGTGAAGCCCTCGGCCCACTCGAAGTTGTCCATCAGGGTCCACGTCAGATAGCCGCGGACGTCGACGCCCTCGGCCATGGCCTGGGCCAGGGCCCTGATGTGGCCGTCGAGGAAGGCCACCCGCTCGGGGTCGGCGACCCGGCCGTCGACCACCTTGTCGTCGGCCGAGGTGCCGTTCTCGGTGATGTAGACCGGCGGCAGCGCGGCGCCGTAGCGGTCGCGCAGGCCGACGAGCAGCTCGCGCAGGCCGTCGGGAACCACCGGCCAGTCGAAGGCGCTGCGCGGCACGCCCTCGATCGGCACGTCCTGGAACGGCAGGCCGTGCTCGGGGCCGGGCGCGGCGATCCGCGTCGGGTTGTAGTAGTTGACGCCGAGGCCGTCCAGGGGCGCGGCGATGACGGCGAGGTCGCCCTCGCGGACCGCGCCGCCGAGGTCGGGGCCGGCGGCGTAGGCGGACAGGTCGGGGTAGCGGCCGAGCAGGATCGGGTCGAGGAACAGCCGGTTGTGCAGCGCGTCGTAGGCGTCGGCGGCCGCCTGGTCCTCCGGTGCGGAGCTGGCGGGCCACACCGGCGTGCAGTTGTTGGCGATCAGCACCCGCGCCGCGCCGGCCGATCGCAGGGCGCTGACGGCCAGGCCGTGGGCGAGCAGCTGGTGGTGCGCGACCGGGATGGCGTCGGTCATGAGGGTGCGTCCGGGGGCGTGGACGCCGAACGCGTAGCCGTAGGCCAGGTGGATGAAGGGTTCGTTGAGCGTGATCCAGTGTTCGACCCGGTCCGCGAGGCGGTCGGCGACCAGCGCGGCGTACTCGGCGAAGCGGTGCGCGGTGTCGCGGGCCAGCCAGCCGTCGCGGTCCTCCAGGGCCTGCGGGAGGTCCCAGTGGAACAGGGTGGGGAAGGGCGTGATCCCCTTTTCCAGCAAAGCGTCCACGAGGCGGTCGTAGAAGGCGAGGCCGGCGGGGTTGGCCGGGCCGGAGCCGTCGGGCTGGATGCGGGTCCACGCGATCGAGAAGCGGTACGCGTCGGCGCCGAGGCCGGCCATGAGATCGATGTCCTCGGCGTAGCGGTGGTAGTGGTCGCAGGCCACGTCACCGGTTTGGCCCTCGCGCACCATGCCGGGGCGCCGCACGAAGGTGTCCCAGATCGAGAGGCCCTTGCCGTCCTCGGCGGCGGCGCCCTCGATCTGATACGCCGAGGTGGAGGTGCCCCAGTGGAACCCGGCGGGGAAGGGCGGGAGCGGGCTGTGGTCGGTCACGGCGGGGTCCACCTCCGGGGCAAGGCGTAACATGAGTCATCCTCAGGTTAGCGGGCGGAGGAGAATAGGGGAATGGAGACCACGACCGAAGGCGCGGCGGCGGGCGCTGCCGGGCTGCGGCGCCGGCCGATGCAGCGGCGCAGCGCCGAACGCTATGAGCGGATCCTCAACGTGTGCGCCGAGTTGCTGGACGAGGTCGGGTTCGCCGGGCTCACCACCACTGCGGTCGCCAAACGGGCTGAGGTGCCGATCGGTACCGTCTACCAGTTCTTCGCTGACAAGAGCGCGCTCGTCCACGCGCTCGCGGCGCGGAATCTGCAGAACTACCTGGACCGCCTGGCCCGCCGCTTCGGGCACACGCCGCCGGGGTCGGTGGAGGATGTGGTGGACATCGCCATCGATGAGTTCGTGGACATGCGGCGTACCATGCCCGGTTTCGGGGTGCTGGACTTCGGGGCGGGCAGCAAGTGGTCTGAGGCTGATCCGCGTGATCTGTATCTGCTCGACGATTCGGTGGAGAACAATGCGGCGGTTGCGCGGCGGCTGCGGTTGCTGACGCCGTTCCTGGCTTCGTCGGATGCTGGGGAGGAGCAGGTGGAGCTGGCGCTGCGGGTGACGATGGAGGCTGCGGATGCGGTGCTGCAGCTGGCGTTCCGGAGTGATCCGAGTGGGGATCCGGCGTTGATTGAGGAGTGTAAGCGGCTGTTGGTTGCTTATCTGGGGCGGTACTACGTGGGCTGATG
>JABFXP010000730.1 GCA_013361685.1 Catenulispora sp.
GCGTCCGTCGGCCACCAGGACGTTGCCCGGTATCAGGTCGCCGTGGGTCATCACATCGGGAGAATGACGAGGAAGTTCCCGCATCTCCGCCCACGTTCGCCGCAGCACAGCCCCGTCCAGCAGCCCTTCGCTGCGTTCGAAGCACGTGTCCATCCACGCGTCGTGCGCACGCAGATCGCCGCCCCGACCCCGGCCGCTGAACACCCGGCCGCGCGTGTCGACGGCTCGCAAATCCTGGATGAAGTCAGCCAAATCGTTGGCGAAGTCCGTCGACGACCCCGGATCCGCCTCGTCCGCGACCACCCCGGGCAGCCACGTCTGCACCGACCACGGCAGCGGATACCCCGCGCCGGGTTCCCCCAAAGCCACGGGCACCGGCACCGGGACTCGGCTGTGCGCGGCCAGCTCGGCAGCGGCCTCCGCCTCGGCCCGCAGAACCCGCCGGGTCTGCTCGACGTCGGCGCCGACCAGCGGAAACCGCGCCGCCAAGTCCTCGCCGATCCGGAAGATCGCGTTGACGGTGCCGCTCGCCTCCAGGTACTTCACCGGCAGCTCTCGCCACTGCGGGTACTGCTCGTCGACCAATTCCCGCACCATCGGCGCCGTCACCGTCAGCTCGCCGTCGTGCATCCGCTGACTAGCCAAATTGGTCATATCCCATCTTCGCCACCATCACGACCACCACCACCAACAGCACCGCCCGGACGAAACCCGCGCCGCGTTTCAGCGCCAGATGCGACCCGAGCCGCGCCCCCACCATGTTGCACAACGCCATCCCAGCCCCGAGCAGCCACATGACATGCCCGCCGGCCGCGAACACCAGCAACGCGCCGAGATTGGTGCCGGTGTTCACCACCTTGGCCATCGCCGAGCTGGCGACGAACTCGGTGAACAGCCCGATGGTGAAGCAGATGATCAGAAACGTCCCGGTGCCGGGTCCGAAGATTCCGTCGTAGAAGCCGATGACGGCGCCAGCCAGCAAGGTGGTGACGACCCGCCGCCGCCGTGACGCGGCCACTTGCCCGGCCTCGGCGCCGAACGCCGGCCGGAACACCACGAACAACGCGACAGACGTCAACAGCACCATGACGATCGGCCGGAAAACCTTCGTTGGCAACGCCGAAGCCGACACCGCCCCAAGTCCCGCACACAGCACCGCCAGCATGGCCGCGGGCAGCACGACACGCTTGTCGACCGGAGTCCGCCGAGTGTAGGTAAGCGCCGCGGTACTGGTACCGGATATGCCGACCAGCTTGTTGGTCCCGAGCGCGGTCGCCGCGGGTATGGCCGGGAACGCCACCAGCAGGGTCGGCAGCAGCACCAGCCCACCGCCGCCCACGATCGCGTCCACTCCCCCGGCGCCCGCTGCGGCCCCGAACAGGCCCACCCCGTGCGCTATGTCCATGGTCGGACCTTAGCGATCGTGGATCACATGATGGTTACGCTCCAAACCAGCGCGCCATGCACAGCACGCAAATCAGAGTTCACATTCACTGCGCCGAAGCAGGTCGACATGGCAGCCCGCGCCGACGGTCCGCGCGTGATTCCACGACCCGGCTCGCCGACGCACCACACGTCAACTAGCCGCCTGCTCCCCGGGCCCCGTCCCAGGCCCGAACCCGGAGGAGCCCAACGGCAAACCGTCCTGGAACGGCACCCCGAGCAGCTGCGCCACCACCCCGAGATACACCTCGGCCTCCCGCGCCAGCTCCGCGGCCTCGGCGTCGGTGACCGCGTTCGGCAGCCCGGCCTGCGCCGCGGCCCGGCGCGTGGCCCCGGAGGCGAAGTACGCCGCCCAGTCCGCCAGCTCCGGCGCCTCGCGGTAGAGCAGGTCCCACACGCTGCGCGGCCGTCGCCGACCCGGCGCCGCCGGCACCGCGCGCGCCGTGACCACGGCTGCCGAAGCGTGCAGCGCCGCCATGTGCGCGCCGCAGTAGCGGTCGTACGGGTGCGAGGACGTCACGGCCTCGGCCAGCTCGTGCACGGCCTGCTCGAACAGGTCGCGCGCGGACCGGGACGCGGGGCCGCGCCGGTGGCCGCCGGAGCCCAGCGGGGGCAAAGGCGGCGGATGAGCCCGAGACCCGGCTATCGGTCCCGTGTCCGTGCTTTTGAGTGTCTTCGTCGCGGCGGGCATGGGTCCCTCCCATTCACTGATGACATGTCGGACACGACTCTCAGCATGTCTCTTCCACAGTGACAGGCGGCACTGACAAAAAACACGTGTTCAAGCGCGGAAATCCACGTGAACCGTGCGCGTGCCTCAGCTCTCCGGAAAACGGAGCACCCGGCCGACTTGCCGTGGCAGGGGGCTCAGCGATTCGGCGACGAGGAGCCAGCCGCCGCCGGGGACGTCATGGCAGAGCTGGAACACCTCCACTTCGCCGTCGCGGCCCACGCTGGCGCGCACGCTCCACAGCTCCCGCTCCACCTCGCGGTCCCGGCCGAAGACCAGGGTCTCGACGGTGCCGCGGTGGCGGTCGGTACGCAGAAGCACGGAGGGGATCTCGCCGCTGTCGGATCCGACCTGGATCCAGTGCGAGAGGACCTGGCGCACCCGGTAGAGCTTGCCGCGCCAAATGAAGTGCGCCGGCTCGCCATGCCGTCGCAGTACGTCGATCTGTTCGTCCTCGGTGCTCACAGCGGCACCCATCCCATTCGCATCCATCGCAGCCTCCGCAAACGCCGCCACCTCAACGTCCGAACACCCGGGGCGACCACGGCGGGCCACGGGCTTCCCCTCCCGCGAACCACCGACGGGGATGGCCGGCCCGGGCGTTCAGACCATCATCGAATCTTTGTTCGACTCGCCCCAGGCTACCCCCCGCGGCCCGCGCGCCTCAACGGAAACAGGTCAAGACTCGCTCAAATGAGTGAAGACGGCGGCAGGGTGCACCCGCCCTAAGGGTCACGACCTGCGGAAATACACCAAACGGAGGAGGGCTACCCCCTCAACTCCCGGGCGTGGCGGCCTGAGCCGCCCGATCCGGTCCCGCTTCACGAAGCTCCGCCGCCCCGTGTCGGCGGTGCTCCATCAAACGGGACCGGCTCATTCCCCATCGGCAGCGGACGATCGACGCGGGTCTCCCCAACACCCCACCGTGGCGTGACCGTCGCGTGCCGTCAGTAAGTGTGGCGCATAGGACTGACAGTCCTCATGCGTATTAG
>JABFXP010000337.1 GCA_013361685.1 Catenulispora sp.
AGGCCGCCCGGGAGGCCGGCGGCGACCGGCCCAGCACCGTCGTCCGCCGCGTCCGGGCCACCGCCAGCTCGCGCGCCCTGCCGCTGGGCGCCTTCGCGCCGCTGCTCAGCGAAGCCATCGGCATGGCCCCGGACTTCAGCATCCTGATCAAGGCCGCCGAACTCGTCCTGCCGGCCGACCGGCCCGGCACCGTCCTCGTCGTCGACGACGCGCACCTGCTCGACCCGCTGTCCGCCAGCCTCGTCCTGCACCTCGTCCTGGCTCGCGACGCCCGCATCCTCGTCACCGTCCGCAGCGGCGAACCCTGCCCCGACGCCGTCACCGCCCTGTGGAAAGACCGCCACCTGCCGCGCCTCGACATCGGCCCCCTGGACGAGAGCGACACCACCGCCCTCATCGAGCGCCTGCTCGGCGGTCCCCTCCAGAGCCACACCCGCACCCGGCTTTGGCGCCTCACCGCGGGCAACCCGCTGTACATCCACACCGCCGTCGACGCCGCCCTGGCCTCCGGCGCGCTGGCCCCCGTCGCCGGCTTGTGGCGCTGGCGCGGCGGGATCGCGGCGACCCCTCGGCTCACCGAACTCATCACCGAACGCCTCGACTCCCTCGACCCGGCCGTCTACGCCGCCGTCGAGACCGTCGCCTACGGCGAACCCCTCGGCCTGGGCCTCCTGCGCGGCCTCAGCGACCCCGCCGCCGTCGAAGCCGCCGAACGCGCCCGCCTGATCACCCTCACCCCCGACGGCCGACGCCTCGAAGCCCACCTCGCCCATCCCCTCTACGGCGAAGCCATCCGCGCCCGCACTCCCAAAAGCGCCGAACGCCGCATCCACCGCGACCTCGCCCGCGCCCTCGCCGCCACCGGCGGCCGCCGCTCCGGCGACACTTTGCGCCGGGCCCGGCACACCCTCGACAGCGCCGAACCCGCCGATCCCGCCCTGCTCACGCAGGCCGCGGCCCGGGCCATCGGCCTGTACCAGCTCGACTTCGCCGCCCGCTGCGCCCGCGCCGCCATCGACGTCGGCGGCCCCGTCGAAGCCAGCATCATGCTCGGCATGGCCCAGTCCTGGCTCAACCTCGGCGCCGAGGCAGAAGCGACCATGGCCGCCGACGCCCACCGCGCCACCACCGAAGAACAGATCACCACCCTGGCCTTCATGCGCGCGGCCAATCTCAACTGGGTCACCGGACAGCCTCAGCACGCCGACCGGGTACTGGCTGAAGGCCTCGCCGCCCTCCGAGCCCCGCAGTCCCGCGCCGTCCTGGAGGCGTTGCGCTCCGCCTTCACCGCCCACCGCGGCCACAGCGACGAGGCGCTCCGCATCGCAGAAGCCGTACTCGCCACCCCCGACTGCCCGCCGGTGGCCGAAGTCTTCGCCCAGTTCGGCGCCACCGAGGCCCTCGCCGTCACCGGACACGCCGACCAAGTCCCCGACCGCGTCTCGGCCGCCCACGCCGTCGCCGACCGCCTGCCGGCCGAACTCGGCATCATGCGCCACGGCCTCGGCATGGGCCATCTCAACGCCCTGCTCCTGGCCGGCCGGCTCGACGCCGCCGACCAGGCCGTCGGCTTCTACGCCGGATACACCGACCGCACCCTGGCCGTGACCGGCATCATGCTCATGTACGGCTACCACGCCACCTCCTACTTCCGCGGCGCCGCCGCCGCCGAACGCGGCCTGCTCACCACCGCCACCGGCCTCATCCACGACGCCCTGGCCGGATTCAGCGAGGAAGACCCCGGCAACTTCGCCACCCTGGCCTGCCTGTCGCTCGCCCAGGCCCACGGCGCGACCGGCAACGCGGCCACCACCGCGGCGATCATCGCCGAGCTCAGCCGCCACTACCGGCCCACCACGCAGGGCATGTTCGAACCCGTGGTCCGCCTGTGCGCGGCCTGGCTCGCCGCCGCCGAAGGCACCGTCAGCCGCGCCCGCGCCACGGCCCGCGACGCCGCCGCGGTCGCGGCGCGGACGGGGCAGTCCGCGGTCGAGGTCGTGGCCCTGCACACCGCGGTGCGGTTCGGCGATCGGACGTGCGGCTCGCGACTGCGAACCCTGGCAAGCCGGGTCGACGGGCCCCGGGTGCAGCTCGCGGCCCGGCATGCGCAGGCCTGGGCCGACCGTGATGCCGCCCGGCTCTCGACGGTCTCCTCGGCGCTCGCCGATACCGGCCTGTTGCTGATCGCCGCGGAAGCCGCGGCGCAGGGTGCGATCGTGTACCGCGAGTCCGGCGACCTGCGGGCCGAACAGACGGCGTTGGCGCAGGCCCGACGGCTGCTGGCGGAATGTGAGGGTGCTGACACTCCGGCGCTGCGTGAGGCGCTGCGGCCCTCGCCGCTGACCGAACGGGAACGAGAAGTCGCCGCCCTGGTCGCCGCCGGCCACAGCAACCGCCAGATCGCCGAGCGCCTTGTGGTGTCAGTGCGCACGGTGGAAGGACACGTCTACCGGGCCTGCGTGAAGCTCGGCGTCGCCGACCGCGCCGCCCTGGCCGAACTCACCGCGGCTCCCGCACAAGACAGGTAGTCCACTACGCGTGACGCCGCGTAGCAGCACTGCGAATCTCGGACGAAGTACGGGCCCAGCCGTGCCCACCACACCGCACCGACTTCTCCCAGGGGGGACCAGTGTCCAGCTCCACGCCCCACGACCGGCCGCCGCACGAAAGCGACCGGCTCACCACTGCCGCCCACAAGAACGCGCCCCACACGGCGCCCGACGACCTCACCGCCGTTCCTCACGGCAGACCGTCGCGCGCAGCCGCCAGCCGCCGCCGCATCACCGCCGCCGCGATCATCAGCATCCTGACCGCTGCGGCCACCGCCGGCATCGCCACCGCACCGGCCCACGCCACCGCCCAGGGCGGCAACGGCCTCATCGTCTTCCAGACCCCCGTCGGCACCACCTTCGGCATCGCCGTGGCGCGCCCCGACGGCAGCGGCTACCACCCCCTGCAGCTGCGCGGCCCGGGCATGGCCTCGCCGCCGTTGCTGATCAACCCCGCGGTGTCCCCGGACGGCACCCGCATCGCGTTCGCCGAAAGCGGCGGCTCCGGCTCCGTGTGGACGGTGGGCGTCGACGGCTCCCACCTGACCCGCGTCAGCACTCCGCCGCCGGGCGCCTCCGACGCCGGACCCTCCTGGTCCCCCGACGGCTCCCGGGTGTTCTTCGCCCGCGGCAGCGGCGTCAGCGGTCAGGCCACGTCGCAGATCCTGTCCGCCTGGGCCGACGGCAGCGGCGGCACCGCCCCGCTGTTCCCCGCCCCCACCGGCTTCTTCGACAGCACTCCGGACGTCGGGCCCGACGGCAGCGTCGCCTTCACCCGCAGCGACGGAACCGGCCTTGCGGTGTACCTGCGCGCCCCCAACGGAAACACCACTCTGTTCGCCGCGGACGCCACCAACCCCTCGTTCAACCCGCAGGGCACCCTCATCGCCTACGACGCCCCCGTGCCCTTCGCCGGACGCGGGATCTTCTACAAGCCCGTCAACGGCGGCTCGGACACGTTCATCCTGGGCACCGGCTACGGCACCGCTCCCTCGTGGTCCCCGGACGGCTTCAAGATCGTCTACCGGGACGCCACCCCCAACGCCGGCGTCCACCTGAAGGTCGTCGAGGTCAACAGCGACACCATCACCACCGTCGCCACCGGGGCCCAGATCGGCACCATCGAGACCGACCCGTCCTGGCAGCCCGTCCGCAACGTCGCCGTCGACCGCATGGGCGGCGCCGACCGCATCGACACCGCCGTCGACGCCTCCCGCCTCGGCTACAACGACGCCGGCACCGGCGGCCGCCAAGCCGGCGGCGCCGTCATCACCCGCTCCGACAGCTTCGCCGACGCCCTGGCCGGCAGCGCCCTGGCCGCCAAGCTCCACGCCCCGCTGCTGCTCACCGACACCCACTCCCTCGACGACCGCGTCGCCGCCGAACTCAAGCGGGTCCTGAAGCCCGGCGCCCAGGTCACCCTGCTCGGCGGCACCGACGTCATGTCCCAGAAGGTCGCCGACCAGGTCGCCGCCCTCAACTTCACCACCCGGCGGCTACAGGGCCCCGACCGCTACGCCACCGCCACCGCGATCGCCAACGCCATCAGCCCCAACCCGGCGCGCGTCCTGGTCGCCACCGGCAACAACTTCCCCGACGCGCTCGCGGCCGGCGCGGCGGCCGGAGCCGGCGACGCCGTGGGCAAGGACACCGTCGTGCTGCTGTCCAACGACCGCACGCTGCCGTCATCGACCTCGGCGTATCTGAACGCGCACAGCGCCGCGAACGTCGACCTGTTCGGCATCGGCGACCAGGGCGTGGCCGCGCTGCGCACCATGTTCCCGGCCGGCCGGGTCGGCACCGCCGCCGGAGTGGACCGCTTCGCCACCGCCGCCGCCGTCGCCCGCACCTTCTTCAGCGGACCCACCACCCCGCACAGCGTCGGCGTCGCAGTGGCCTACAACTGGCCCGACGCGCTGTCCGGCGGCGCGCTGCTCGGCGCCCACACCGCACCGCTGCTGCTCGCCGACGGATCGCAGCTGCCTGCGGTCGAAGGCGACTACGTAGCGAACACCTCCGCCTCCGTCGACGAGGTGCTGGTGTTCGGCGACACCGGGGTGGTGCCCACCGCGGCGGCGGCCGCGGTCGGGGACCGCGCCGGGCTGCCGGGGCTGCGGGACTACTTCGTCAACCGCAAGGCGCCTTCGCTGCCCTGAAGCCCGGCCCCGCAGAGGGGGACGGGTCCCGCCAGGCCTGATAAGTGGGCCCGGCGGGACCCGGCGAGGTCGGCACCGTCACCCCGGGCCGGGACTGATCTTCCTCGCAGGGCCCGGGCGGTCACCTGGCCTGGTTCGGCAACCCGGGACGGCGCACCACCGAGATCAGCCTGGCCGACAATCGCCGCTCCGTGAGACGCCGGGCACACCTTAAAGTGTTAGCGGTAACATCCAGCTCATGACGCCTCCTCTCCCTGTCTGCGACGAGTTCGGCACCCTCCCCGACGGCCGGCCGGTGCACCGTTGGACGCTCAGGGACGAGGCGGGCCTGACCGCGCATGTCCTGACCTACGGCGCGATCCTGCAAAGCCTGTACGTGCCCGACCGCCACGGGCACACCGCCAACGTCGCACTCGGCTTCGACAAGCTGGACGGATATCTCGCCCGGGCCCCCTTCTTCGGAGCCACCATCGGACGGTTCGGCAACCGCATCGCCGGCGGCCGCTTCGCCCTGGACGGGAAGATCTATCAGGTCCCGCTCAGCGACCAGCCGCGGCCCAACGCGCTGCACGGAGGCGAGGAGGGGTTCGACACCCGGTTGTGGAACGCCGAGCCGGTGGCCGACGGCGTCGAGCTGAGTCTGGTCAGCGCCGACGGCGACCAGGGCTTCCCGGGCACGCTGCACGTCACCGTCCGCTACACCCTGGCGGGCGGACAGCTGCGGATCGACTACTCCGCGACCACCGACGCCCCCACCGTCGTGAACCTCACCAACCACTCCTACCTCAACCTCGCCGGCGAGGGCGCCCCGACCGTGCTCGACCACGAGCTGACCCTCGGGGCCGGCGGATTCCTGCCGGTCGACGCGCAGCTGATCCCGCTGGGCGATCCCGTCCCGGTCGCCGAGACGCCGTTCGACTTCACCACCGCCCGGCCGCTCGGCGCACGGATCGACGAGTCCCACGAACAGCTCCGCCTCGCGGGCGGCTACGACCACTGCTGGGCGCTCGACGGCGGCTGCACCGAAGACCCCCGCCCGGTGGCAGAACTCAGCCACGCCCCGTCCGGACGCACGCTGACTCTGTCCACGACCGAACCGGGCATCCAGGTCTACACCGGCAACTACCTCGACGGCGCGCTCACCGGACCCTCGGGCCGTCCCTACGGCCGGTTCTCGGGCATCGCGCTGGAAACCCAGCACTTCCCCGACTCCCCCAACCGCCCGCACTTCCCGACCACTGAACTGCGGCCGGGCACGGAGTTCCGCTCCAGCACCGTCTACGGCTTCAGCACGATGGAGTGACGCCGGCGGCGGTGGTCTCTGTCGAAACCCCATGCCTTGTCTGACGAAAGGGCTACTGTCGGCCGCACCACACGGCGCTGAGGGGGGCCTTGGTGCGTCACCACCTCGATCATGGGGAGATCCGCGAGGATGTCTGAGACAGCTGCTTTTCCGCTGCCCTTCGCAGCAGACGACACGGTGTCGGTCATGCCGATCCGGACGCTGCGGGAACTGGCGATGATGGATATGAGCGCTCTCATCAGGGCGAAGCCGGAATGGCACGTCAAGATGAACGACGCCGGCATCGTCGCCAAGTGGACGCAGGAGGCTGCCGAGCAGGGGATGACGGAGGCGCAGATCCGTTATGTCCTGACGGAATTGGCGTACTACGCCGCGCTGCGCGACGAGACGACCGGCATCGAGGTGTCGGGCGTCGACGGCGTGTGGCAGTCGGACCGGTTGATCGACGAGGAGCTGCGATCGCGGCTGCGTGCGGCGGTCCGGGTTTTGGAGGACGTCCCCGAGGAGAAGCGGGACTGGCATCCGGGGTCGGAAGGACAAGTCCTGGATCTGGTGCACCCTTCGCTGTTCTGCCTGGTGCGCGGCGTCAGCCTGCCCGAGGGCGCCGCCTGGTCGAGCCTGAACAAGGACAGCGCGGAATACGCGTTCTCGGACAAGTTCCAGTGGCTGCCGACCGATGTCGAGGTCGGCGAGAACGGCGAGGTTGTTTTCCACTCGTACGTGAACAACCTCCACCCCGACGACCACCGCGAGCTTGAATCGGTCTTGCCGATCCTCTTCGAGCGCATGCGTCCACTGTTCGAGAACGTCCTCACCGACCTGCGCCACCCGCGCAAGCCGCGGATCGACGCCGATCCCTACACCTGGCACGTCGAAGAAGAAGATCAGGACTCTGACGATGCCGAAGAGGATGAGTACTGGTGGAGGGAACCCAGCGCGCTGGCCCCCGACGCTCCGGACTTCACCATGCCACCGCCGCCCTCAGACGCCGACCGCGTGGACCTGCGGGGGCGTCGCCTTCAGGTCATCGTCAAACTCGCCACCGTCCACCTCACTCCGGACAAGCCCGAATACGCCGGCGGCAGTTGGCACGTCGAGGGGATGATGAACGAGCGCATCGTCTCGACCGGCATCTACTACTGGGACAGCGAGAACATCACCGAGAGCCGTCTGAGCTTCCGCGCGGCGGTCGAGGAACCGCACGCCGAGCACAACGACTTCGAGGGCATGCGCGACGTCTACGGCCTGGAGCAGTGGCAGAACCTGAACCAGGTGCTCGGCTCGGCCGAGACCCGGGCCGGCCGGGCCCTGGCGTTCCCGAACATCCTCCAGCACCGTGTGGACCCGTTCGGGCTCGCAGACCCCACCCGCCCCGGACATCGCAAGATCCTGGCCTTCTTCCTCGTCGATCCCTCGGTGAGGATCACCTCGACCGCCGACGTACCGCCGCAACAGCCTTGGTCCCCGACCTCGACCATGACGCTGAAGCAGGCGGAGGAGTATCGCAAAGAGCTGATGCAGGAGCGGAAGTTCTTCGTCGGCAAGCACACCGAGGACGTCTACGAGCGCGAGTTCTCGCTCTGCGAGCACTGACGTTCTGACACGGCTCGCGCTCTCAGCACGAACGGGGTGATACGGGGCCGGTCGGTCGCAGGACCTGCTCAGCCCCGCCGGATCCCGGGCGCCTCGTCCGACTCCGCCGCGAGGTCCTGAGTCCCGAGCACGGACAGCAGCTCGAGTTTCTCCACGGCGTCCGTGCCCGGGACCGGGCTGAACCACAGCAGGCGCTGGCTGCCGTCCTCGGCCAGCAGGTTCAGGCAGTTGACGTGGATGATCCCGAGGGCGGGGTGCACGATGCGCTTGGTGTCCATGCGGCGCACCGAGACGTCGTGGCGGTTCCAGAGCTCGGCGAACTCGGGGCTGCGGCGCTGGAGCTCGGCGACCATGTCCCGGCTCTCCTCGTCGTGCTTCCCCCGGCGGGCCACGGCGGCACGCAGGTCGGCGACGAAGTTCTCGGCATGGCGGTCGTGGTCCTCCGGCGGGTAGAGGTCCCGCGCGGCGGGGTCGGTGAACCACTGGTAGACGAACCCGGCCCGCGGCCCCGTGCCGGGCGGCGGCGTGCCGAGCAGCGCGGCGGCCAGGGGGTTCTGCACCAGCACCACGTGCAGGTCGGTGATCAGCCGGGCCGGCGTGCCGGAGAGCCGGTCGAGCAGATCGAGCATGCCGGGGTGCACGTGCGAGGTCACGCCGCCGGGCCGGGGGACGGGACGCCCGGCGAGGTGGTAGACGTGGTCGCGCTCGTCCCGGGAGAGCCGCAGAGCCCGGGCCACCGCGGCGAGCATCGACTCCGACGGCTGCGCGCCGCCGCGCTCCAGCTCGATGTAGTAGTCGACGGACGCGCCCGCCAGCTGCGCCACCTCTTCGCGGCGCAAGCCGGGCACGCGGCGGCGGGGACCGGCGGGCAGGCCCACGTCCTGCGGGCGTATCCGGTCCCGCCGCGACTTCAGGAAGCTTCCCAGCTCAGCGAGATCCACATGTCCAGTGTCCGGCACATGGCGGCTGCGAGCCAGGGGATGCCGACCCCTGGGTAAACGGCCACTGGATGCGTTCTCGTGGTCGGCGGAGGGTGGTGGTGTCACGAGAACGGAGCAAGCATGATGAGCGCACAGAGCGCAGAGAGCACACAGAGCACACAGGACATCGCCGCCGCTGTCACCGCCGCCCGCGGGGCTGCTCAGGCTGCCGCCACCGACGCCGCCACCCCCCGCGTCGCCGTCGTCACCGGCGGCTCCCGCGGCATCGGCCGCGAGGTCGCCGTTCGCCTGGCCGCCGAGGGTTACGCCGTGGCGATCGGCTACGCCGGCCGCGGCGACCTCGCCGAGCAGGCCGTCGCCGCGATCGAGGACGCCGGGGGCCGCGCGCTGGCCGTCCAGGCGGACGTCGCCGACGAGAAGGCCGTGGCGCACCTGTTCGACCAGGCCGAGGAGCGGTTCGGCGGCGTCGACGCCGTCGTCAACGCCGCCGGCCGGATGAGCCTGGCGACGGTCGCCGACCTGGACCTGTCCGAGCTGGACGAGCTGCACCGCACCAACATCCGCGGCACCTTCGTCGTGGCCCAGCAGGCGGCCCGCCGCCTCCGGCCCGGCGGCGCCCTGATCACCTTCTCGACCTCGGTCGTCGGCACCGCCTTCCCCACCTACGGCGCCTACGCCGCCAGCAAGGGCGCGGTCGAGACCCTGACCCTGATCCTGGCGCGCGAGCTGCGGGGCCGCGACGTCACCGTCAACACCGTCGCGCCCGGCCCCACCGCCACCGACATGTTCCTGAACGGCAAGGACGACGCCCTGATCGCCCACCTCGCCGCCCAGTCCCCCCTGGAACGCCTCGGCACCCCCGCCGACATCGCGGAAGTCGTCGCCTTCCTGGCCGGCCCCCGCGGCCACTGGGTCAACGGCCAGGTCATCCGCGCCAACGGCGGAATGATCTGACTGCGCGGACCCGTCGAAACCCCCTGAGAAACCAGAAACCAAGAAACTGAGAAAGGCCACACCAGCCATGCCGTTCGCCAACTTCAAGGTCCCCGCCGGCACCCTCGACGCCGCCCAGAAGGAAAAGATCATCCACCGCACGACCGACCTCTACGCCGAGATCTACGGCGAACGCGCCCGCGCCGGCACGATGGTGCTGGTCGAGGAAGTCGCCGACGGCGGCTGGGGCATCGGCGACCACGTTCTCACGCTCGCCCTTCTCACGGAGGGCGAGGGCGGCGGCGAGAACGAGGCGGACGCCTCCGCCGGCCACGAGCCGGGTACGTCCGCCGGAACGGATGACTCAGGAAGCTGAAATACACGCGTCCGGCCGGGCCGCACGCCGGAGTCGCGCGCCGAACGTCCTCCCGTTCGGCCGGGCTCCGGTGGCGATCCGGCCGGCGCGACCTGGTCGATCAGTCGAGGAACTCGTTCAACAGCTGCAAGAGATAACCGGGCTGCTCCTCCATCACCCAATGATCCGCGTCCGGCACCACCGCAGTGGTCGTGTGGACCGCGACGCGCGCCAAATCCTCGCCGATCGCCGCACCCATACTGTGCTGGCCTCCCACACCGAGCACCGGGACGGTCAGTTTGCCGTCGGCGGCGAGCAGCTGATCCACCGCGGTTTCGCCCTCGTCCTGCTGGCGGAAGTACTCGAAGCCGGCGTGGGTCGTGGCAGGGCGGTCGTAGGTGGCGAGATAGCGGGCGACGGTCGCCGCGGGCAGCGCGCCACGGTAGATCGAGGTGTAGAAGACCTGCGGGTCGTGGGCGATGAGTTGTTCGGCGACGCCCGTTTGGGGGCCGTTGATGAACCAGTCCCACCACAGGGTGCCCGGGTATTGCCGGACGGTGGCGAGGTAGTCGGTGGTCGGCGGGGCCTCCATCACGGCGAGCTTGGTGACTTCGGTGCGGTACTCGGCCGCGTAGGCGAGGGCGACGGCGCCGCCCCAGTCGTGCCCCACGACCTGCGTGGTGGGGAAGCCGAGATGGCGGACGACGGTGTGCACGTCGGTGCCCAGCGCCAACGCCTCATAGGAGCCCGCGTCGTGCGGGGCGGGCTGCGAGTCGCCGAGTCCGCGCAGGTCGATCGCGATCACGGTGTGGTCCCGCGCCAGCGAGGGCATCAGCCCCGACCACGCGTACCACGTCTCGGGCCAGCCGTGCAGCAGCACCAGCGCGGGCCCGTGGCCGCCGGTGACGTAGTGGATCCGGATCCCGTCGTTGCTCACATAGCCGTCGTGGAAGCCCGCCAGCGGAGTCGCGTCCGCGCGCGGAGCGGCGACCGCGGTACCGGTGGCGGCGAGCAGACCCGCGCTGACCGTTACAGCCGCGAGCGCCCTGCGCCAGCGCCGCGGCGATGAGGTGGTGCCGAACATGGGAGACCTCGTATTTCCTATGCCTGATTCGCTGTGGCTTACGCCGAGGCCCGACGTTACGAGCCGGAACCGCCGATGGAATCCGTCATCCAATAGGTACTTCCGTAAGATCGAGCAGGTGCTGATAGAGCGGGGTCCAGAACGTGCGGCGATCGACGGACTGATCGCGGCGGCCCGCGCCGGACGCAGCGGCGTCCTCGGCTTTCGCGGCGAGGCCGGTATCGGCAAGACCGCCCTGCTCGAATACGCACACGCGCAACCCGGCTGGGCCCGCGTCATCAGCGCGGACGGCGTCGAAGCCGAACGCGACCTGCCGTATGCGGGTCTGAACGTGCTCCTGCGACCGCTGCTCGACCACGTCGGGACACTCACCGAACCGCAGCGAGCGGCGCTCGGACCCGTCATCGCAGGGGTCGAAGAGACCACGGTCGACCACCCTGACAACCGGTTCCTGCTCGGCCTGGCCGTTCTGTCCCTGCTGGCCGCCGCGGCCGCGGACGGCCCTGTGCTGTGCCTCGTCGATGACGCGCACTGGTTCGACGACGCCTCCGCGCAGACCCTCTTCTTCGCCGCCCGACGTCTCGACGCCGAAGGCGTCGTCGTGCTGTTCGCCACCCGGGACGATGATCAGCGCAGGTATTCCCCACGCGTACTCGATGTCGGACCGCTCAGTCCGGCGGGGGCCGGGGACCTGCTCGCCGGGCGTCGGCCCGAACTGACGGGCAGGGCACGTCGGCAAGTCCTGGACGCCGCGGCGGGCAACCCACTGGCCCTCCTCGAACTCCACCCGCAGGGTTCTGATCTGCCCTTGAGCGGACGGCTGCGCGAAGCGTTCGGGGAACGCCTTCGCGGCCTCCCCGAAACGACACGCCAGATGCTGCTCATCGCCGCGACGGACGGCAC
>JABFXP010000228.1 GCA_013361685.1 Catenulispora sp.
GCCGGCGCGCCCGGGACCGCCGGCCAAGCCCGCGCCGCCCGGCCACCCCGTGCTGACTCTGCCGGCGCCGACCGGCCCGCATCGCGTGGGCGTCGTGGACCTGCACATCGTCGACCGGACCCGGCCGGACCCGGTGGCCGGACCCGGGCGCTTCCACGAGCTGATGATCAGTGTCTGGTACCCGGCCCGGGAGACCGCGCGCTATCCGCTCGTGCCGTGGATGCCGGCCGTCACTTTGCAGCCCTACCTGACCGACGTGGGCTTCGACCCCGGGGCGTTCGCCAGCCCGCTCAGCGCCGGCCACGACAGCGCCCCGGTGCTGCGCGCCGGCGGCCGTCTGCCGGTGGTGCTGTACTCGCACGGCGCCCACAGCCACCGCGCCGACAACACCGTCGTGGTGCAGGAACTGGCCAGCCACGGCTACGCCGTCATCACCATCGCCCACACCTACGACACCTACGTCGCGTTCCCGGACGGCCGGGTGCTCACCCCGTCGCGCAGCCAGCCCATGGGGCCGCCGGCCTTCGCCGCCGACGCCCGCTCGGTGCTGGACGCCGTCGAGGACCTGGCGGCCGGCCACAACCCGGACGCCGACGGCAAACAGCTGCCCGACGGGCTGGCCACCGCCCTGGACCCGCACCGGATCGGCATGGTCGGCTGGTCCAAGGGCGGCACCGCGACCGTCTACACGATGCTCGCCGACGACCGGGTCGCCGCCGGGCTGAGCTTCGACGGGCCGATGGCCCCGGTCATCACCGCCGACCTGGACCGGCCGGTGATGATGATGACCGCCGTCTTCACCCGCGAGGACGACCCCGACGTCGCCGGGTTCTGGCCCCACCTGACGGGCTGGCGGCGCTACGCCCACCTCGAGGGCGCCGAGCACACCTGCTTCAGCGACGCCGAGTCGCTGATCCCGCAGATCTCGACGATCGTCGGGATGAGCGAGCAGGACGTCGAGAGCTACATCGGCACCCTCGACCCGGCCGAGGGGCTGCACATCCAGCAGGCCTACCCGCTGGCGTTCTTCGAGGAGCAGCTGCGCGGCCGGCACAGCCGGCTGCTGGACGGACCGTCTCCGGCGTTCCCGGACGTGAAGTTCGAGTCCTGAGACCGGCTGGGGAGCGGAGTGCGGATCCAATCCAATCCGGGCCGAGCCCGGGTCAGACCGCTGTCACGGCACCAGCGGCCCGGCGACGACCCGCTCCCCGGCCGCCCGGTCGCCGCTCCACGCCAGGGCCGGGGCGTCCGCTCCGAGTCGGTTCCACAGCCGCAGCGCCAGGTCCGGGGCGGCGCCGGAGAGCTCGGCGACCGGCTCGCCGGGGCCGTAGGTCCAGGACCGCCCGACGTCGGTGGCGCTCACCTTCAGCGCCACCGGCGGCTCCGGGGCGATGCCCCGCTGGATCATCCGCGGCGCGAACAGCTCGAAGACCTCGGCCACCGCGTCCGCCGCGAACTCCGGCTCGAACGGCTCCGCCGCCCCCAGCGCGTCCTGCAGGTCCCAGCGGTGCATGCGGGTCTCGTGCGCGCGCCGCCGCCACCAGAAGCCGACGGTGCGCGGCAGCTGGCTGCTGAACGTCCAGGCCTGCGTCTCGGGGTGCACGTCAAGCGCGGAGAGGATCTCCTCGTTCGTGCTCAGCAGCCAGGTGTGCAGCGACGCCGGGTCGCGCGGCGCGGTCCGCTCCTGGTCGTTGCGGCCGTGGCCCTCGCGCACCGCCGTGGCGACCCACAGGTTCCCGTTGCCGAGGTGGTCGGTGAGTTCGTAGACGTCCCACGGCGCGCAGGCCGGCACCGGGCGCTCCAGGTCGGTCTTCGTCAAGCCGCCGAGAACCGCCGCGTAGGTCTCGAGTTCGGAGCGCAACAAGGCGAGGAAGTCCATGCGGTGCGAAGTTACACGTCCAGCCGCTTGAACATGTGCACATCCTCGCCGCCGCCGGGAATGCCCAGCGTGCGGCCGGTCTCGACGTAGCCGTGCCGCTGGTAGAACCCCGGCGCCTGGAAGGTGAACGACGACACCGCGACCCGGTCGCAGCCGCGGCGGCGGGCCTCGTCCTCGGCGGCCTGGAGGATCTTGGCGCCCCAGCCGTCCTCGCGCGCGTCCGCGCGCACCCACAGCATGCTGATCCCGCAGAGTCCGGCCCAGGTCCAGGCGGTGAGGCCGCCGACGACGCCGGCGTCGTCCACGACCTTGACGGTGAAGGCGTCCTGATCGGCCTTGGATGTGCCGGTCGCGGCGAAGTTGTACTCGTCCAGACCGGCGTCCAGGACGGCGGCGAGTTCCGGGTCGCGGCCCCCGGTGGTCAGCTGGGCGTCGGTCATGCCTCGTCGTCCTCGTCCAGCCCCTGGGCTATCGCGTAGCGCACGAGTTCCACGCGGTTGTGCAGTTGGAGCTTGTTCAGTGTGTTCTGGACATGGTTCTGGACCGTCCGGTGCGAGAGCACCAGCCGGTCGGCGATCTGCTTGTACGACAGTCCCTTGGCGACCAGCCGCAGGACCTCGGTCTCGCGCTCGGTGAGCCGCGGGGTGTCGGCGGCGGCCTCGGCGCCCGCGCCGGGCGGCAGCATCGACAGTTTGCGGAACTCGCCGAGCACCAGCCCGGCCAGCCCGGGGGTGAACACGGGGTCGCCGATCGCGATCCGCTCCACCGCCGCCAGCAGCTCCTCGCGGCTGGCCGACTTCACCAGGTAGCCGATGGCGCCGGCCTTCACCGCCTGGAGCACGTCCTGCTGCTCGCCGGAGGCCGACAGCACCAACACCTTGACATCGGGGTCGGCGGCCACCAGCCGGGCCGTCACCTCGGCCCCGGTCAGCCGCGGCATCTGCATGTCCAGCACCACGACCTGCGGCCGCGCCGCCGTCCCGCGCCGCACCGCCTCCTCGCCGTCCCCGGCCGTGGCGACCACGTCGTACCCGGCCTCGGCGAGGTCGCGGGCCACCGCCTCGCGCCACATCGGGTGGTCGTCGGCGACCATGACCCGGACCTGAGTGTTCACGGGACTCGACTCTACAAAGCCGCGCCCACTCATCGCACATCGGCGTTTCGGCTGGTGATCCGGCCGATGATCCGCTTGTTGATCAAGACGTTGACGTTGACGTCGGCGCGGCGGCCGGCGCTCATCGCAGCGCCCGCCGCACCGCGGCCACCGACGGCGCGCC
>JABFXP010000444.1 GCA_013361685.1 Catenulispora sp.
AAGCCGCGGGTTCAGCCCTGGTCCCATCACGTCGCTCACGCCTGCTCCCGCAGCCGCGGGTTCAGCACCTGCTCCAGCGCCCGGCCGACCAGCGTGAACGCCAGCGCCACCGCCACGATCGCCAGCCCCGGCGGCAGCAGGATCCACCAGTCGTTGGCGCTCACGGCCCCGACCTGCCGGGCCAGTTGCAGCGTGGTACCCCAGGACACCTTCGTCGGGTCGCTGAGCCCCAGGAACGCCAGCGTCGCCTCGGCCAGGATCGCCTCGGACACCGTCAGCGTGGCCTGCGCCAGCATCAGGGGCATGACGTTGGGCAGGATGTGCCGCCGCATCACGTGCAGGTGCCCGCCGCCCAGCGCCTTCGCCCGCTCGATGTAGGGCCGTGACTCCACCGACAGGGTCTGGGCCCGCACCACCCGCGCCGTCCGCGGCCACGCCGTCACCCCGATCGCCACCACCACCGTGCTCACGCCCGGGCTCAGCACCGAGGCCAGCGCGGTGGCCAGCACCAGCACCGGCAGCACCACGAACCAGTCGGTGATCCGCATCAGGACCGTGCCGAGCAGGCCGCCGAAGTGCCCGGCGGTGATCCCGACCGCGGCCCCGATCCCGACCGCCAGCAGGGTGGCCAGCAGGCCCACGGTCAGCGAGATCCGCGCGCCCCAGATCGTCACCTCCACCATCGAGCGGCCGAAGGCGTCGGTGCCCAGCAGGTAGTCGCCGGACGGCGCCTGCCGCGGCGTTCCCGGCGCGAACGCCGCGGACAGGTCCCGGTCGGAGATGAACCAGGGGGCGGCGACCGCCACCAGGGCGGTCAGCACCAGGAAGGCCAGGCCGGCCACCCCGGCGCGCATGCGGCGGAAGTCGGCGATCACGTGGTCCGCACTCTCGGGTCGAGGATCGGGTAGAGCAGCTCGGCCAGCAGGTTCATCAGGATCACCGCCGCCGAGAAGAAGATGAACAAGCCCTCCAGCAGCGGCAGGTCCGGGACCGTCAGCGCCTCGTAGAACAGCGACCCCAGCCCCGGCCAGGAGAAGATGGTCTCGGTCAGGATCGAGCCGGACACCGCGGTGCCCAGGTTGAGGAACACCAGCGTCACCGCCGGCAGCATCGCGTTCGGCACCGCGTGCTTGCGCCGCACGTCGTCGTCGCGCAGCCCCTTGGCGCGCGCCGTGGTCAGGTAGTCGGCGCCGACCTCCTCCAGCAGCGTGGCCCGCATGGTCAGCAGGTACTGCGCGTACACCACCGCGACCAGCGTCAGACAGGGCAGCACCAGGTGCCGGAAGTGGTCCCAGACGACCGGGAACAGGCCGTGCACGTCCGGGTCGGTCATCCCGCCGGTGGGGAACATCCCCGGGATCGGCCCGACCCCGACCGAGAACACCACGATCATGATCAGGCCGAGCCAGAACGTCGGCATCGACCACAGCACCAGCGCCAGGCCCGTGTTGGCGCGGTCGGAGCGGCTGCCGTGCTTCCACGCCGAGCGCACGCCGATCTTCAGCCCCAGGAACGCCGCGATCACCGTCGCGGTGCCGACCAGGTAGACCGTGGCCCACACGTGGCCGCCGATCAGGCCGCTGACCGAGGTCTTGTACTGGTAGGACGTGCCCAGATCGCCGCGGGCCACCCGGGAGACGTAGTCGGCGAACTGCGAGACCAGCGGCTTGTCGATGCCGAACTGGTGGCGCAGCGCCGCGAGCTGGTCGGCGTCGATCGGCCGGCCGCGGGTCATGGCCCGGACCGGGTCGCCGGGCACGATGCGGAACAGGAAGAAACCGGTGAACACGACGGCGAGCATGCTCACCGCGGCCCCGGCCACCCGGCCGGCGACGTAGCGCGGCGGGATGACGGGGCCGCGCCGCCGGACCGCCGCGGCCGGCCCCGGAACGGGGGGCGGGGCCACGGCGTCCAGCGGTGCGGGGGAGGAGATCGACACTGTTACTCGCGTTCCTCGGCGGTGGTGCTCCGGCGCTTGCGGAGCAGGAACGCCCCGCCGCCCAGGACGACGATCACCACGGCGACGATCCCGATCACCAGGCCGGTGTTCGAGGAGTCGGACTTCTTCGCCGCCGGGACCGTCGAGCCGTCGGCCGCGGTCGTGGTGCCGGCCGGCTTGGCCGACCAGAACGCCCAGTACCCGTCCTGGCCCCAGTACGCGCCCTCCGGCTGCGGCTGCTTGTCCCAGCTGCCGATCACGTCCGAGCGGTACGCCTCCAGCGCGTTCGCGTAGTACAGGACGTTGATGTAGGCGTCGGAGTAGAGCTTCTGCTCCATCTGCTTCACGTCGTCGGCGCGCGCCGCCGGGTCGTACTCGGTGATCTGCTTCTGGTACAGGGCGTCGTAGTCCTTGTCACAGATGAAGTCGTCGCCGGCGAAGCTCTTGCCCGCGGCCTTGGGCCGCATGTCGCACTGCTGGATGGACAGCACGTAGTCCGGGTCCGGGTTCACCGTCCAGCTGTCGAAGGCCAGGTCGAAGGTGCCGGCGGTCTCGGTGTCGCCGAGCTTGCCCTGGTCCACGATGGTGGTGGTGGCGCCGATGCCGACGGCCTTGAGCCACTCGGTGAGGTAGGCGGCGTTCTGCGTGTCGTCGGGCCGGTTGGTCTCCCCGAGGATCCGGAAGGACAGCGGCTTGCCGTCCTTGCCGGTGCGCATCCCGTCCGAGCCCTTCTTGTACCCGGCGGCGTCCAGCATCTGGTTGGCCTTGTCCGGGTTGTAGGAGTAGGCGCTCGCGGAGTCCGGGTCCCAGTGGTAGGTGCCGAAGATCGGCGGGATGTAGCCGCCGCCGACGGTGCCGTAGCCGCCGAGGGTCTTGGACACCAGGGTCTTGGTGTCGATCGCGTACATCAGCGCCTGGCGCACCTGCTGGTCCTGCAGCGCCGGGTTGCCGTCGCCGAAGGCCTGGCCGTCCTTGGTGGTGGCGCCGGGGTTGACGGCCAGCGCGTAGAACCGCTTGCCGGGAGCCTTGTTGGTGGTGATGTTCGACTGGCCCTTCAGCGAGTCGTACTGCGCCGGGGTCAGGCCGTAGACGAAGTCGACCTCGCCCTTCTTCAGCGCTTCCACCTCGGCGTCGGCGTCCTTGTAGAACTTGAACACCAGGTGGTCGAAGCCGGGCTTGCCGCGCCAGTAGTTCGGGTTGGCGTCCAGCGTCAGGTACTGGTCCTTCTGGTAGCCGGTGAGGATGAACGGCCCGTCGCCGACCACCGGGAACTGGGCGTCGTTGTTGAACTTGCCGATGTCGGCGACGTGCGACTCCCACACGTGCTTGGGCACGACCGGTATGTCCAGGGCCAGCATCGTGGACTGGGCCTGCTTCAGGGTGATGACGACGTTGTTCCCGTCGACGGCGACCTTGGCGAAGTTGGCCACGAAGTTGCCGTTGGCGGTGGCCGCGTCGTCGTTGGTCATCATCAGGTTGTAGGTCCAGGCGACGTCGTCGGCCGTCACCGGCTGCCCGTCGGACCACTTCATCCCGTCGCGGATGGTGAAGGTCCAGGTGAGCTTGTCCGGCGAGGTCGTCCACTTCGTCGCCAGGGCGTCCACGGCGTGGTCGTCCTTGGGGTCGTAGTTGGTGAGGAAGTCGTACATGAGGCGGTGCACGGCGGTCGGCAGGGCGCGCTGGGCCAGGAACGGCGACAGCGAGTCGATGCTGCCGTTGGTGGCCACGGTGAGCGTCTTGTCGCCGGCCGCGGCGTGGGCCTGCTGGATATAAGAGGACGGGGCGCCGGTCCGGACGGCATCGGCCCGGCCGGCGGCCGAGGCCGCCGGGGCGCTCAGTGCCGCCGCCCCGGCCAGTGCCGCGGTCAGGGCGAGAAGGCGTCGTCGAGGGGTCGGGGTGGGCATGGCTTCCTCACTACAGGGTGTGGGTGGTGCCTTGCGGTGTTGTGGTCTCGCGCAATCGTGTGGCGCCGAGTGTGGCAATCCCCGAGGAAGTCGTCAAGAGTCCACGGCTTGTTCGGCCAAGAAACCACATATTTCCCACCCGGAAGGGTTCGGGTCGCGAGCCGGCCGCCTCCGGCCGCGCCACCGGCCCCCGCGGTCCCACTACGCTGGTGGCAGCGCGCGCCCGCGCGCACCCCCTGCGGCCGGCTGTGGAGTTGCGGAACCGATGAAGGAAGAACTGCTCGACGCGGTGCTCCCCGAGGAGCGCCGCCTGCGCATCGCCGCCCAGCTGCGCCGCGACACCCGGGTGCGCGTGGAGGACCTGGCCGCGCGTTACAGCGTCTCCGGCGAGACCATCCGCCGCGACCTGCAGGTGCTCGAGGAGCGCGGCATCCTGCGCCGCGTCTACGGCGGCGCGGTCGCCCAGGAGGCGCGCGGCTGGGAGCCCGGCGCCGACGAGCGCGCCATCGCCCGCCTGGACCCCAAGCGCGCCATCGCCGCCGCGGCCGCCGCCCTGGTCGAACCGGGCGAGACCCTGGTCTTCGACGTCGGCACCACGGTCGCCGAGACGGCCCGCGCGCTGCCGGCCACGTTCAGCGGCCGCGCCCTGTGCGTGGCCCTGCCCACCGCCGCCGAGCTCGCGGGCCGCGAGGGCGTGGAGGTCCACCTGCCCGGCGGCCAGATCCGCCGCGGCGACCTGGCCTGCGTGGGCACCGGCTCGGAGAAGTTCTTCGAACGGTTCTTCGCCGACCGCGCCTTCATCGCCGCCTCCGGCGTCCACGCCAAGGCCGGTGTGACCGGCGAGGACCTGGCGGAGATCCCGGTGCGCCAGGCGGTCCTGGCCCAGGCCGCCGAGGTCTACGTGCTCGCCGACGGCGCCAAGCTCGGCCGGGTCGCCGTGGGCCGGGTGTGCCCGCTGTCCGCGGTGACCGCGGTCGTCACCGACGCCGGAGCCGACCCGGAGGCGGTGCGGCTGCTGGAGCAGACCGGGGTGCGGGTGATCGTGGCGCCGGCCGGGTCCGAACTGGACTGACCGGGTCTTTGCGATCCGCATGCGGCAGCCCCCGGCGTGAGGACGCCGAGGGCTGCGTTGCTGTGCGGACTCTGTAATAAGGGGTTCACCAAGTCGGGTTCTGCGGGTCCGCGACCGGCGGGAGCGCGGTGTCGTGCGGCGTGTAGACGTATGCCACCCCGCCCGACCCGTAGCCCTTGGTGCCGTTGGAGCGCGTCCAATAGGTCCGCAGCCAGATGTTCTCCAGCTGGCCGCGCTGATAGATGTGCCGCACGGCCGTGTCGGACGGCGAGAACGGGTCGTTGACGATGAAGTCGCCGCTCGCGGTGAACCCGACGACGACCATCAGGTGCCCGGCGGTGCCGTAGCCGGAGCCGGTGAGCTCCCCGTTGTCGAAGGCCACTGAGATCGCCACCGGGATGCCCGCCTTGACCAGCGTCTCCAGGTCGTCCACCGAAGGCAGCTGCACCACCTCGGCGTCCAGGCCGTAGTGCGAGGCGTAGGCGGCGTTGAACGGCCAGTTGCCGGTGCCCTTGTAGGCGTAGTCGTACGTCGACCGCGCCGCCTGGTCCACCTGCGGGTCGGCGTAGGAGGGGTCCACCCACGCCAGGTCGGCGGCGGTCGGGCCGTCGCCCCAGAACTCGGTGATCATCTCGCTGGAGGTCGGGCTGCACCAGGCGTCACCGCCGCCGCCGTACTGGCTGTACTGGCCGACGTGGATCTGCTGCGACAGGCGCGGCACCGCCAACTCGACGCCCTCGGCGCCGCCCAGCGGGCTCGCGGTGACGCCCGTGCGCGCGGGCACGGCGGAGGCGAACGCGCCGAGCTGCCACAGGCGCGGTGAGTCGGTGCTGGTCGGCAGCCGGTAGAGGGTCGCCCGCAGCTGGTAGCTCTGGATCGAGTGGCCGCCGGCGGCGTTGAAGGTGTCGGTGGAGACGCCGCCGTAGGCGCCCGCGGACGGGCTCAGCGAGGTGCGGGCGATGTCGGTGTCGCTCGAGGCCCAGTTGCCCATGTCCAGCCACCCGGTCTGGTGGCCGTCCTCCATGGTGGCGTTCAGCTCCACCTTCAGCCAGGTTCCGGCCGGGGTCTGGGCGTTCCACGACGAGACCAGCTCGGTGGCGCCGAAGCCCGGGCTGTAGGACGGCGAGGTCCAGGTGCTGTAGGCGTAGGTGTTGGTGGTGTGCAGATAAGCATCCTTATACCGGAGGCTGCCCACCGTGCTGGAGATGGCGATGCCCTGCCGGTCGCCCGACAGCGCCGTGACGCCGTTCGCCGTGCCGGCTTGGAAGTCGGCCTGGGTCGTCCACTTGTGGAAGTTCACGCGCTCGGCGGTGCCGGCGGTGGACGCGGTGGGGGCGGCGGTGGTGCCGCCGGTGGTGGTGCCGGCATGGGCCGCCGGCCCGGCCAGGACGCCGGTGGCCAGGAGCACGGAGCAGGCGAGGAGCCGGAAGGGGACCGGGGTGCGGAGGGTGGGGGCACTGCGCATGGCTCGGAGTGTGGCAGCGCACTGACTACCCGTCAAGAATCATCATGGTTTCTTGTTGATTTTACGTGACAAACGCTCGTGTCGGCCCCACCATGTGCGGTGGCGGATCCGGATTCTGATAAAGGACGGTGTATGCGACCCATGAGAAGACGGCAGGAAACCAGACGAGTCCACGTGACTCGTCGCAGATGGGCCGGCGCCCTGCTGGCCCTGGCGGCGCTGCTCAGCTTCGGCCTGGCCGGGGCCCCGGCACAGGCGACGACCGCCTCCGGCGTGAACGCGGCCTTCGCCCAGGCCGCGCAGAAGTACGGCGTGCCGCAGCCGGTGCTGGAGTCGGTCTGCTACCTGGAGGGCCGCCTCGGCGCGCACGGCGGGCAGGCCAGCATCGACGGCGGCTACGGCTGCATGCACCTGGTCCAGAACAAGAAGGCCGACACCCTGGACCAGGCCGCCAAGCTGACCGGGCTCAGCGTCGCCGCGCTCCAGCACGACACCGCCGCGAACATCCTGGGCGGTGCGGCGGTGCTGCGGGCCGAGGCGCTGGCGCTGGCGCCGAAGCTGCCGTCGTCGGTGTCCGGCTGGTACGCCCCGATCGCCGCCTACAGCCACGCCGGCTCGCGGCAGACCGCCGGGATGTACGCCGACGCCGCGTTCAAGCTGCTGTCCTCCGGCTTCACCGGCACCGCCGACGACGGCGAGACGGTGACGCTCGCGCCGCAGTCCGTGGCCCCGGACAAGGCGACCCTGGCCGCCGTGCCGGTGACCGCCGCCGCCGTGCCGGCCGGCTGCACGCAGGACTCGAACGTGGACTACCCGGGCGCGATCGACTGCGTCGTCCCGGCGGCCAGCTACGACTGCAACGTGACCTCGCCGTGCACGTACCAGAGCTCGAGCCGGCCCTCGAGCTACGCGATGTACGCGGTGACCATCCACGACATCGAGGGCACCGCGCAGGACGCGCTGAACGTCTTCCAGGACCGGACCAGCGGCGTCAGCGTGCACTACGTCATCGACTCCGACGGCACGGTCTACCAGGCGCTCAGAGAGAAGGACATCGCCTACCACGCGGGCAACTTCTACTACAACGAGCACGCCGTCGGCATCGAGCACGCCGGCGTCGACGCCACCGGCTACCAGTGGTACAACGCCACCGAGTACCTGGCCTCGGCCAAGCTGGTGGCGTACCTGCTGACCAAGTACAACATCCCCCTGGACCACGCCCACGTCACCGCGCACGGCACCACCCCGGCGCCGACCACCGGCTCCGCGCCGAACCACGTCGACCCGGGCAAGTACTGGCTGTGGGACTACTACTTCGGCCTGATCCACGCCCAGGGCGTGGCCTACCCGACCGGGAACACCCCGGCCGCCGGCCTGTTCCGGGTCAACCCGAGCAGCGACCAGACCCCGCTGGGCGCCAACGGCACCGAGACGGCGGCGAACAACAGCTTCTTCACGCTCTACACCGGTCCGAGCACCGCCGACCCGGTCATCCCCGGCGCGGCGGGCGGCGACTCCACGGACGAGACGACGAACATCGAGACCCAGATGCCGTACTACTACCTGGCCGAGAAGGCGGACGAGGCCGGCACCGGGATGGAGATGTACGAGATCTGGTACGGCGAGAACGACCGCTTGTCGGCGTCCCCGTCGAGCCAGTACGCCGACGCCAAGCTGGCGTGGGTGGCGGTGCCGGCCGGGTCGGCGGTGCCGGTGCACTCGTACGTGCTGAGCCTGAAGCCGACCACGAAGAACGGCACGATCAAGATCTACGGGCGGCCGACGACCAGTTCCAGCTATGTCATCGGGACCGCGCCGACCGGCTCGCAGTGGGCGGCGCCGAAGTCGGTGTATGAGGACGGGACGAGCAACTTGTGGTTCGCGATCGACTACAACCACCGGGAGGCGTGGGTGCCGACGACTGAGGCCACGGTCGTCGCTTGGTACTGAGCTGGTGCTGACGGAGAACGCGGGGCGCCGTGGCCTGGAGCTTGTGCTCCACGCCGCGGCGCCCCGCGCCGGCGCGGACCCCCTCAGCCGCGCCGGGTCAGGACGATCGTCGCGCCGATGTAGACGCCGCCGAGCACCGCGCCGATTCCGGCCCAGACCATCGCGCCGGAGCCCCGGGCCACGGACACGAAGAACCCGATGGTGCACACCGCCGCGAGCACTCGCAGCGTCAGCGCGGCGGCGCGCTCGTCGATGGCCCGGCGCCGCTCGTCGCCGAGGTCGCCCCCGAGGACGGCGGCGGCTTCCCAGCGTCCGGACAGCAGGCGGGTGGCGACGACGTAGGCGATCATCACCGCCGGCCCGAAGACGGCCATGAACACGTCGTGCCGGGCCAGGAAGAGGACCAGGTAGGCGACGGCGATCACGACGCCGGCCACGGTCACCGCCCCTTTGCCGGAGCCCCGCCCGCGGCAGGCGGCGCCGGAGTCCCGCTCAGTCTGCGTCGACATGGAACATCTCCTCCACGGTGGTGCCGAAATACCGCGCGATGCGGATGGCCAGCGGAAGCGACGGGTCGTAGCGGCACTGCTCGATCGCGTTGACCGTCTGGCGCGAGACCCCGAGCGCCCGGCCCAGGTCCTGCTGGGACAGGCCCTTGCCCTGTCGCAGGGTCCGCATGTCGTTCCGCATGAATGGAAAGTACGCTTTACATGCCGGAGTGTCAAACTTCCTTTACAGGCAGGGTTCGTGGATCGGCGCTTTCCGTAGATCAGGGCTGCGTCAGGTTGTCGATGAGCAGCCCGAGCGCGAAGTCGAAGCGCTCGTGGCCGGTTCCGGAGGTGAGCTCGGCGGCGTAGCGCCTGGTCTGGGGGAACGTCTCCTCCGGCAGGGCGCTGAAGCGGCGCACCAGTTCCTCCTGCGACAGGACCCAGGAATCGCCCCGGTCCTTCTGCCGCTGCTGCACCATCGACGTCTCCAACGCGTAGCCGGCGACGTAGAGGAAGAGGGCGTCGACCGCCCACGCGGCCCGCCGCGGCTCGATGCCGCCGGCCAGCAGGATCGCGAAGACGCCCTCGTTCACGCGCAGGGTGTCCAGGTTGGTCGGGACCATCGCCAGCGCGGCGCGGGAGATGCCCGGGTAGCGCAGGTATTGGTCGCGGATCTGCGCGCAGACGTCGCGGATCTGCTCGCGCCAGCGGGCCGGGTCCGGCTCCGGGAGGGTGAGCTGCGAGCACAGGCGGCCGATCAGCAGGTCGTCGATGTCGGCTTTGTTGACGATGTGCGCGTACAGGGACGAGGGCCCGGTCCCGAGCGTGTTGGACACGCTGCGGATCGTCAGCGCGTCGTACCCCTCGGTCGCCACGACCTGCAACGCGGCGTCGGTGATGCGCTCGACCGTGATGGGTGCCTTGCGGGGGGCGGGGCGCTGCGCGGGGGAGTCCGGCTGGGCGTGGCGGGCGGCGCGGCGCTGTTTCGGGTCGAGGGGCATGGTCGGAACTATAGCTTGACACGAACTAAGTTCGCCGCTTAGAACTTAGTTCGTGAGTAACGAACTAAGTTCGCCCATGACGGCCTCGGGCGCCTCGCCGGGCTCGTCGGCAACACACGACACGCTGGCCGCGTCCACCACGACGAATGGTGTGGCGCCGGGTGCGGTGCCTGCACGCCGGCCGTCCGGATCCGGCCCGGAATCCGCAACGACAAGTGGCATAGCGCCTCCTTCAGCACCGGGTTCGGTGCCGGTGCCCGGCCCGATGCCTGCGCGCCGACAGTCCGAGCCCGAGTCCGAGCCCGAGCCTGAGTCCGGATCCGGTCCGGCATCCGCGCCCGAAGCGGCGCCCGCCGCCGAACCCGCCATCTCTCCCCTCCGCCCGAAGCAGGCCTGGCTCGTCCTCGCGGTCGTCTTCATCGCCGACGTCATGGACCTCATCGACTCCACCGTGGCCACCATCGCCGGTCCGGCCATCCGTGCCGATCTGGGCGGGAGTGAGGCGACGTTGCAGTGGGTGCTGTCCGCCTACACCGCGACCTTCGCGCTCGGGCTGGTCACCTCCGGGCGGCTCGGGGATCTGGTGGGCCGGCGCCGGCTGTTCCTGGTCGGGATGGCCGGGTTCACCGTGGCCTCGCTGGCGTGCGGGCTCGCGCCGGGCGTGCCCTTCTTGATCGGCGCCCGGGTCGCGCAGGGCTTGTTCGGATCGGTGATGATCCCGCAGGGCTTCGCGCTGGTGAAGGTGGTCTTCCCGGCCGATCAGCTGCGCAAGGCGCTGATACCGTTCGGTCCCGTCATGGGGCTGGCGACCGTCGCCGGGCCGATCCTGGCCGGCTGGTTGCTGCACGCCGATCTGTTCGGCAGCCGGTGGCGGTCGATCTTCCTGATCAACGTGCCGATCGGGGTGTCCGCCTGGCTGCTGGGCCGGCGGTTCCTGCCGCGCCGATCCGGTGAGGACGCCGCCGCGCGGCTCGACCTCGGCGGCGTCGCGCTGCTCACCGTGGCCTCGGGTCTGCTGATCGTTCCGCTGGTCGAGGGGCGCGACTACGGCTGGCCGCTGTGGACGTACCTCATGATGGCCGGGTCGGCCGTGGTGCTGGCGCTGTTCGTCCGATCCGAGCGGCGCAGTGCGCATCCGGTCATCACGCCGTCATTGTTCCGCAAGCGCAGCTTCGTCGTGGGGCTGGTGATCGTCGCCGCGTTCTATGCCGCGCTGTCCGGGTTCCAGCTCTCGTTCAACCTGATGCTCCAGCTCGGTCTGCACTGGACCGCCCTGCACACCGCGCTGACGCTGATCCCGTGGGCCGTCGGCAGTGCCGTCGGGGTGGGACTGGCCGGCGGCGTGCTGGCCGCGAAGCTCGGTCGCGCCACGCTGCATCTCGGTCTGGGCCTCGCCGTCCTCGGGCTCGTCGGCCTGGCGTGGACGGTCGCCCGGCATCACGCCACGCTGACCAGCGGGACCCTCGTTCCCGCGCTCGCGGTCGTCGGGCTCGGCACCGGCCTGGTGTTCGTGCCGATCTTCGACTTCGTGCTCGGCGACGCGACGGTCGCCGAGGTCGGCACCGGCTCCGGCATGCTCAACGCCGCGCAGCAGTTCTCGAACGCGATCGGCGTCGCGGCGCTCGGCACCACGTTCTTCGCGCGGGTCGGCAGCGGCGGCACCTCGGCTTTCCTCAACGCCGGGCAGCTCGTCACGGTTGTCACCGCGGCTCTGTATGTGATCACCTTTTGTCTGGTCGGTCTGCTGCCCAGTCATTCCCAGCAAACCCACTGACCGTCGCCGAGCCACAGGCGGGTGAAGCGCTGTAGCCTCGACCGGAGTCGAGGAACAGGTGGGCCGACGGGGGAGATACGGATGCAGACGCCGACGTCACCCGCCTGGGAGACGCAGAGCTCGAAACCGCGCGACCCCGCGGCCGTCGACCCGGCGCCCGGCCCCGCCCGCGTGCTCCGGCTGCTGGACGCCGCCCGCCCCGCC
>JABFXP010000931.1 GCA_013361685.1 Catenulispora sp.
GTAGGGCTGAGGCTGGCCATAGGGCTGGGCCTGTCCATAAGGCTGCTGCTGAGGCTGGTACTGCGGCTGGTACTGCGGCGGCTGCTGGAACTGTGGCTGCCCATAAGGCTGCTGAGCGTAGTTCGACGACTGGTCGGTCACAGGTCCCCTCCCGCATGCTGACAAGCAGCAAACAGGCTACCGTCAGGCACTTTGAGTGCGCGGGCCGGTCCACGGACCGGCCCGGCGCTCAGTCGTCCGGATCCAGCGGCTTCTTCAGATCCAGGTCAGCCTGGCGGAAGTTCTGCGCGGAGTTGATCAGCATCTCCGACAGGGCCTGAAGGCTCCCGTCGATCTCCTTGCGGCCGTCCTTCCACCCGGAGGCGAAGCTGTGCAGAGCGTCGTCGACCTCTTTGGCGCCCAACTGCCCGTCGAACTGGTGCGTCCAGTCCCGGGCCGCGTTCATCCGGGTCCTGATGGACTCCAGCTGGCCGCCGAAGGTCTCCAGCGCGTCAGGGTTGACGACAAGATCCGGCATGGGCACGTCCCCCTCGCGTCAGCGGCCCTCGGTCGCCACCGAGTATATAAGGGCACAGATGTAGTCGGCCAGCTCGAATGCCCGCTCCGTCAGCTCGCAGCCGTCAGGTCATCGACATCTGCGGCGACCTCCTTGGCCCGCGCCAGACAGGTCACCGCGTCGGTGTCGGTCAGGCCGAACGTCAGCACCGCGGCCTCGTGGCCGGGGACCCGGACCGGGACGGAGGCGAAGGCGATCGTGGTGGAACCGGGCCCGTTCAACGGGATCGGCGGGGTCACCATCGGCTCGCCGCCGCGCTCCAGGTGCTCGATGATCGCCAGGATGCCGACCGGCGCCAGATGCGGGAAGGCCTCCGGCGCCGGCGCGCCCAGCTGATCGATGGCGCCGAACAGCTGCTCGTGCGCGTTGTTCACGTACAGCACCTCGAGATTGGGGCTGGAGGTGATCATCGCCGGGCCGTCGGCGCCGGCCAGCACCCCGCTGATCTTCTGCCGGCTGCCGATCTCGGCCAGCACCCGGTCCCGGGCGTCCTTGAGGATCTGCAGTCCGTGGTTCCCCCAGGAGTTGCCCTCGGCCTCGCTGCGCGGCGCCGGGTCGATCGCGCACACCGTGCCGATCACCGTGCCGTCGTCGTCGATCAGCGGCACGCCGATGTAGCTGCGCACCCCGAGCTCGTCCACCACCGGGTTGCCGCGGAAGCGGGAGAACTCGAAGACGTCGTCCAGCGTGAGCGCGGCCTTGCGGCCCACCACGTGCACGCAGAAGCCCTGGTCCATGTCCATGAACCGGCCCGGGTCGCCCAGGAACGCCGGCTCGCCGGCCGAGGGCTCCTCGCCGTAGATGCCGACGAAGTACTGCCGGCGCTCGCCCACCAGGTTGACCATCGCGGCGGTGGCGCCGGTGCTCTGGGCGGCCTGGCGGGCCACCTCGTCGAACACCGAGTCCGGGACGCTGGCCAGGCCCAGTTCCCGCTGGCGCACCAGGCGGGCGCCGCCGTCGGAGGGGGCCGGCCGGCCCAGCCGCAGGGCCGGGATCTGGTGATCGTGGTCTGTCATATCAGGCTTCCTTCGGGCACCGCGGGCCGGGGCGCGGCCGGCCGGGACTGGTAATCGGTGGTCTGCAGGTGGCGCACCAGCGCGATCAGCACGTTCACGGCCGAGCTGCGCGAGCGCGCGTCGCACATCACCACCGGCACCTCGGCCCGCAGCTGCAGGGCCTCGCGCACCTCGGCGGCGGTGTAGGCGAACGGCGCGCCCTCGAACTCGTTGACGGCGACCAGGAACGGGATCCCGGTGCGCTCGAAGTAGTCCACGGCGTCGAAGGAGTCCTCGATCCGCCGGGTGTCGACCAGCACGATCACGCCGAGCGCGCCGATGCACAGCTGGTCCCACATGAACCAGAACCGCTCCTGGCCGGGCATCCCGAACAGGAACAGCACGTACTCGTCGGCGATGCTGATCCGGCCGAAGTCCAGAGCCACGGTGGTGGTGGTCTTGCCCCCGGTCAGCGCGACGTCGTCCAGACCGCGGCTGGCCTCGGTGATGGTGGCCTCGGTGGTCAGCGGGACGATCTCGGAGACGGTGGCCACCAGGGTGGTCTTGCCGACGCCGAAGCCGCCGGCGATCAGCAGCTTCAGGCCGCCGGGCAGATCAGAGTTTGTAGAGGGCATCCAGCACCTTCTCCAAGAGGTCCGTACTGGGCCGCGCGCGGTCGAAGACCGGGACCGGGGCACGGGTGTCGATGGCACGCCAGCCGAGCAGGTCGGACAGCAGGATCTTGGTCACCGCCAGCGGCAGGCCGGACAGTGCCGAGACCTCTGCGACCGAGATCGGGCGGCGGCACAGGGTCAGGATGTCGTCGTGGTCCGGGCCCAGGCCGTCCAGCGGCCGGCCGGTGGCCACCACGTGGGTCACCAGGTGGAAGTCCGAACCGGGGGCGGTGCGGCCGCCGGCCACCGCGTAGGGGCGGATCAGGCGTCCGGCCGCACCGTCGACGAAGGCGTCGCGCCGGTCGCCCCGGCTCACGGTCGCGCCCAGCTCACGACCGGCCCTGGGCCGCGGCGAGGGAGTCCGCGCCGGCGTAGCCGACCGAGGCACGCGGCGCGGTCGCCAGCTCCTTGGTCACCGCGGTGACGCAGCGCTGCATCTCGAAGCCGATCTGCCGGGGGTCGGCGGAGCGGTCGGCGAGCACGCCGATGCAGGTGCCGGGGCCGGCCGCGCCCACGCACAGGAACGCGGAGTCCAGCTCCACCACGACCTGCCGCACGCCGCCGGCCCGGACGGTCTGCCCGATGGCGGTGACGATGCCCCACATGCCGCTCTCGGCCGCGGCCAGGGTGTCGGCCTCGTCCTTGTTCAGGCCCGGGGTGTAGGCGCGGACCAGGCCGTCGGTGGACATCAGCAACACGCTGCGGGCCGCCGGGATGCTGTCCAGCATCCGGTTGATCAGCCAGTTGAGAGTCTCTTCGGTCTGCGGGCTCACTGGTTCCACTCCTGAGGTTTCACGGTGGGGCGGTCCTGCTGTGCGGGGTCCGGAGCTTGCGCCGCCTGGTAGCGCGGGGCGGGGGCGGCGGGCGCAGGGGGCGCCGGAGGCACGGTGGGGGCGTGCGGCCCGGCGGGGGTGAGCGAGCCGGC
>JABFXP010000156.1 GCA_013361685.1 Catenulispora sp.
AGCGGGCGGCGCAGCACGCGCAGCGCGGCGGCCGCCGGGTGCTGGCGGCGGCGTGAGGGCGGGGACGGTGCGACGTGCGCGGGGTGAGCAAGGTGCGGGTGCGGACTGACGGCGGGCGCCGGTTCGGCGGTTCGGCTGAGGCCGGTTCGGCTGAGGCCGGATCTGCCGGGGTCGAGCCGCCCGGGGCCGGGTCGACCGGCGCCCGGGACGAACTGCGGATCGGCGGCCTCGAGTTCGGCACCGTCGGCCGCTCCGCCCGCCGCATCGCCATAAGGCTGATAGGGGCGGCTTGATCGCGGGTACCCGGGATTCCATGCTCGATCGGACCGATCCGGCAAGCGGCGGGAATCTTGGCGGAATATCGTCGAGGTGATGGCTGCCGTCGAACCTCCCGCCACCGCCGGTCCGGCGGATGATCTCGCGTTGCTGCGAGCCCATGAACCGGTCCTGGCGTACACCAAGGGCGAGTACTTCCTCCCCACCGACATCGAGCGCTACATCGCGACGGCGAGTCTGTGGCTCGACGGGGAGAAGGCGAGGGAGCTGATCCCGGCCGGGGAGCTGAACCTGGCGGCGTTGCTGGTGGCCGCCGACGCGCATCCGGAGCGGCGGCTGTTCCTGCGCTACGTGCCGAAGGCCGCTTCGGGGCGGGAGGTGCGGCGGTGGCGGAAGGGGCATCCGACCGGGATCCGGCGGACCGGGCGGCTGGCCGCCGTCGGGTTCGTGGCGCGGCTGATCGACGTGCTGCTGCGGTTGAGCCTGCTGATCCGGGGGACGGTGCCCGGCGGGGTGATGACCAAGGCCGCCGAGCAGTACCACGCCAGCGGGGCCGCCCACTCCTCGCCGTACTACGGGCGCGTGGTGCGTCGCGGCGGCTACGTCATCTTGCAGTACTGGTACTTCTACTCGGCCAACGACTGGCGTTCGACGTTCAGCGGGGTCAACGACCACGAGGCCGACTGGGAGATGGTGACCGTCTACCTGGCCGAGGACGCCGCGTCCGGGACGGTGTCGCCGCGGTGGGTGGCGTTCTCCTCGCACGACTACACCGGTGACGACCTGCGCCGGCGGTGGGACGATCCGGACCTGACACTGGTCGACGGCACGCATCCGGTGGTGTTCGCCGGCGCCGGTTCGCATTCCGGGGCGTTCCTGGCCGGCGACTACCTGGTCACGGTGAACCCGCGGTTCCTGGGCACGGCGGCGCGCTGGTGGCGGCGGTCGGCGGAGTTCCTGCGGCGCCAGGCCCGCACCGGCGACGACCACGGGTTCGGCATCCCGTTCATCGACTACGCGCGCGGCGACGGGGCGCGGGTGGGGCCGGGGCAGGACCGGGAGTGGGAGCCGGTGCTGATCGACGACGACACCCCGTGGGTGCGCGGCTTCCGCGGGCTGTGGGGCGTGGACACCCGGGACTGGGCCGGCGGCGAGCGGGCCCCGGCCGGGCCGCGCTACGAGCGGGACGGCACCGTCCGCTTCTCCTGGGCGGATCCATTGGGCTGGGCCGGACTGCACAAGGTCGCGCCGGACGACGGCGGCCTTGAGCGCAGCCTGAAGTCCCGGATCGCCGAGCTGGACGACCGCATCGCCGAGGCCGACGAGCAGACCGGGCCGCTCCAGCAGGGCGCGCGCGACCGGCACGCGGAGGTGCTGTCGCTGCGCACCGAGGCGCAGACGGTGAAGGCGGCGGCCGAGCGGCTGGGTGAGGCCCGGGTGGCCGAGGCGTCGGTGACCCGCCTGATCCGGGAGCGCACGGCGCTGGCCGAGGAGCGCGCGGTGCACCAGAAGGTGCTGGAGCGCGGCGGCCTGCCGCTGCAAGACCCGCAGGCGCACATCACGCGCTCGCACAAGCCCTACGACCCGGGCGACCGCAAGCACCACGGCATCCTGCTGCAGATCTGGGCCGCGGTCAGCGTCCCGCTGCTGTTCCTGGCGGTGGTCACGGTGCTGCTGCTGCCGGAGGACCGCACCAAGATCCCCTCGCTGCTCGCCATCCTCGTGGTCTTCGCCGGGCTGGAGGCGCTGGCCCGCCGGCGCCTGATGACCACCGCGGTGAGCGTCGCGGTGCTGCTCGTCGGCGGCGGCATCCTGATCAGCGTGCTGGAGTGGACGGCGCGGCACGCCCGCGACGCGTTCCTGATCACAATGGGCGTCGCCGCGCTGCTGTTGTTGCTGGTGAACGTGCGGGACTTCTTCCGGCGGTAGAGACCCGCGCCACGGCGGCAGACGGCCGCGCGGAAGGCCAGGCAGCCCCGCGACCCAGCAGCCCCGCGACCCAGCGACCAGGCCTTCGGCCGGCCGCCCGGGCCGCGATGCTCCTCCCGCGCCCCTCGCCGTCAGCGCGCTACTGCGCGTTGATGCACAGGTTCTTGTCCCCCGCGCTCTCCGCATCCGCGCTCGACGCCGCCGCCGACGGCAGCGCCGAAGGCGTGGACGACGGCGCGGCCGGGTTGAACACGTCGCCGCTGGCGAAGTCGGCGCCGACCCGCACCACGACCGGCGCGCTGCCGTCGCCGCCGGGCCGGACCGAGCCGGGCGGCAGTTGCAGGGCGGCGGCGACCACCCGCGCGGAGGCCTCGTACTTGTCGTCGCTGTAGAAGACCTCGGTGGTGGCGACGTCGCTGCTGGAGTAGCCGACCCCGCTGGCGTTCTTGAAGCCGTCGCTGCGCAGCGTCTCGGCCAGCTGCTTGGAGCGGCCGTCGGCGGTGGTGCCGTTCTCCACCAGGATCTGGTCCTTCACCGCCGAGGGCGCCAGGCTCGTCGCCGAACCGGTCGGGCTGGGGCTGTCGGTCGGGGACGGGGCGCTCGTGGACGCGCCGGCCTGCGCCACCGGCGCGGTGACCGAGCGGTCGTGCGCGATCAGCGAGAAGATCTGGTCGTCCAGCGCCTGGTCCGGGGCCACCCGGTTGTGGTCCGGCGGGTACTCCACCGTCGGCAGGGTCAGGAAGGTGATGTTGTCGGTCGGCACCTTCTTGAGCGTGTTCGACAGGTCCAGCAACTTGCTGACGCTGGCGATCGGGTCGTCGACGGTCAGCGACTTGGAGGCGATGTCCATCAGGTGGGTGGCCTGGATCGGGTCGTCCAGCGTCGCCTGGTCCTTCATCTTGCGGATCAACGAACCCAGGTACTGGTGCTGCGCCTGGGTGCGGTACAGGTCCGAGCCGCCGGCGAAGCCCTCGCGGGTGCGCAGGAACGCCAGCGCCATCGCGCCCTTCACCTCGGAGGTGCCGGCCGGCAGGTCCAGGTGCGAGTCCGGGTCGTGCACGGCCTTGGTGACGCAGACGTCCACGCCGCCGACGGCGTTGGTCAGGTCCACCACGCCGGAGAAGTCGACCATCATGAAGTGGTCGATCTTCACGTGCGAGAACTCCTCCACGGTGTCCACCTGGCAGCCGGGGCCCGCGGCCAGCGCGGAGTTGATCATCCCGACGCTCTGCGCGCCGAAGTGGTTGCCCTTGGCGTCCACGCACTCCGGGACCGGCACCATCAGGTCCCGGGGCAGCGAGACCACCGTGGCGTTGCTGCGGTCGGCGGAGACGTGGACCAGCATCTCCACGTCGGCCCGGCCGGAGGGGTCGACGAAGCCGCCCAGCGCCGCGTCCTTGCCGGGCAGCCGGGCGTCGGTCCCGATCAGCAGGATGTTGATCGGCAGGTTGCCGTAGGCGTCCGGGGTGGGCTGGATCAGGCCGCCGGAGGCCTGCTGGTCCGGGGGCACGACCGCGCCGTGCAGCGGGGCGCCCTTGATGTTGTGGTTGATGCGGTAGTACCAGTACCCGGCATAGGCCACGGTGCTGCCCAGGACCAGCACCATCATCGAGGCCAGCACCATCAGGATCCGCCGGACGCGCCGCCGGGCCACCCCGCCCGGGACCGCCCCGCCGAGGGCGGCCGGGTCCGGCGCTCCGTCCGGTGAATGCTTGGGTATCTCTGCTATGCCGGACGTGTCGCCGCTCATGTTCCCGTGCTCCCCTAGCTACTCTGCCGCGCCCGGCCGTACCCGCCGTCGCCGCGCCCGATCAGGTCCCCTCGCCGCACTCGTCCCTCTACGAGGACGCGCGACGCCCCGTCCGCGGTTCCGGTGACCGGCGGCGACTCTCACCCCACCGAAACCGTCACCAGGACCTGTGTCGCCCGCGTCGCGGTGACGTAGTGCGTGCGCGGCCCCATCGGCGACTCCGAAGCGATCCGCTCGGGGTCGACCAGCACGACCGCGTCGAACTCCAGCCCTTTGGACTCCAAGGCACCCAGCACCTGCACCCGCTCCGGCACCTCGCCGAGGGCGAACGCGCCCAGCCTGGTCATCGGCACGATCACCCCGACCGTACCCTCCACCTCCCCCGCGAGCCGCCGCGCGGCCTGTTCCACCGTCGCGGGCAGGGCGTCCTCGGTGCTCGTCGCGAACTCCGGGAGCCGGCCGGTGGAGCGGACCGCGCGCGGCAGCGGCGCGTCCGGCAGGAACCGGTGCAACAGCGTGGCGGCGTACTCGGCGATCTCCACCGGGTTGCGGTAGTTGGTGGTCAGCTCGAAGCGGCGCTGCTCCCGCGAGGTCCCGAGCGCCAGCTCCATCGAACGGCGCGCCTCGTCCAGGTCCTCCCACGAGCTCTGGGCCTGGTCGGCGACCACGGTCCAGGTGGCGTGCCGCCCGCGCCGGGCCAGCATCCGCCACTGCATCGGCGACAGGTCCTGCGCCTCGTCGACCACGATGTGCCCGAACTCGTCCGGATCCGGCTGCTCCACGTAGGAGCCGCGGTGCGCGGCCCGCTCGCCGAAGGTCGACAGCTCCCGGAACCCGCCGGACTCCGGGTCCGAGCCGTCGTCGACCTCCTCGCCGGTGAGCATGTTGACGCCGTCGACCACGTACGGGTTGGCCGCGGCCACCGCGCGCGAGGTGCGGGGCCCCTCGCCGAGCAGCGAGTCCAGCTCGTCCAGCAGCGCCACGTCGGAGTACGACAGGGTGCCGGCGCCGTCGGCCACGGCCTGCCAGGACTCGGCCAGCAGCCGGGCGTCGGCGGCGCTGAGCACCCCGCGCGAGACGTCGGCCAGGTACGCCGGGTCGCCGAGGGAGCGCAGCACCTCCAGCGGCGAGCGCTGCGGCCACCAGGCCGCCACGAAGTCGGCGAACTGCCGCTGCGAGCGCAGCTCGGTGATGAACGTCCGCTTGTCGTCCTCGAACAGGTCCGGGTACTCGGCGTAGGGCGAGGCGTCGCCGGCGGCGCGCTTGGCGTCCTGGTAGGCGGTCCACGCCGCCTCCTGCAGCGACCGGATCACGTCGGCGCGCACCGCGTTCGGGCGGCGGCTGCCGCGCAGCATCCGGTCCCGCAGCCCGGCCAGCTGCCCGGCCTCCAGGCTGAAGAAGGTGCCCTGATAGACCAGCCGGACGTCCTTCGGCGCGCCCCACGGCGCGTCGTTCGCGGCCTTGCGCAGCACCCGCACCATCCGCGGCGAGCCCTTCAGCTTGGCGCGCGCCGGGTCCTCGTGCCGGACGGCCTCGACCCCGTTCACCACGTCGCCCAGGGAGCGCAGGGCGGCGCCGCCCTCGCCGAGGGAGGGCAGCACCCGTTCGATGTACTCGGTGAACCGCCGGTTCGGCCCGACCACCAGCACCCCGCGCGAGCCGAAGCGCCGCCGGTGCTGGAAGAGCAGCCACGCCACCCGGTGCAGCGCCACCGCGGTCTTGCCGGTGCCCGGGCCGCCGGTCACCACCACGCTCACGTCGGCCGGCGCCCGGATCACCACGTCCTGCTCGCGCTGGATGGTGGCGACGATGTCGCGCATCCGGCCGGTGCGGGTGCGCGACAGCGCCGCGATGAACGCGCCGTCGCCGACCACCGGCAGGCCCGCCGGGGCGGCGTCGGGGTCCAGCAGGTCGTCCTCGACGTCCAGCACGCGGTCGCCGCGGCAGTGCAGCACCCGGCGGCGCACCACGCCCTTCGGGTCCTCCGGCGCGGCCTGGTAGAACGCCGCGGCGGCCGGCGCGCGCCAGTCCACGACCAGCGGCTCCAGGTCCTCGGTGCGCACGCCGAGCCGGCCGATGCGGTAGACCTCCAGCTCGCCGCCGGGGGTCTCGGGCTTGAGGTCCAGGCGGCCGAACACCAGCTCGTTGTAGGCGTTCTCCAGGGACCGCTCCCAGATCGCGGCCTCCATCACCTGCACGTCCCGGTCGACCAGTGCCGAGTAGGTCCCGCCCTGCGCCACCTTGTAGCTGTCCCGCACGCGGTGGGCGGCCTGTTCGCGCATCTGCGCCAGCCGGGCGTAGGCCGCGTCGACGGCGGCCTGTTCGACCGCGATCTCGCGCTCCTTGACGTGCGCCGAACCGTCCTGCTGAGGTGACACCCCGCGACCTCTCATCGTCCGTGGAACAGTCCATTAGAACAGCACAACCGCACGATCATCCTCCGGAGGCGCCCGCAGCGGCAAACGCGGTCCGGGGCCGGAGTGTTTGCATCGCGTTTGCAACACCGGTATCAGTCTCCTCGCACGCATCGTCGGGAACTATGTTCGGAGCGTGTCGGGGACTCTCACTCAGGCGCCCACGCGGAGCACGTCGCACGGGGCGGCCTCGGTAACAACCACCTATGGTGACCATCACATCCACATCCCGCACGCACCGCGCGGGACCACTCCGAACCTCCTGCGGGCGATGGCCGCCGCGATCGGCGTGATGAGCCTGATCGCCGCGGTCTGCGTCTCGGTGTTCGCCTCGGACGCCCGTTCGAAGATCGCCGGTGTCGGGGGCACCGACGCGCCGAGCGTGAAGGCGACCGAGAACTTCGTGTTCCAGGTCCAGGACATGGACGCGCAACTGCTCAACGCCCTGCTGGCGGGCGGCGACACGAAGGTGAAGGTGCTCAGGCCGGACAGCGTCCAGCAGTACAACCTGGACCGCAGCGCCGCCGACTGGGACCTGGAGGCCGCGACCGCCGCGCTCGCCGGGGACCAGGACGCGCTGAACCGGCTGCACGATCTGGCGGACCAGTTCGGGCAGTACCAGGCCCAGGCCGCGCGCACGCTCGCCGATGACCAGCGTGTCGGCGGGACCGCGGCCGGACGGGTGCCGGACTCGGTGGTCGCCTCGTACATGTTCGGCCACGACATCCTGTTCGGCTCGGACGACCGGAGCGGGCTGGTGCAGGCCGCGGAGAACATGGAGCAGACCAGCGCCGGGGCGATCGACGACTCCGCCTCCGCCGCGACGGACTCGCTGGACACGGTGACCGCCGCGCTGGTGCTGTTCGGCCTGATGCTGCTGGCCGGACTGGGAGCGCTGCAGGTCTTCGTCTTCCGGCACTTCCACCGGACGCTGAACCCGGCGCTGGTCGCGGCGACGCTGGCCGCGCTGGTCTTCACCATCGGCGGCGCGGCGGCCACCGTCGGCGCCGGAAGCGACTTCCACAAGGCGAAGTCCGACGCCTTCGACTCGGTGCTCACGCTGAGCCAGACCAAGGCCCTGGGATCGGGCGCCAACGCCGACGAGAGCCGCTGGCTGCTGGCCCACGACCACCCCGATCTCCAGGCCCGGTTCGAGGCCTCCTACGTCCGCGGCTCGCTGCAACTGGCGAGCGCCGGGAACGCCACGACTCCTTTGGAGTACGACAGCACCATTGCGGGCGTCAACGGCCGGCTGAGTGCGATCCGGGCGCGGGCCGAATCGCGCGACGACCGGCCGACCGGGCAGGACCTGGTGGGGAGCGACCTGAGCGATACGGGGCTGACCACGGACAGCGCCTTCGGCCGGGAGTTCAACAACATCACGTTCGACGGCGAGGCGGACCGGGCGTTCGACGCGTTCGTCGCCTACGGCGACTACATCAGGGATGACGCCACTCTCCGCCGGATGTCGCTGAGCAGCGATCAGGACCTGCTGGAGGCCGTCGACTTCGACACCGACGCGAAGACCCCGAGCACGTCGGACCAGGCGTTCACCTACTACAACGCCGCGCTCGACAAGCTGATCCAGCTCAACCAGGACCAGTTCGACAGCGCGATGCCGGCCGCCCGCGACGGCATCGGGACGTGGACGTGGCTGCCGTACGTGCTGGCGCTGCTCATCGTCGGCTTGACGGTGCTGGGGGTCCGGCCGCGGCTGTCGGAGTACCGCTGAATCACAAGTGAGCCCCGGCCGGGGCTCACTTGTGGACGGTGAACCAGATCAGCGAGAACAGACCGGCGATGATGCAGTAGATGCCGAACGGCTTCAGGTCGCGGTTCTCGAAGTACTTGGTCAGGAACTTCACCGAGATGTAGGCCGCGATGCCGGCCAGCACCGATCCGGCGATGGCCGGCCCGAGGATCCCGTGGTTCTCGGGCTTGGTCAGCTCCGGGGCCTTGAACAGGCCGGCGGCCAGGATCACCGGGGTGGCGAGCAGGAACGCGAAGCGGGCGGCGTCCTCGGTCTTCAGGCCGCGGGCCAGGCCGGCCACCATCGTGATGCCGGAGCGGCTGATGCCGGGCAGCAGCGCGAAGGCCTGCGCCCCGCCGATCCCGGCCGCGGACTTCCAGCCCAGCCGGGCCAGCCGGCGGTCGGCGGCGAGTTCGGCCGACTCCCCGCCGCGCGGCGCGAGGGATTCCTCGTCGGCGGCGTGCCGGCCCTTGCCGGTGTTCTTGAGCATGTAGTTCGCGGCGAAGATGACGAAGCCGTTGAGCAACAGGAACGCCGCGGCCGGCTGGGGTTTGCCCAGATGGGTGCGCAGCTCCTTGTCCAGGGCCAGGCCGACCAGCCCGACCGGGATGGTGCCGATGATCAGCAGCCAGGCCAGTTGCTGGTCCGGGGTCTGCACCCGGCGGTCCCTGATCGAGGAGAACAAGGCCCCGATGATGCGGACCCAGTCCCGCCAGAAGAACGTCACCAGGGCCAGCGCCGTCGCCACGTGCGCCAGCACCAGGAACGCCAGGTACGGCGAGTCCTTGGCGGTCATGTCCAGGTCGGTCTTCCACTTGCCGCCGAGCAGGGCCGGCACCAGGATCGAGTGGCCCAGGCTGGATATGGGGAACAGCTCCGTGACGCCTTGCAGCAGCCCGATGGTGCAGGCTTCGAGATAGTTGAGGCCGGACAAGGCGGGTTCCCCTTACGGATGTGGACGACGCGGGCGACGCGCGGAGGATACGCGCGACGCGGGGCGGCTCGGGGAAACAGAAGGTGAACGTACGGCAAAGCCGCAGCGTCCCGCCCCATCCCCCACCAGCTACAAGCTGTAGCAAGACACTACTGTGGAGCACCGGCGATCTCGCGCGCAAGGCTGCGGCGGCTGCCCGCCGCAGGAGCGGCTCGGCGTCACGGGGCTTTGGCTCCGGCGTACCAGCTGTCGAGGTCCGCGGGCTGCACCCGCAGCGCCGCCGCCAGCTTCTCCCGGGGCACCGGCTCCGGACCGGACACCGCCATGTTCAGCACCGCCTGCAGCATCGCGTTCAAGGTGGCGCGGGCCTTCACCAGCGATTCCAGGGCGCTTTCATACGAGCCCTGGTCCACCGCCCGGGTGACCATCGGCAGGCCGACGTTCACCAGGCCGTTGAGCCGGCCGCGCAGGTCGGCGTCGAGTTCGCCGGGCAGCAGGACGCGGGCGTCGGCGTGCACCTCGGCCAGCGCGTGGCCGCCGGCGTCGCGGACCATCGCCCGCACGCTGTGGTAGGCCCCGTAACGCAGGCTCGGCGAGTTGGCGTCGCCGCGCGGACCGGCGACGTGCTCGGCGAAGTCCCGCAGCCGCGGCACCACGGACAGCGCGTAGTCCCGCAGCGCGGCCAGACCGGCCAGCGGCTCGGGGGTGACCGCGTCCACCGCTGCGGTGGCCCACTCCGTGGCCCCGGCCGCGGCCTGGTCGGGGTCGGGATGCGCGGTGAGAACGTCGTACTCGACCCGCTCCGGGCGGAACTGTCGCGCCATGCCCCGAAGTCTTGCCGACCAACGCGAAGCCCCGGTGAACATTCCCCGAAATCGGGATGTCCACCGGGGCGGCGTAGGTCGGCTGAGCTGGGGTTCATCAATGAGCGAACACCGGGGGCAGGTCCTCGGCGGACTCCGAACCAGAGCCCTGCGATCCCCCCTCGGTGTCCTTGGCCCGGACGTTCTTCGGCAGGAAGAACATCAGCAGGAAGACAAGGAACTGACCTCCGGCCACGAACCACAGCGTGGTCTCGAACCCGCCGACCATGGTGTGCTGCGCGGCCTTGGCGCCCTGCTGCTGCAACACCGCGCCGATCTGTCCGGGCTGCGGTCGGCACGAGGCCGGGGTGTCGCTCGGGTCCTTCTCCTTGGCGTGGTCCACGGTGCACTGCTTGAACCCGGCGAAGATCTGGTCGGTCTGCGCCGCCGGCACCCCGGCGCTCACCAGCGCCTTGGTGACCTCCGGCTTCATGTCGTCCACGGCCTTGGTGGCGTGCGTGCCCATCAGGTTGAAGAACACCAGCGCGGTCAGCGCGATGCCGAACGCCTGCCCCAGCTGCTGGCTGGTGTTCAGCAGGCCCGAGGCGGAGCCGGCGTCGCGCAGCGGCACGTCGGTGAGGATCAGGTCGAAGATCGGCGCGACCACCAGGCCCATGCCCACTCCGGTGATCAGCAGCGGCAGCGCCATCTGCCAGGAGGCGAAGGACAGGTCCAGCTGCTCGGCCATCTCGATGTACAGCACCATGCCGCCGCCCATCAGCAGCACGCCGAACTGCACCACCTTGCGGCCGAACTTCGGCACCAGGAACTGCACCGACATGCCGGCCGCCGCCGAGACGCCGATCGAGAACGGGATGCCGGTCAGACCGGCGTGCAGCGGCGTCCAGCCCAGGCCCAGCTGCATGTACAGGGCCCACACCAGGAAGAACACGCCGAGGGTGGTGGCGAACGTCAGGTTGGTGACGATGCCGGAGGCGAACGACCGGAACTGGAACAGGCTCAGCTCGACCAGCGGCGAGTCACCACGCCGGCCCTTGCGCCGCTCGTAGAGCACGAACAGCACGAGCACCGGCACCGCCGCGGCCATCATGACCCAGCCCCAGACCGGCCAGTCCAGGTCGCGGCCCTGCATCAGCGGGAACACCAGCATGAACAGGCCGACCACGGACAACCCGACGCCGGGCAGGTCCAGCTTGGTGGCATGCGGCGCCCGGGACTCGGTGATCACCCGGAAGGCGACGATGAGCCCGAAGATGCCGACCGGCAGGTTCACCAGGAAGATCGGCCGCCAGTGCAGCCCGAACAGGTTCCACTGCACCAGCAGACCGCCCAGGATCGGCCCGGCCACCGCGGCCGATCCGACGATCGCGCCGAACATGCCCATGACCTTGCCGCGCTCGTGGGCCGGGAAGGTGACGTGGATGATCGCCATGACCTGCGGCACCATCAGCGCGGCCATGCCGCCCTGGAACACCCGCGCGCCGATCAGCATGCCGGGCGTTGCCGCGAACCCGCACAGCGCCGAGGCGATGGTGAACCCGGTCATGCCGATCATGAACAGCCGCTTGCGGCCGTAGATGTCACCGAGCCGGCCGCCGGTGATCAGCACGACGGCGAACGCCAGCGCGTACCCGGCGGTGATCCACTGGATCGCCGAGTAGCCGGCCTTCATCTGGTTCTGGATCGACGGGATCGCGACGTTGACGATCGTCACGTCCAGCAGGTCCATGAACGCCGCGGACAAGATGACCGCCAGCGCCAGCCACCGCTTGGGATCGGGGTTCGATATGTCCCCGGAAGTTTGATCCGGGCTGTCAGCGCCCGTTATGTCAGTGCTCGCCATGCCTCACGCGCCCCCTCAGGCTGAGACTCGGTTTTCTTAGATTGAGCCCAGGCTAGAGG
>JABFXP010000612.1 GCA_013361685.1 Catenulispora sp.
CATGCAGGACCTTGTACAGGCCGGGGTGGTCGTGGGCCCAGTGGCCGAGGACCATCGTGCGCTCGCGGAGTTGGGCGACCGGCAAGGCCTTCGGCATCTACGGCACCGTGATGGGCAGCTCCTCCGGGTTCGGGGTCATGCTCGGCGGCGTGCTCACCGAGTACCTCGACTGGCGCTGGTGCATGTTCGTGAACCTGCCGATCGCCGCAGCCGCCGGCGCCGGCGTGCTGTACGCGGTGCGCCCGGCTCCGCGCGCGCCGGGTGTGCGGGTCGACGTGATCGGGGCGCTGCTGGCCACGGCGGGGATGGCCGCTCTGGTCTTCGGGTTCTCCCGCGCGGAGGTCGACGGCTGGGGCGCCGCGGTCACGATCAGCTCTCTGATGGCGGGCGTCGTCCTGCTCGCGGTCTTCCTCGTCACGCAGAGCCGGATCGCCGTGCCGCTGCTGCCGCTGCGCGTGCTGCGCAACCGGCGCCGGGCGGCGTCCTATCTGGCGGTGCTGAGCCTGGCGATCGGCATGTTCGCGACGCTCTTCTTCCTGACCTTCTACTTGCAGGACGTCCTGCGCTACTCCCCGGTCAAGGCAGGCCTGGCCTTCCTGCCGCTGACCGCCGGGCTGATGGCCGGGGTGCGGGTGGTGAGCCGGCTGCTGGCCCGTTCCCCGGTCCGCGCCCTGCTCGGCCCCGGCCTGCTCACCCTGGCCGCGGGCGTCGGCCTGCTCGGAACGCTGCGGACCGACAGCGGCTACTGGCTCCACGTCTTCCCGGTGTTCCTCCTGGTCGGCCTGGGCACCGGCTGGGTTCTGGTGACGGCCGACAGCACTGCGACCCTCGACGCCGGCCCCGACACCGCGACGGCCGGCGCCCTGGTGATGACCTCCCAGCAGATCGGCGCGTCCCTGGGCACCGCTCTGCTCAGCACGATCGCCGGCACCGTCGCCGCGACCTACCGCCACGCGCACCCGGTCGCGACGGCCGCCGCCGCGACCGTGCACGGGCTCAACGTCGCCAGCGTCGGCGCCGCCGCGGCGTTGGCGGTGGCCGCGGTGGGGTGATGGCGGTCGCCGGTCCGTGATCCGCGTGAACGGCGTCCGCTAGGCGCAGTGGGCAGGGCTCGGTTCCGGGTGGTGGACACCGGGCCCCGCCAACGGTCGGCGGAAGCAGTGGCCGTCCCCGCTCAGGGAATCAACAGGTCGTGCTGCAAGCCGGCGATCGAGCGGGTCTTTTCGGTGAGCTCGGAGTCGTTCACCGGGCGGACGGATGTGAAGTGCCGCCCGACCGGGCAGTACTGCAACCGGACCATCCCGAGCCGGATGGACTTCAGGGAGGCGCCGGGGATCCAGATCGTCGTGAACAGGTGCCCGTCGTGGCATCGCACGATCGTCTTGAGGCCGACGTGGTAGCCGCGGCGCCGGAGCAGCGCGGTCTCGAGGGCGATCGTCGCGACGACCACGGCGGCGGTGAGCGATGCGCGCTTCCAGCGTTCGCCGGGGCGCGCCGCGGAGTTGTCGGCCATCCCACTCACACTCGTTCCCGGGGCGGGCAGGACTTCCACGACGTCCTGGCGACGGCGCCGATGGCGGGGGCGAGGGCGAGCCACAACGCGATCGTCACGACCATCGCGGTGCCGTAGCCGAAGGCGCGGACGCCGATGTCGGTGTGGGCCGCGCCGATGATGAGCATCAGCAGCCAGGCGCTGACGAAGAACATCGGTCCTGCGGCGAGGAGGCGGAAGAAGCTGCTCATGGCCGTTCCTCTCTACTCGGTTCCCCTCTGTTCTTCCCATCCTGACCTGCCGACGCCCATTTCGCAGGGTGGGTCGGGTCCTCCGAATGGGGCCCTACCGCCAGCCCCCGGCCGAACGGCGCCGGGATGATCGAGGTGCCGTGGGCCTTCGGTCCCCGGCTTCCGTCAGAACCGGCAAGGGGTGGCCGCGGGCCGGTTCGAGTTCGAATCGGGGTGCACCATGACCACCGCTGAACAGATCATGCACGAAGACGCCCACTGGATCCCGGCCACGGAGACGCTGGACCGCGCCGCGCAGATGATGCGCCAGGCGGGCATCGGCGCGCTGCCGGTGTCGGACTCCAACCGCCGGATGTGCGGGATCATCACCGACCGGGACATCGTCCTGAAGTGCGTGGCGCTGGGCCACGACCCGTCGAAGGTGACCGCCGGGGACCTGTGCGAGGGCACGCCGCGCTGGGCCGACGCGGACGACGACATCACCGACGTGCTGGCGCAGATGGAGAGCCACCGGATCCGGCGGATGCCGGTGATCAGGGACAAGCAGCTGGTCGGGATGATCAGCGAGGCCGACATCGCCCGCAACCTGCCCGAAGCCCAGGTGGCCGAGTTCGTCGAACGCATCTGCGCCGCCTGAGCGCGGCGCGGCCCGCGAAAGCCCGATTCCCCCGGCTGCTCGGAGCCGGGGGAATCGGGCTTTGCTCACGAGAGCTCTGGAGATTTCAGGAGAGCAGGGCCCGGCGGAGTTCGACCGAGCGCAGGGTGTCGAGGCTGATCTGTTCCAGGAACGCTCCGGCTTTGGCCAGGCGTGATCCCGTGGGGGTGTCCAGGCCCAGAGCCTGGGCGTGCGCCGTCGTGATCCGTGCCGCTTCGAGGGTTTGGCGGGCGCCGGTCATGGCCGACTGGTACCAGGTGTCGTTGTCGACCACGTAGACGTCACGGCGGTGGCGTGGATCGCGCTCGCGGCGGATCAGGCCGTGGCGGCCGAGGTAGCCCACCGCCGTGGAGACGGAGGCGGGGCTGACTTTGAGGGTGCGCGCCAGTTCGGCGGCGGTGAGCCTGCCGTTCTGACTGAACCACAGGCTGGTCAGGACGCGCGCCGCCATGCGCGGCAGGCCCATGTCGACCGCCATTTCCACGACTCCGTCTTGGGCTTCGCGGACGTCGGCGTCGCGCTGTTCCGCCGGCGGCGTGGCCGCCGTGGTCGGGATGCGACGCCGCGCGCGCCGTTGCGTGGCCCGGTGGGCCTGCTCGGGCCGGTAACCCGTGGGGCCTCCGTTGCGGGCGATCTCCCGGCAGACCGTCGACGTCGGCCGGTCGAGGCGCCGGCCGATCTCGGTGTAGGAGAGTCCTTCGATGAGGCCCGCGGCGATGCGCTGGCGGTCCTGGTGCGTCAACCGTCCTCC
>JABFXP010000451.1 GCA_013361685.1 Catenulispora sp.
TCCGGGACCATCTGCCACTCGCTCGGGAGCCTGTCCCGCACGGCGTCAACAGCTGCGCTGCTGCGCCCATGGACCCACAGCCACTGACCACCGTCGTCACGCAACAACACGTCAGGACCCTGAAACCACCGCACCGGAGGACCGTCGGGAGCCGCCCAGAACGGCAGATCCGGAAGGCCGAGCCGATCGAAATCGGCCTCCAGCATGCTCCGCGTCCGGTCGTCCAGTCCGCAGTTGTCAGTCGTACTTGCTTCATGCTCGGAGAGCATCGACTCCGACAACACCATCTCAGCCATAGCCACCGACAGCCGCTCCGAATAGGGCACCCAGCCGTTCCCGAGATCCATCACGACCGGAGGATCGTCGAGTTCCAACTCTGCAAGCCGCACACCCCAGGCGGCGCACGCTTGGTTCTCATGGCGATACACCAGCACAGACCGGCTGGGATCGACATTCAGACGCTCCGGGGACAGCAAGGTGTCTTGCGACGCCGTCAAATCCCGTCGGCGGCCGAACAGCAAGTAAGCCTCACACAAGGCGAGCGGCAGACCGCGACCGAGGCGGGTCGCGGCGGCATCAAGCTCGGCGGGCTCCACACCGTCACCGTCGACCAACGGCCAACCGAAGGCGGCGGCGTATGAACGTACGAACTCCCACACCTGCTGTCGGTCGCTCAAGTCTCGCTGCGGCGGCCAGCCCTCGTCGTGAACGTCAATCACGCGGCCGACCGTACTCGAACGCACGGACGGTTCCATGATCGATCCGAGGTATCCCCATGTCCGCCGCGATCTCGCGGCTCCGACTGTTCGAAGGCCCTAGCCTTGCCCCGTGGCGACGAAGAACACCGACTTCTCCAAAGCGAACAGCCACAAAGATGAACTAACCGACCCCGATGTGCTGGTCGCGCATACGAACTGGGCCGAGCTTGAGCACGCCCATGGTTCCGCCGCCGACCTTCCGGCCGGCCTGGCCCTGTTTCTGCATGACAACATGACGGTCAGATCCGAAGCCGCCTCGACCTACCTCGAAGTCGTCAACCACCAGAACAGCATCTATTCCGCGACGACCCCCGTGGCGCTCTACGTCGCGTCGATTCTGCCTGACCCGCGCACATCTCGAGCCGGCTTGTTCGGGAGCGGAGAACGATTCCCGCCGATGCGGGCGCCGCTGATCGACTGGCTGGGCGGCATCGCCGATGACGTCAGCGACGAGGCTCTCGAGATAGGGCGTCGCTGCGGATTCCGCACCGAAGACCCCGCGATAACCCGTCTTCGAGCTGCTCGACCTGCCCTGTTCGAGGCCGTCGCCGCCTTCGTCCACGATCCGGACCCCGCCGTTCGGCACGCAGCGATCACCGCTGCGCTCCTACTGCTCGACAGCCCCGAACAGCGCGGCCGACACCGCGAGGAGTTCACTCCGCTGATCCACGATCTTCTGCGGACCAGCGCCAACCAGTACTACCACCTGCGCGCGCTGGACAGTCTGGAGATCTGGGGCGAGGACGCCGACAGCCTGAGAACTGAGCACCCGCAAACGCTTCACCCGCACGTACCGCACCCATGGGGCCAAACCGCCTGGAAAGCCGGGCCTCCGATTTTCCACCTATTCCGCAAGGTCGTGGCCGACCGCCTCCCCAGCATCACCGTCTCAGGACCGGCGGCCCTGCTGTTCGGCACACGGATCGAGCAAGACTGGGACGATCGCAGATTTCTGAGCCACTTCTACAACGGCATCCTGCACCGGACACCTGTTGGCCCACGACGGCCGACGGCGTCCCGCTGCTGGCCGCGATCGCCGTTGACGATCGCGTGCCGGCCCGGCACCGGTTCGACGCGATGGATCTGCTTTTCGACATCGCCACCGTCTCCGACCGCCACCAGGCCGAGTGCTGGCCGCAGGAGCCTCCACACGCGGACCCGGTCAGCGAGGACGCGGCACGCACCGCGGTCCACGAGCATGTTTCAGAGCTGCTGGCCAGATGGAATCACGAATGTCCGGCTGTACGCCTTGTCCTGGCTGGCCTCGCCGTGGTGTTCCCCACCGAACGGACCCTCGCCGCGCTGACGCCGCGTCTCCAGAGCTTCGCCGATCAGTACCCGGCGGCATCCGACATCGGCGATTACGTGCGGTTCGTGCTCGTCCTAGCTGCGAACGACGCCGATGCGACCCTTGCCGCCGTTGAAGATCTGACCGACGCCTACTGGAGAGGCACTGCGCGCTCTGCACCGCCACGCGGCCGCGCGCTCCACCTGCTCCAGCAGATGCTGGCCAAAGTCAGGACCTGCCTGATGCCTTAGACGGACCGCCGCCGGAGGCTTCGCCGATCCGATCAGACACCCCTGGATAGGGTGCCGATTCGTGAGCCTCGAAGCAGACATACGGTCGCTGGCATCCCCGGACAAGGACGTCCAGGCGACAGCCAGACGAACGCTGATCGCGTCCGGAGCCGCGGCAGTCCCGCCGCTCATGGCACATCTGCGCGACGAGGACTCACCGATCGCGTGGTCTGCGACCGCGTGGGTGCTGCGGCAGATCGGGGAGCCCGCAGCGCAGCCGCTGATCGATGTGATCGCATCGGATGCGTCCGAGGAGGTCCGGCGGCGGGCCCGCTGGGCGTTCAACGGGCTGAAGGTCGCGGAGCCCGCGGGTCTGGCGCCCGCGTTCACCCACGCCGATCCCCGGGTGCGGGCAGCCGCCGCGAGGCTGGTTCAAAACCGGGACGCCGACGGTACCGCCTCCGTCTTCACCGGCTTACTGCTAGACCTGCTCGGCGACCAGGACGACGACGTGCGCCACAGTGCCGTTTCAGCTCTCGCGGCGATCGGGGAGCCGGTAGCCGATGTGCTGCGCGGCATCAGGCGCGCGCCGAGCACGGGCAGGCGTCGGCGGGCCACGGCTTTGGCCGCCCTGGCCGAGATCGGCGGCCGGGACGCGCTGGATGCTCACGACCGCGCGCTCGTCAGTAGGCTGATTGCGATCAAGCAGCTCGACGAGCGCCCTGAGCCGATGCACCTATGTGGGTCCTGGTATGCGCTTCCATCCTGCGACGAGACCGAGGTTTTCGCCGCGTTCGACCTCTCCGACCCGGTCCCGGCCACGATGCGGATGGGGGCGGATGCGTGGAACCGTGACCATCACTCCCTCACGC
>JABFXP010000974.1 GCA_013361685.1 Catenulispora sp.
CGACTGACGTCGACCGACGCGGACGCCGCCACCGCCGCCGAACCCGCCGCCTAAACCTGTCCCGGCACCGGCGTCCCCGGATTGGTGATCGTCCGCGGCGGCCCGGGCTCGATGAAGACCTTGTGCGGCACCGGATCCACCGGCGTGCTGATGAGGTGCACCTTCCCGTAGTCACCGACGACGATGTCCGCCATGCTCTGCAGGCTCTGCGGACCGCTGAGCCCGCCGTTCGGCCGGGCGGCGGGGTCGAAGTACTCGCCGTGGGCGTCCATCCCCGCCGGGAAGCCGCCCTTGTCGCCGACCGCCACCGGGAACACGTTGCCGCGGAAGTCGGACGTGGCCGGGTTCATGCCGAACCAGCCGCCGTGGTTGTCCACGCCGGTGTGGGTGAACAACTGGTCGAGGCCGCCCTTCACGATGCCGCCCACGGGCCCCAAGGGGCCCGTCACCGGGCCCAGGACCATGTTGTCGGTGGAGGTCTGGAGCTGGGGCACGGGGTCGTTGGCGGCGCTGCCGGACCAGACGTGCTCCGGGCCCACGCCCAGGGCGCCCGCGTCGTCGACGCCGACGCCGGGGCTGCCGACGAAGATGATGTCCTGCACCGGGATCCCGCCGGGGGCGGCCGCGGCGGTGCCGACGACCAGCGAGCCGTAGCTGTGGCCCAGGGCCGTGTAGTGGACGCCGCCCGGCACGGTGCTGGTGGCGTGCAGGCCGTTGAGGAAGGCGGTCAGCTTCGGCGCGCCGGAGTCCGCGTTGGTGTTGCCGGTGACGTCCACGGCGTGGGTGAGGCCGCCGGAGCCGCCGTCGATCTGGGGTGCGTCGTAGCCCAGCCAGAAGATCGAGGAGACCGAGGCGTCGGGGTGGTCCTGCATGGCTTGCAGGTACACGTTCTCGGTGTGGGCGATGTCGTTGTTGACCATGTGGTCGCCCAGTTTCGTGCCGAGCCCGGGCACGTAGGTGACGACGTTCTGTGCGGTGTCCGGGTTCCCGGCCGCCATGATGAGGTGGCCGTTGCCGTCGGTGTCGAAGTGCAGCAGGTACAGCGGCGGCATCGGCGCGTTGTACTGCGTGTTGTTCCCGGGCCACTGCGCGTGGTTGTCGGTCATGTAGACCCGCTGGCCGGCCTCGTTCATCTTGTCCCGCAGCTTGGTGAGCGTCCCCAGTTGGCCGTCGTTCGACCCGTCCGCCTCCAACTGCGCGATCTTCTGGTCCAGCAGCTCGCGGTTGGCCTGGTCCCGGGCGGACGCCGGGATGCCGTCCACCGAGCCGATCGCGTCCGGGTGCTCGTCGATCAGCCGCTGCTGCTGCTCCGGGGTCAGGGACGCCCACCACTGCGCGATCGTCTTCGCGTCGGCGCCGCTGGGGACGGTGGGCACGCTCCCGTCGTCCGGCACGCCGCCGGCGCCGAGCAGGTCTGCCCCGGCGCCCGCCCCGTCGATCTTCAGGTCCGCGACGCTGCCGCCGAACGCGGCGAACCGGGTGCCGAAGTCCAGCGAGTCCTTCCCCGAGCCGCCGATGCGCCGGACGATGCGCCCGGCGAGGGTCGAGGCGTCCTGGAGCCGGTTGACGAAGTCGGTGCAGGCCTTCTGCTTCTCGGCCACGAACCCGGCGGCTTGGGAGCGGCAGGCGTAGATGAGTTTGACCGCGCCCTGCACGTATGCCAGGTTCCCGCCACCGACCGGGGGCGGGTTGATACCGGACAAGGCCGGGTTGAGGGTCGGGTTGGCAGCGGTCAGCCGGGCGACCGCAGCGTGTGCGTCAGGCTGCTGAAGTGCGTCGCGCAGCACGTTCTCCGGCACCTTGGCGTAGGTCTGCGCCTCGCCGAAGTGCTGGAGGGCTTGAGCGCACACCCGGTCCAGTCCGTTCTGGGCGCCGGACAGCCGGGTGGACAGCGTCGCATAGGCGTCCCCGGCTTCTTCGTACGCGCTCCTGGCGAGGTCCAGCATGTCCGGGAACGGCTGGCTCGCCTCCTGGAACGCCCGCCCGGAGGCGCCCATCCAGTTCTGGATCGCGGGATCGGCGATGAGCGCGGCCGACCCCGCGGCGGTGCGCCCGGCCTCCTCCGCGAACCGCCGGTAGTGCTCGGCCTGCGCGGCCAGCGCGCCGACGTCCTGCGGCACCGGATCCCCGGGCAGGTTCAGCACCCACCACTGTGTCTGTCTGGCCATCCTTGGCGAACCCCCGTATGAGCGGCCTGAATCAGAATGCGTAATCGCGACCGTGGTGTGCCTGCGCCGGCGGGCCGCCGGCGAGGTGCTGGTCGGTGGCGGTGTACGCCTGGACCGCGGTCCGGCACATGCCCGACAGCGCGGTCATGAAGCTGTCGATGGCCTTCGCGGCGGCGCCCCACTCCCTGGTGAAGTCGTCCACCGCCGTGGTCAGGTCGGCGGCCCCACCCAGACCCGCAGTAGGGTCCAGGCTCGGCCGTGTGCCGTCCCACTGTCCCCGCAGATCGTCGAGTTCGCCGGCGAACCGCTCGAGCCCGTCGTAGTCGACCTGCAGGTCGACGCCGCCCGAGCTGTCCCCCATCAGAGCCCTGACCATGGCGATCCCCCCTTGCCTCGGCTGCGCATCGACCGTATCCGCGGGCGAGTGCCGAGGTCAATACGCTTTCACAGTATCTCAGAGTTCTACAACACTCTGTCATCGGCCGTGCGCGCTCAGCGGCGCACCGCCACCGCCGTGCTCCCGCTGATCCAGGTCACGAAGGCCGGCGAGGCGAACGCCCGGGGGTCGAACAACAGGTCGTGGCCACTGTGTTCGGGCACGCGCAGGTGGTTGTCGACCTCGATCCACCCGTGCCAGCCGTCTTTCTGGACGGTGAACATGAAGACCGTCGGCGGCGTGAACGGACTGGAGTCCAGGTCCTTCAGGAGTTCGGCGGGCGTCTTCGCGGCGGCCCAGCGGAGGATCTCGGCGTTGCGGTCGTCGAAGTGACCCAGGGGGTTGCTGTACTGGGGGACGCTGGCCTGGAAGCTCCAGTACGGGTAGGACGCGACCAGAGCAATCGGCGGATTCAGGACGACGGTGTCCTGCGGCGGGCGTCCGGTCGCGGCGCGGATCTGCTGGTTGAGATCGGCCATGGACAGGGCGTCCTTGGTGACGCCGTCCGCGGCGGCGCCGGTGGGCGTCGTCTGGGTGTAGGCGCGGTACACCCAGTCCTTGACGTCGCTCTCGCCGGTCTGCACGACGGAGACGCCGGCGGCGATCGCGAGCCCCGCCGCCAGGACCGGGTGGGCGCGGTCCACGAGCTCGGCGTGGTGGCGGCGGGCCCAGGCGAAGGCGTCGATGACGGCGAATGCGCCGGCGCAGTACAGCGTCGGATAGAGGACCACGTTCGCGCTGTAGGAAAGCAGCGTGGTGTTCTTGGCCACCGCCAGCACCGAGAGCACGTGCCACGCCACGGCGCCGGCGGCCAGGGCGGCGAGCGCGGCGGCGATCTGATTGCGGCGCGCCGTCAGGACCAGCCAGGCCGTGCCGAGGAGGAAGAACGCCCCTTCGAGGGTCGGCTCGAACATCGGCAGGGAGAACCGGGCCGAGGTCTCGGGGAGGAAGTCCTGCGCGGGATTGGGCGGCATCCCGTCCGCCAGCGCCTTGGCCAGATACCCCGCCCAGGCCGGCAGCACGACGGCGGCGGCCACCGCGCCGATCAAGGCGATCCGCGCGATCACCACCTTGCGAGGAAGCGAACGGATGCCGGTCAGCGGCTGGACGCCTCGGCGCGGCGACACCGCCACGATGCCGTAGCCGACGGTCACCAGCACCAGCACGCCGCCGATCAAGGCGTACACGTCGCCGGCGATTCCGATGAACACGCCCACCGCCGCCAGAGACCATCGGCGATGAGCGGCGTCGCCACCCAGCGGATCGCGCAGTGCCCGCCGCATCAGGACGGCGACCGGCGGCGCGAGCGAGTACACCGCCCACGCGTACGGTTCCCACGCCAACGTGGCGGGCGCGGCCCCGGCCAGCGCGGTGACGGTCGCGAGGCCCAGCGCGGACTTGCGGGGGACCAGCATGCTCCACAGGCTGAACGCCAAAGCTGGCACGATCGCCATCGTCAGAATCGCAAAGTACTTATACGCGGCCCACCCCTGCATCCCGGTCAGCGCGGCGAAGCGCCCGCCGGTCCAGAACCAGCCGACCGAGTAGAACGACGGCACGCCCTTGTAGGTCATGTCGACGGGCGTGGCCGACGCGGTCATGTGGGTGAAGTAGGGGATCCGGAAGTCGTTGTCGCCGAACAGCCCGCCGAGGTACCACCGCGTCCCGTGCAGCGGGATCGACAGCATGGTCGTCGACAGCGTCGCCAACGCCGTCCACGCGGCGGCGGATTTCCACACGTTCCATCCCGGCCCGGTGCGCGCGGCGAGCGCGGCCAGCCCGGCGAGGATCACGGCGGCGACCAGGATCGCGACCTCGACGGCCGCGTACGACGGCTCGGGGAGCGGCAAGCGGGTCGATATCGCCTGGGCGGCCAAGCTCGCCACCGACGCCACCGCGAGCGCCGCCGCCAGTTCCCTGAGGCGTCGCAGCGCCGACCGTCCTGCCGACCGCTCTACCGGCCTGCTCGCCGACCGCTCCGCCGTCCGGATCGCCGACCGATCCCTCGCCTGATCCGTCGCCCGATCCGCCGAACGCGGGGCCGGCACCGTCTTGGCGTGCTCCTCGCCCTCGACGCGATCGCGGTCGGCGACGTCGAGATCTGCGTCCCCTTCGGGGTTTTCTGCGGCTTGCGTCGGCGCCATCTTTCCTCCCCGTGCTTTATCAGCACCGCACCTTACGGGAAGATCGACGAGCGGACCCCTCGGACCGCAAGGAATCTCAGAATCCTGTCAGCGTCCCCCGGCCCCGTCCCGTGTCGCCCGCAGATGCTCGATCAGCAAGTCGACGACCGCTTCGAGATGCGTACTCTCGCCGGTGGACCGGAGGATCTGGACACCGCCCTGGATCCCGGCGATGAACGCCGCCGCGGCCCGGTCGGCGTCCAGCGCCGGATCGACGAGGTCCTCGGCCTGCATCGCGGCGATGCCCGCGCGGATCATCCCCTGCCAGCGGGCCAGGAGCGCCGCGGCCACTTCGGCGGCGCCCGGCGTGGCGCCCACCTGGTCCATGAGGGTGCCCAGGGGACAACTCGGGCCCTGGGCGCGGTAGCGGGCGACGATGGCGTTGCGCCAGCGGGTCCAGGCGGCCCACGAGGTGAGGGCGCCCAGGTGGGGCTGCTGGTCGGAGATGACGCGGTCGGCCTCGAACCGCGCGACGGCCAGGAGCAGTTCTTCCTTCCCGCCGGGGAAGTAGTGGAACAGCTGGCCCTTGCTGGTGCCGGTGATCGCTCTGATGTCGTCCAGGGTCACGGTGCCGGGAACGTCGCTGCGCAAATGCGCCGAGGTGCCCTCGATGATGCGCTGCCGGGTCGCCAAGCCCTTCGCGGTGAGTGCCATGGGTCCAGAATACGCGAAGGATGGAATACTCAGTCCAAAAGCTCACCGAACCTAACAGCAGGTCAGGCCGACACTCCTCAACACCCCGGGCCAGATTTTCTGGACTTGAGGGTCCAAAAAATGCGTTCTACCTTTGATCACAGATTCCCCGCCCAGCCGTCACCACGGCGGCGGAGCAGGGGCGAGGAGAAGGAAGGAACGCACCATGCGTGCTGTAGTCATCGAAGAACTCGGCGGCCCGGAAGTCCTGCGCGTCCAGGAGCACCCGGACCCCGTGCCCGGCCCCGGTGAGATCCTGGTGGACGTCGAGTTCGCCGGCGTCAACTTCATGGACACCGGCACCCGCGTCGGCTTCGGCCTGCCCAAGAGCCTGCCGGTGGTCCCCGGCGTCGAGGGCGCCGGCCGCGTCGCCGCGCTCGGCGCGGACGTCACCGGCTTCGCCGTCGGCGACCGGGTGGCCTGGGTGCAGTGGCTCGGCAGCTACGCCGAGAAGATCGCCATCCCCGCCGACCGCGCCGTCCCGATCCCGGACGACATCCCGAGCGACGTGGCCGCCGCCACCATGATGCAGGGCGTCACCGCGCACCACTTCGTCACCGAGTCGGCGCCCCTGAACCCGGGCGAGACCGCCCTCGTCCACGCCGCGGCCGGCGGCGTGGGACGCATGCTCACCCAGCTGCTGAAGCTGCGCGGGGCCCGCGTGATCGGCCTGGTCTCCCGCGAGGAGAAGGTCGCAGCCGCCAAGGAGGCGGGCGCCGACGAGGTCCTGATCTCCGCCGGCGGCGACTTCGTCGAGCGAGTCAAAGCCCTGACCGACGGCGAGGGCGTGCACGCGGTCTTCGACGGCGGCGGCGCCACCACGTTCTGGTCCTCCACCCAGGTGCTGCGACGGTCCGGCACGCTGGTTTACTTCGGTCCGCTGATCGGCGACATCCCCTCGGTCCGCCTGTTCGACCTGCCGAACAGCATCAAGGTCACCTACGCCGTCTTCGCGGACCACATCCACAGCCGCGAGCTGCTGCTCGAGCACACCGGTGACCTGTTCGCCAAGATCCGCGAGGGCAAACTGCGGATCGACATCACCGGCCGCTACGCCCTGACCGACGCCGAGCAGGCGCACGTCGACATCGAATCCCGCCGCACCTCCGGCAAGCTCCTGCTCGATCTGAGCCGCTAAGACCGTCCCGCCTGGTATTCAGTGTTCTCCCGCGTATCGCCGCCGAATACATACGTTCGATCCTGGACGCTACAAACGCGCGTCCAGGACGGACGGCGACGGCACCGTGGGGGGATCCATGGCATCGAGCTCTTCTGCACGCCGTAAACAGAAATGGTCCTTCCGGGGACTGAGTTCGCTGGCGTTAGCCGTCGGCACCGCCGCCGTGGCCGTCGGGCTCGTCTCGGGGCCGGCCGGACCGGCGCACGCCGCCGGCGGACCCACCTTCGTCCAGCAGGCCTGGGCACACGCCGGCGGGGTCGGCACGCTGGCGGTCAAGCCGACCGCCGCCGTCACCACCGGCGACCGCCTGCTCGTCGAGGTCGGCGTATGGAGCGCCGGAGCGGCGACAGCCGCCACGGTCACCGACTCCGCGGGCAACGCCTATACGGAGCTGACGCACTTCGCCGCCTCGGACGGCACCGAGCTGAGCGTCTGGACCGCCCAGATCACCTCCGGCGGCGGCACCATCCCCACACTGACCGCCAAGGCCACCGGCTCCGCCGACATCGGCGTCGCAGCACTCGAGTACTCGGGCGTCTCCAGCGTGGGCGGCACCTCCGTCGTCGACGTCCAGACACACGCAACCGGCAAGACCAGCACCGCCGGCACCGTCGCGGGCGGGGCCACCACCGCCACCACCGCCCCCGGCGAACTGGCCCTCGGCTTCTACGCGGACTCCGGCTTCGGCAACACCCTGACAGCCGGGGCCGGATTCACCAGCCGGGTGAACGTCTCCCACGTCAGCGACATGGAACTGGTCGCGGAGGAGCAGACCACTACAGCAGCCGGCGCCACACCGAACGCCACCTTCGGCACCGGCGCCAGCACGATCTGGCTGGCCGCCACCGTGGTCCTGAAGGCCGAGGCCTCCGGCGCCGCCACCGTGCCTTCAGCGCCGATCGGCGTGGCCGCCACAGCCGGCGACAGCTCGGCCACCCTCAACTGGACCGCCCCCGCCGACGGCGGATCACCCGTCACCTCCTACACGATCACGCCCTACGCCGACGGCGTGGCCGGCACCCCGACGGTCCTGACCGGAAGCCCGCCGGCCTCCGCGGCGACCCTCACCGGGCTGACCAACGCCGTGCCCTACACCTTCACGGTGAGCGCGGCCAACGCGATCGGCGCGGGCCCCGCATCGCAGCCCTCGAACACAGTGGCCCCGAACCCGACGCCGAACGGCCGATTCGGCGCCCTGCAGACCTGGCCGATCGTCGCCGTCCACTCCGCGGTCCTCGACGACGGCAAGGTCCTGGTCTGGGACGGCTGGCAGAGCCCGCAGCCCACCCACGTCTACGACCCCGCGACCGGCACGTTCACCACCGCCACCCCGACCGACAGCCTGTTCTGCAGCGGCCTGGCCAAACTCCCGGACGGCCGGGTCCTGGTCGCCGGCGGCTACGGCGCATCCTCGACCGGCATGCTGGGCATCGCCGACACCAACATCTTCACCCCGACGTCCAACACCTGGACCCGCGTCGCCGACATGCACCTGAAACGCTGGTATCCGGACCTCACCGAACTTCCGGACGGCCGCTACGTCGCCCTCAGCGGCAACACCAGCGACGCCAACACCTGGGCCGACACCCCGGAGGTGTACGACCCGGCAGCGAACACCTGGACCCTGCTGTCCGGCATCAGCACCCCGCAGGTCCATGAGGTGGAGTACCCCTTCTCCTACCTCGCGCCGAACGGCAAGATCTTCACCATAGGCCCGGAGGAAGACGTCTCCTACTGGCTCGACGCCACCGCGCAGACCTGGACCTCAGTCGGCGCCAGCGGCCTGAAGAACGGCTCCTCAGTGATGTACCGCCCGGGCCACATCCTCTACAGCGGCGGCGCGGCCAGCGTGGAGACGACCACCAACGCGGTCGCGTCAGCGGCCACCATCGACCTGACCGCACCCACGCCGACCTGGCAGCCCGTGGCCCCGATGCACTACCCCCGGATCTACCACACCCTGACGACCCTCGCCGACGGCCGCGTCCTGGCAGTAGGCGGCGAACCCACCTCCGACCAGGCGGTCATCACCACCGGCACCCTGCCCTCCGAAATCTGGGACCCCGCAACCAACCAGTGGACCGTGATCGACTCGATCGCCGCCGCCCGCAACTACCACTCCACCTCGGTCATGCTGCCCGACGGCACCGTACTGATAGCCGGCGGCGGCCACCCCACCGGCCTGAACGACCCCGGCCAATACAACGCCCAGATCTATTCGCCCTCGTACTTGTTCAACGGCACCCGCCCGACCATCACCACCGGCCCCGGCTCAGCCATCTACGGCGGCACCATGCCGATAACCACCCCGGACGCCGCCTCGATCACCGCCGTCAACCTGGTGTCCTACGGCTCCGACACCCACCAGTCGGACATGGACCAGCACTTCGTACCACTGTCCTTCACAGCAGCCAACGGCACCCTGACGGTCCAAGCCCCGGCCAACGGCTCCATCGCTCCGCCCGGCGACTACATGCTGTTCATCGTGAACAAGGCCGGCGTGCCATCAGTAGCCACAACCGTGCACATCAGCGCAGCCCCGCCAACCGCACCCAGCGCCCCCACCGCCGTCACCGCCACCCCCGGCCCCAGCTCAGCGACGGTCACATGGACAGCCCCAGCCTCCGGCGGCGCCCCGATCACGTCCTACACGGTCACCGCGAACGGCACCGCCACAACAACAGTCACCGGCAATCCCCCAGCAACATCGGCAGTCATCAGCGGCCTGACCAACGGCACCAGCTACACCTTCACCGTCACGGCGACCAACTCCGCCGGAACCAGCCCACCCTCCACCCCATCGAACGCAGTCGTCCCGACAAACGTCGTGGCACCGGTGTTCATCCAGCAGGCCTCGATCCACAAGGGCAGCGGAACAACAGCCGCAGTCCCACTAGGCGCACCAGTGACAGTAGGAAACCGCCTAATAGTGCAGGTAGGAGTCTGGAACACCTCCTCGGCAACAGCAACCAACGTCACCGACTCGGCAGGCAACACCTACACCGAACTCACCCACTTCACCGCCTCGGACCACACAGAGCTGAGCGTGTGGAGCGCACCCATCACAGCCGGCGGCGGAACAAAACCAACAGTGACAGCCACGGTGTCCTCCTCAGCCGACGTAGGTGTGGCAGCCCTCGAATACTCCGGCCTATCGACATCCACAGGCCTGGCAGCAGTAGACGTCCAAGCACACGCCTCCGGCACCACATCAACGGCAGCCACAGTCTCCTCCACCCCGACCGCAGCCACCGCAGCAGCCGGTGAACTCGCCATCGGCTTCTACGCCGACTCAGGGTTCGGCGACAACCTCACCGCCGGCAGCGGCTTCACCCAGCGGGTCAACGTATCGAGCACCAGCGACATAGAGCTCCTGACCGAAGACCAGGTCCCAGCAGCCGGCGCCACACCAGCCGCGACCTTCGGAACGGGACGCTCCACGGTCTGGCTGGCGGCAACAGTGGTGTTCAAACACAGCTGACGGACTGCCCGACCGGACTGATCGCCCTCCCGAGAAGCCCGGCCGGGCGCGACGGGCGGTGGCCCCAGGGCCACCGCCCGAAGCACTACAGAAGCGCGGTGTTCCCGTGCGCCGACGAGGGCAGATAGTTCTGGTTCCCCGCGTACGAAGCCCGGTACCCACTCAGCAGAACACTGACAGAGTCGAGCAGACCAGGCGCAGTACTGCACACAGCCTTACCCTTCGCATTGGTCGTAGCGCGGCACAACGGCCCACCATCGACGTCAGTGAAAGTAATGGTCTGGCCAGCCACCGGGGCACCATTAGCGGTCAAAGTGGCGTTCAGATTGCTCTCACCCAACGGCAGCAGCGTCAGGTAGGCCGTCCCAGCACTGAGAGCGGTCGCAACCGGCTTGATCACCGACACAGCCAAGTCCACCGGGTTATTACCAACACCAATCGGCGCGGCAACAGCCCCAGAACCCAGATCCACCACCGAGACACTCGCCGCACCATAGTCAGCCACATACGCCGACGACCCCCCAGGCGCCACCTTCAGCGCAATACCGTGCGGCGCAGCCCCAACACTGAAGGACGAGGTGACACTGTCCGTACCGGTGTCAACGACCGCCACGACACCAGAGGCAGCATCAGTGACGTAGACGGCAGACCCATTGGGGTTCACAGCAGCACTGTGCGGCCGCCCCCCGATCGGCACAAAGCTGACACCATCCGTCGCCGTATCGATCACAGCCAAATCACCGCTGCCGTAATCGGGGACATACACATGCTTACCATCCGGCGCGACCGCCAGATTGATCGGCGTGGCACCCACCCCCACGGTGGCAACAACGGAGTCGTCAGCAGCATTGATGACAGTCACAGCCGCCCCACCGGTATCAGCGGCATAAACCCGCGAACCATCAGGCGAAACGGCCAGCCCCTCAGCACCAGGCCCGGCCGCCACAGTGGCGATGACACTGCCCGCAGCAGTATCGATCACCGACACGGTCCCAGCCACATCATTGCCGACATACAACCGACTCCCATCCGGAGACAGCGCCGCCGCCTGCGGCTGCCGCCCAACCGGAATCGTGCTCAGCACAGTCGGCCCGCCAGCACCCCCGGTGTCGATGACCGACACATCATTCGAACCGGAGTCGGTGACATACACACGATGCCCATCAGCTGAGGCAGCCACAGCAGTCGGCGCGGAACCAACCGCCACCGTGGCAACCACAGCCTGCGCGGCGGTATCGATGACGGAGACGGAGTTGGAACCAGCGTTGGCGACATAGACGTAGGTCCCAGCAGGCAACGCCGCCGTGACGGCATGGCTGGGAGCAGCGCCGAACGCCGCAACGGCGGTCAGGGCACTGATGGCAACCACTGCGACGCGGCGCATGGCACCCATCCGTGACAAGGCGGACAGTCGGAACGCGGAGTGCTGCTGCGAAGACCAGGTCACGCAGGCTCCTTCGGGTCGCGGCCGCCCAGCACGGGGCGGCCTCGATGGTCGAGGCGGCCCGAGCATAGAGCCGCCGTGACTCAGAGTGCTGCGTTGCGCCGATCGCGTCGCCCATTCGAGCGAAGGGGAGTGTCCCCTAGGTGGCCTCGCCCCGCCCGCTCACCGCAACGGGC
>JABFXP010000806.1 GCA_013361685.1 Catenulispora sp.
GCCGCGCTCGGCGAACAGGCCGGCGGCCAGGTTCAGCAACTCGGCGCGGCGGTCTCGGGGAGCGGGCGCGGGAGCGGGGGGAGTGTTTTTAGGCATGTTGGCTCGAAACGGAGAGGACTTCACCGGTCAGGTAGGAGGCATAGTCGCTTGCCAGGAACACCATGGCATTCGCGACCTCCCACGGCTCGGCGGCGCGCCCGAACGCCTCGCGCGCGGTGAGCTCGGCGAGCAGTTCGTCGGTGGTGACCTTGGCCAGGAACGGGTGCATGGCCAGGGACGGCGCGACGGCGTTCACCCGGACCCGGTACGGGGCGGCGTCCAGGGCGCAGCAGCGGGTCAGCGCCATGACGCCGGCCTTCGCGGCGGCGTAGTGCGCCTGTCCCTCCTGCGCGCGCCAGCCGACCACCGAGGCGTTGTTGACTATGGCGCCGCCGGTGCCCTGGTCGCGCATCCGGCGCAGCGCGGCGCGGGTGCAGCGGAAGGTGCCGTTGAGGGTGACGTCCAGGACCCGGAGCCACTGGTCGTCGGTCATGTCCAGGACCGAGGCGGTGCCGCCCAGGCCGGCGTTGTTGATCAGGACGTCGAGGCTGCCCAGGCGGTCGGCGGTGCCGTCGATCAGGGCCTGGACGTGGTCCTCGCGGGTGACGTCGCAGACGACGGCGTGGACGCGGTCGGCGCCGAACTCGTCGGCGAGGGCGGCGCGCGTCTGCTCCAGGCGGCGTTCGTGGTGGTCGCTGACGACGACCCGGGCGCCTTCCTCCAGGCAGCGGCGTGCGACGGCGGCGCCGATGCCGGTGCCGGCCGCCGCCGTGACGGCGATGTTCTTGGCGGCGAGGAGGTCGTGGCCGGGCACATAGGGTGGCGCGGTGTTCGGGGACACAGGGTTCGGCGGTCCGGTCATCACGCTCGCGGCTCCTTCGGCAGGCCGAGGACGCGCTCGGCGATGACGTTCCGCTGGATCTCGTCGGATCCGCCGTAGATGGTGTCGGCGCGGCTGAACAGCCACAGCCGCTGCCATTGGTCGAGGTCGTAGTCCGGGCCGGTGACCGTGCCGTGGGCGCCGAGCACGTCCATCGCCAGCTCGCCCAGATCGCGGTGCCAGCGGGCCCAGGCCAGCTTGCCGATCGACGCCTCCGGACCGGGCGCCGCGCCGTCGGCCAGGCCGGTCATGGAGCGCAGAGCGTTGAGACGCAGCACGTCCAGGCCGATGCTCGCGCGGGTGAGCCGGTCCAGCACGAGCGGATCGTCCACCGCTCCGTTGGCCTCGGCGAGGGCGATGAGCGCGTCGAGTTCGCGACGGAAGCCGATCTGCTGGCCGAGGGTGGACACGCCGCGCTCGAAGCCGAGCGTGGCCATGGCGACCCGCCAGCCGTCGTCCACGCCGCCGACGACGTTCGCCGCGGCGGTGCGGGCGTCGGTGAAGTAGACCTCGTTGAACTCCGAGGTCTTGGTGAGCTGGAGGATCGGCCGGACCTCCACGCCGGGCTGGTCCATCGGCACGAGCAGGTAGGACAAGCCGCGGTGCCTGGGTTTGTCGGGGCTGGTGCGGGCGATGACGAAGCACCAGTCGGCGAGGTGCGCCAGGGAGGTCCAGACCTTCTGCCCGTTGAGGATCCACTCGGTCCCGTCCTCCGAGCGGACCGCGGTGGTCTTGACGTTGGCGAGGTCCGATCCGGCGTCGGGTTCGGAATAGCCCTGGCACCAGAGCTCTGTCACGTCGCGGATGCCGGGCAGGAAACGCTGCTTCTGCTCCTCGGTGCCGTACTCGATCAGGGTGGGCCCGAGCAGTTGCTCGCCGATGTGGCTGACCCGGATCGGCGCCTCGGCGCGCGCGTACTCCTCGTGGAAGATGACCTGCTGCGCGACGGTGGCCCCGCGGCCGCCGTACTCCTTCGGCCAGTCCAGGCAGGTCCAGCCGTGCGCGGCGAGGTGGCGGTCCCAGGCCACGCGGACGCCGAAGGCCTCGTGCTCGCGGCCCGGCCCGCCCAGGCCCTTCGCCGCGGCGAACCCGCCGGCGAGGTGGTCCCGCAGCCAGGCGCGGACCTCGGCCCGGAAGGCCTCGTCCGCGCCGGTGAGAGTGTGGTCCACGCCCGCTACCCTACCAATCGTTTGCTTGGTACGGTAGGCCCGTGGACCTGAGCTTCAGCGCACCGGAGCAGGCCTTCCGCGCCGAAGTGCGCCGCTGGCTGGAAGAACACGCCCCGCCCGAGCCGCCGCCGTCGATGGACACCGCCGAGGGCTTCGAGGCACACCGGCAGTGGGAGCGGAAGCTGTATGAGCAGCGGTATTCGGTGGTGTCATGGCCGGCGGAGTACGGCGGCCGCGGCGCCTCGATCACCGAGTGGCTGATCTTCGAGGAGGAGTACTGGGCCGCGGGCGCCCCGGGACGCGTGTCGCAGAACGGCATCAACCTGCTGGCCCCGTCGATCCTGGACCACGGGACCGCCGAGCAGAAAGCGCGGTTCCTGCCCGCGATGGCGTCCGGGGAGCAGATCTGGGCACAGGCCTGGTCCGAACCCGAAGCGGGATCGGACTTGGCGTCGCTGCGCTCGAGCGCGGTCCGCGCGCCGTCGGACGACGGCTGGCTGCTGTCGGGACAGAAGACGTGGTCCTCGCGGGCCGCCTTCGCCGACTGGGGCTTCGGCCTGTTCCGCACCGATCCGGCCGCGGAGCGTCACAGAGGCCTGACCTACTTCCTCTTCCCGCTGACGGCGCCCGGCGTGACGGTCCGCCCGATCCCGCAGTTCGACGGCGAACCCGGCTTCGCAGAGCTCTTCTTCGACGCGGTGTACGTCCCCGACGCAGACGTCCTCGGCGCGGTCGGCGACGGCTGGAAGGTCACGATGGCCACCGCCGGCAAGGAGCGCGGCCTGTATCTGCGCTCACCGGGACGCTTCCTGGCGACGGCGAGAAGACTGCTGGCGCTCTGGACGGCGGCCGGACGCCCGCCCGAGTTCCGCGACCGGGTCGCCGACGCCTGGATCGGGGCCACCGCCTACCGGCTGGCGACGTTCGAGACCGCGGCACGCATCGCCGACGGCGGCACGCTGGGCGTGGAGACCAGCGTGAACAAGCTCTTCTGGTCCGAGCTCGACCTGACGATGCACGAAACGGCGCTGGAACTGCTCGGCCCGGACGCCGAGCGGCTCGACTCCGCCTGGCTGGACGGGTACCTGTTCGCGCTGGCCGGGCCGATCTACGCGGGGACCAACGAGATCCAGCGGAACGTCGTCGCCGAGCGGGTGCTCGGGCTGCCGAGGGGGGCGCGGTGAGGTTCGCACTGACCACCGAGCAGCGCGAGTTCCGCGACGCGGTCGACGCGCTGCTGCGGGACGCGCACGGGGTCGCGGCGGCGCGGGCCTGGGCCGCCGGGGACACGAAGCCGGGGCTGGAGATCTGGCGCGGGCTGGCGGCGATCGGGCTGCACGGGCTGGCGGGTGAGTATCCGGTCGAGCTGTGCGCGACGCTTGAGCGCGTCGGCTACCACGCGGCGCCCGGTCCGTATCCGGAATCGCTCGCGGTCACGGCCTCGTTGGCCGCCGCGGGAGACGACGAGTGGGGTCCACGCCTTGCCGAGGGCGGCATCGCGACCGCCGCTGTCGCGCCGCACTGCCCCTACGCACCCAACGCCGATATCGCAGACCTCTGTCTCCCGGTCGCGGTGGGTGCGCCGATCGCCTCCCTGGACCCGACGCGACCTCTGTTCGCGGTCGAGGGCGAGGCTCCTGAACACGTCTTCGACAACGCCGCGTTGTTCACCGCCGCGCAGTTGCTCGGACTCGGCCGCGCGGCGCTGGACATGACGGTCGCCTATGCCAAGCAGCGGGTGCAGTTCGGGCGCCCGATCGGCGAGTACCAGGCGGTCAAGCACCGGCTCGCCGACGCGCACACCGGTCTGGAGTTCGCCCGGCCGCTGGTCTTCGCCGGGGCGCTGAGCCTGGCCCGGTCCGACGTCTCCGCCGCCAAGGCGGCGGCGAGCGAGGCCGCCTACCGCGCCGCTCGCGCCGCGCTCCAGCTCCACGGCGCCATCGGCTACACCGACGAGTACGACTTGTCCGTCTACTTCAAGAAGATCCGCGTGCTGTACTCCGCGTGGGGCACCCCTTCGTTCCATCGCGAACGGCTGCTCATGACGCTGTGACCACGGCGGTAGGGTGGCACCGGGCAAGAGTGGGGGTAACCCCATGGCCCCGGTCCCCGTCGCCGATCCACTATCGAGTCATGAGCTACGACGTCCCTCCGCCGCACCGGCCGATCAGCGCCGTACGGATCAGCACGGTCGCCCTGCTCGGGGCGGTCATGGCGGTGAGCGTCCCGGTCGTGGCCACGGCCATCGTGGTGTCGACGCCGGTGAGCGACGAGCACGCCACCGTGCCGATCGCGGTGACCGGGCCGATCACGCGGATCGTGGTCACGGACTCCCTGAGCGACGTCACCATCACCGGCGACCCCTCCGCCACCGGCGCCTCCGGCCAGGCCCAGCTCCAGTGGAAGGGCGAGCACGGCCCGCGGCCGGCGCTGGGCCAGCACGTGGCCGACGGGGTGCTGACGCTGTCCAAGGAGTGCCCGCCCGACGCGTGCGGCCCGGTCGACGTCGCGGTACGGGTGCCGACCGGCGTCTCGGTGCAGGTCAACATCTCCGACGGCCGCGTCCGCGTGATGGACGTCACAGGAGGGGTGGACCTCTCCTCCACCGACGGCGACCTGGAGGGCTACGGCCTCGGGTCGGGCCCGGTGTCGATCCGGAGCACGAACGGCGCCGTGCGCGCCGCCTTCGCCGGCGCCCCGGCTCGCATCGTCGTGCAGACGACGAACGGCGACGTGGACCTGTCCACCGACGGCCACACCCCCTATGACACCCGGATCAATACGGCCAACAGCGAGCCGGATGTGCGCGACGTGCAGGATTCCCGCTCGTCGAACGTGCTCGTCGTGTCCACGACCAACGGCAAGGTGACCGTCAAATGAGCATGTCCGACAAGTTCCCCGAGCCGCAGCCGACGCGCCGGCCGATCGCCGGAGTGCGGATCAGCACGGTCGCGCTGGTGGGCATCTTCGCGGCGATCGCGATCCCGGCCGGCGCCGCCGCGCTGGTGCTGAGCGGGGGCCTGGACGGCCACCACACCACCGTGCACATCTCGCAGACCGGGCCGATCTCGAAGGTGGTCGTCAACGACGCCGAGGCCTCGGTGCGGGTCATCGGCGACCCGACGTTGTCCGGCGTGAGCGGGACCGCCGACCTGAACTGGCACGGGTCCTCCCAGACGCCGCCGCTGCGCCTGGACCAGAGCCTCGCGGACGGCGTGCTGACGCTGTCGAAGGTCTGCCTGCGCAGCGACGAATGCGGCGGCGCGGACATCACCATCAAGGTGCCCACCGCCGTCGCCGTCCAGGCCACCACGTCCGACGGCGGCATCGACGTCTCCGATGTCACCGGCGGGGTGGACCTGCAGACCAGCAACGCCGGCATCTCCGGCGACCGCCTCGGCTCCGGCAACGCCTCCATGCACACCAGCAACGGCGGCATCGATGTCTCGTTCAGCGGGGCGCCGAAGTCGATTCGGGCGATCACGTCCAATGCCGGCGTCGATATCACCACGGACGGCAAGACGGCCTACTACGACGACGTCGACACGAGCAACGGGTCGCTGTCGGCGAAGAACGTGCGGGATCAGCATACTGAGAACGTGATCTACATCCGGACCAGCAACGCCAGTATCTCCGTCAAGTGACGGACGGCCGGCGGTGGTCGGCGGCGGCTCGCCAGTGGTGGCGGGCCGTCAGCGGCTGAGCGCGGCCCGCACCGTTGCGAACACCTCGGCGCGGACCCGGTCGGCGGTCGGGTGCGGCATGTTCAGGAAGCCGTGGAACATGCCCTCGACCGGCAGATGCACGACGGGGACCCCGGCCGCGGCGAGCCGGGCGGCGTAGGCGTCGCCCTCGTCGCGCAGCGGGTCGTGCTCGGCGGTGACGACGCAGGCCGGCGGCAGGCCGCGGTGGTCCGGGGCGCGCAGCGGCGACAGGTACGGATCGCGGCGGTCGGCTCCTTGCAGGTACTGGGCGTCGAACCACTCCATGTGCCGGGCGGTCAGGAAGTAGCCTTCGGCGTTCTCCGTCCGTGAGGGGAACTCGGTGACGGACTCCACGGCGTCGGCGAAGTCGACCGACGGGTAGACGAGCAGTTGGAAGGCTATCTTCGGGCTCGGATACCCGCGCTCGGCGCGATCCCGGGCCATCAGGGCGACGACGGCGGCGAAGTTGCCGCCCGCGCTGTCGCCGGCGACCGCCAGGCGGTCGGGGTCCACGGCGAGGTCGGCGGCGTGGTCGGCGACCCAGGAGGTGACGGTGTAGGCGTCGTGCAGACCGCCCGGATAGGGCGTCTCCGGGGCGAGCCGGTAATCCACCGAGATGACGGTCGCGGCGGTGGAGCGGGCCAGGTCGCGGCAGAAGTTGTCGTAGAGCTCGATGGTGCAGATGCTGAACCCGCCGCCGTGGAAGAAGACGATGGCGGGGGTCGCAGCGTACTGATCGGCCGTCGGGCGGTAGACGCGTACGGGGATTTCGTGGGCGGCGTCGGCGCCGGGTACCGTGCGGTCGGTCACGGACGGCAGCTCGATGAGGACCGGCAGCTGCGGTGCGCGCGCCAGGATCGCGCGCGCCTCGGCGGCGTCGGTGACTGTGCCGCCGAGGTCGGGGAACACGGCGGTGAGGGTCTCGACGATCAGGCGGGCGTGCGGGTCCAGCGTCATCGGCTCCCCTTGCGTCTCGGCGGTCCAATGGTAGCGAGCGGATCAGGCATCGAAGTCACTCGTCTTCTTGAAGGAGGGGATGACGTGATCGCCCCACTGGCGGATGGTCTCCAGGGCGGCGTGCTGTGGCACGGTCCCCATCTGGATCAGGCAGATCACTTCGTCGACGCCGATCTCGGCGAGCCGCTGGACGTACTCGATCGCGCGCGCCGCGGTGCCGTAGGCGTGGTCGACGTTGTAGGTGCCGGTGGAGCTGGGGCGGACGGGGATGTGGGCCTCGTGCAGCTTGGCGACGACGGCTTCCTGCCCGCGGCGCAGGGCGGCGGCGTTATCGTCGTGCTCGGTATCCTCGGCGGGCTCGGGACCGTCGCCGTACCAGTGCAGGATCGACTCGGCGAAGAAGCGCTGGCCGCGGGCGCCGATGCGGAAGGCTTCGTCGCCGTCGTCGGCGACGATGGTCGGGCACAGCGCGGCGAAGTGGTCGTTCCGCACCGTGGAGACGAACTTCTCGCCGGTGCGGATGGCGATCGCCTCGTCGTAGACCCGGCGCATGGCGGCGATCTCCTGCGCGCCGGCGAAGCCGAGGACCAGGGCACCGATGCCGTAGTCGGCGGCGGTGCGCAGCGTCGCAGCCTTCGAACACGCCATGAACAGCGGCGGATGCGGGGTCTGGACGGGGCGGGGAAGCACTTGGCCGGGGCCGATATCGAGCAAGCCGTGCCACTCGAACTGCTCGGTGGTCCAGCAACTGCTGATGATGCGCAGGGCTTCTTCGACCTCTTCATAAGTCGTGGCGGGGTCCACACCGCACATCGCCATCTCCTGCAAGGTCGCGCCGCGTCCGGCGCCGAGGTCCAGGCGTCCGCCGGAGAGGACGTCGAGCAGCGCGGCGCGCTCGGCGACGCGGATCGGGTGGCCGTAGCCGAACGGCAGGCAGACGACGCCGTGGCCGAGGCGGATCCGCTCGGTGCGCGCGGCGACGTAGGCGAGGAAGACGTCGGGGGCGGACAGGTGGGCGTAGCGGAGCAGCGAGTGGTGCTCGACAGCCCAGACCCGGTCGAAGCCGGCCGCCTCGGCGAGCACGGCCTGCTCGACGCAGTCGGCGAGGGTCGCCCGCTCCCGCTCCGGCGTCGGATCGGCAAGCTGCGCCTCGAAAATCATGGAGAACTGCACAGCCCACTCCCGCCTGGAGTATTTCTATTAGAAACACACGCAGGAGGCATGCAAACCCAAGCGCCACCAGGTGTCAATGCCCATCGCCCGCCCTTGACCACGCCCGACAAGCCCCCCGGCCCATCAACAAGGACGCGAACAGCGCACGAGGAGTAAGCAACCGAAGCCGTTACGCTTACTGTCGTGGCCCCTCATTCACGCGACGAAGCGGCGGCCCCCGGCCCCGACCCCGACGACCCACGCCTGCCCGCCACCAGCTGGGCGGTCCTCGGCATGCTCGCCTTCGAACAAGAGCTGTCCGGCTACGACATCAAGAAATGGGCCGACTGGTCCCTGAAGCTCTTCTACTGGTCCCCCTCCTTCAGCCAGATCTACGGCGAACTCAAACGCCTGGAACGCCACGGCTACGTCACCTCCCGCACCGTGATGCAGGACGACGTCCGCGGCAAAAGGGTCTACGCCATCACCCCCACCGGCCGCGAAGCAGTCCGCACCTGGGCCCGCACCGCCCCCGTCGAAACCCCGGTCCTGAAACACGGCGTCCTCCTCCGCGTCTGGCTCGGCCACCTGACCGACCCCACCCGCCTGCGCGAAATCGTGGCAGAACACCGCGACAACTCCGAACGCCGCCGCGCCGAAGCAGCAGTGGACACCCAGGCAGCCCACAACGAAACCGCCTGGGCCTACCCCGAAATCGCCCTGAAGTGGGCCGAGCGCTACCACGCCGCCGAACGCGACCTCGCCGACCAGATGCTCCGCGACCTCGACGACCTGCAAGCCTCCGGCCGCGCGACCGCGCCGATGCCGCTGGCCGCGGGGTCGGCTTCGGCGGCGGGGGCAGGGGCGCGGGTGGCGGGGGATGAAGAGGGCTGATGAGACTGAGACGGTCCGGCGCCGAGGTATTCGAGCGCTGAGCTGGGTGCGGCCCCGGGCGCTCACAGACCGCCCAACTCTGGACGGCGCCTAGTCGGGCATAGGTTTGTGAGACGGCGGAGCCAGCATCCCGTGAATCCGGCCCGCCAAATCACTGTCCACGCCGGCGTAGCTCTGCGCCGCCGTCTCCGCGAAGACTCCGAGCTTGGTCAAGTCCGCAATGAGCTGCCCGCGAAACAGGCCCCAGTCATCACCGAAGGCAGTGGTCGCCGCACTCATCGCGTCGTTACCCATGGCCCCGGCCATCTCGTCGAAGCGAGTGGGCGTGTCGCTGAGATTCCCGCACAGCTGGTTCAGCTGACGGACGAGGTCGTGGATGCGGCCGAGGTCGGCGCGGAGCTGGTCACCCATTCGGATGCGTCTCCCCATATTCTCGCGCAAATTTATCGAAGGACCATCCTGTGCAGTACGCACGATACTCGGCATCGAGATTTGGGAACTGATTCTCGATCGGTATATGCCAGCTGGCCGGAACGATGCCATAGATGGCGATATCGCGATCATTGCCGTACCGGTTAATCCAACCGATCATATAGGTTGAATCGGCCTTGATGTGACCGTCGTCGAATAGCGCGTCAAACTGCGTTCGCCGCGGCACGCCGGTCACCAGATTGAGATCGCGAAGTTCTCTCGTGACGAACCGTATGGTGACGTCTGGACCGCCTGGCCTGGCGTCGCAGCCCGCAATAGCTCGCTGCGGCTTGGATGCATCACCACCACAGCCACCGGCCTCCAGCATCACCATCAGCAACAGGGCCGCCGCGAACAGGTTACGCTTAGTCAGCATTCTGCCGCGCCATCCACATCACTGCACACGATCGAATTCCTCCTTGAGGCTTTCGGAAATGTTGGCCAGCGTGGCACCGTCGAGACCGTAGTTCTGATCGTTCATGTGAAGATTGATCCACCCGATGAACGAGGTCGGGTCCCCTCCGTGCGCCTGGGGCATGTGCGCTTGCAAATCGTTGGCAAGCTCGGGCTTCAAGGTACCGGACCTCAGAAGCGCGCGAGCCGCCAGGATCCGGTACGAAAGCTCGACGTCCAAATTCTCCTCGCGTATCTTGTCATTCAACCGATCGAGATGCTGGTCGTCGAACCAATCTGGCGCGATGTCCGCCAACAGCGGCGCCACACCGCCGGCGACTGGCTGCGAGTACGCGCCGACGGGATGCGCGGCAGGGTCCAGTGGTATGTTCCCGAAAGCGCCCAACGCGGTATTAGCGGCCATGAGGAGGTTACTTGCCTTCTGGTCGTCCGCCATAGCTCCGGCACGGCGCCAATCATCGCCCTCTTTGTTGGCAAGTCCGTCAAGAAATGCCAGATCCTGATAGGACGCCAGCGGCGCGTCCGGCAGCCTATTCGCGCTTCCCGATGCGATGTTGTCCACAGCGCGATTCAAGATTCCCGCACGGAATGACCTCCACGCGTCGCTATCTTTACCATACGCGAGATCAAGAATATTTCGGACATCGTCTCGAGACATTGACACCCATTGCGTCGGAGAGGTCGCCACCTCCCGCTCGAAGTCATTCGTCGATGACATCGCAAGGTCGTCCGCATATTTTGCCGTGTATCCCTGGAGAACTGTCTTCACCGGATCCACGAGCGTTCTCGGCTGATGCTCCGTATGCATATCCGAGGCAGTGGCCAGCACGTTCAGCGCCGCAGCCATGGAATAGGGATCGTCCCGCATCGGAGGGATACCCGCCGCGCGAAGAAAGTTCGCTTCAGCATTACCGTCGGCAGTCCCGTTGTCGAACCTCCCCCACGAGCCTCGAGCATAGAACTTCCCTCGGGAGGGATACCCGTATTGCGCGTGCATCACCAGCAAGGAACGCGCAAGTTCTTTAGCCAGAGGTGTGCCGTCCCCCAGCGCGATGCGTGTGGCTTCCCCGTTCTCGGTGGCGCGGAGCAGAATCGCGTCGAGCGGGTGTTGTCCACTCGGCCAAGCCGGGTCCGGCTGATCGATCGGCTGGAGCTGGTGCTCCGCGTTCTGAGTGATCTTGGCGAGCAGCAGCGCGCCCTGACTCTGGCCGTAGGCGGCTCCCGACGGCCCGAACTGCAGCAGCATCGCGGTGGCCCAGGGGTCTGAGGTCGCTGACAGCTTTGTGAACGCGTCGGGGGTGAGGGCATCGCGGTTGGTGGCGGCAGCCACGGCTGCGGCGAATTGGCTCAGTGCTTTCTGAGCGTTGGCGTCCAGCGGAAGGAGTTTGCCGTCTTTCGTGCTGGTCAGGGATCGGGCCAGGATGGCCAGGCTATCCGCCGAAGCGTTCACGAAGTCTTGCTGGAAGGCTTGGTCGCCGTTGTGGTTTGCGACGTCTTGAGCGATCACCGCCAGTTGGGCCTTGAGGTCGGTGGCGCAGTCGATGTCGGGGGCGTCGGGGATCAGCGACGGGTCGCCGCCGTGGAGGAGTGCTTGCAGGACTGCGGCGTCGGCCAGGGCTGCGAAGTGGGTGTCCTCGGTCTCGCTGAGCTGAAGTGGGGTGCTGCCATCGGCCAGTCCGTCGTTGGTCGAATACCACGTGAGCTTGGCGGCGGCTCTCTGACCCTCTGTTTCGAGACGCTCGGTAATCGCGTGCAGGCTCGATTGGAGTTTTTGGGAGTCGGTGGTGTCGGCGAAGGTGGCCAGGAGGTGCGTGGCTTCTGTTTTGGCGGAGTCGAGGCTCTGGGCGTAGCCGTGGCCTACGTCGCGTCCGTACACCGTGCTGGCGTGGAGGAAACGGTAGGAGGCCTGCTGGGCGCGCTTCGCGACTGAGGCGATGAAGGTCGCGAACTCGGCTCCGGCGTCTGACTTCCAGAACTCGTCGACCGTGATCTTCGACAGGGCGGTGCTCAGGTCGAGGAGTTCGTGGCCGAGGTTGTCGCACCAATTGCCCAGG
>JABFXP010000280.1 GCA_013361685.1 Catenulispora sp.
CGCCGACCACCACGCCCCAGGCCTCGGCGAGCCGCACCACGATCGCCAGCCCCCGGCCGCCGAACCGGCGCTCGGCGGCCGGGATCAGCCGGGGCAGGCCCGGGCCGCCGTCGTGGACGCTCACGGTGAGCGCGCCGTCCCGCAGCTCCAGCGCCACCCGCATCTCGGTGCCGGCGTGCCGCACCGCGTTCGTGACCAGCTCGCTGACCACCAGCGCGGCGTCGGCGACGAAGTCGGCGGCGGTCCAGCGGCGGCAGGTGTCCTCCAGGAAGCGGCGCGCCCGGCCGGGGGCCGAGGGCCCGGGGGCCAGGCGCAGCTGGGCCAGGCGGCGCCGACTCATCGCGCCTGATTCCCACCGTTAACAGGACCCGATATCGTCGGTAGCGATCGGGGATCACGCGGGCTGGGTGTGACAGGAGGCGCCATGGCGGTCGAGGGGTTCTCGGTCGAGGTCGACGGCGACCCGGATCGGGTCGGCGCGGGCCCGGGGACCGGGAGCGCGGGTCCGGCGACGACCGTGGTGGCGGTCGCCGGCGACGTCGACCTCGCCGCCGCCGACACGCTGTGGAGCGTGCTGGACGAGTACGTGCGCCCCGGCGCCTCGGTGGTCGTGGACTGCTCCAAGGTGGCCTTCCTGGACTCCATGGGCCTGCGCACGCTGATCCGCGCCCAGCACAAGGCCGACGCCGCCGGCGCCCGCCTGACCCTGGCCGCGCCGTCCGAGGCGGTGCTGCGGGTGCTCACGCTGGCCGGCGTGACCGAGCTGTTCGTCCTGGACCTCAGCGGCAGCGGCGGAAGCTGACGGTCGGCCATCGCCACCCCTTCCTGGGCTTCCTCGGCAACCGGCGGGGGAACGTCAGAACGACGCCGCCGCGAACACCGCTACCCGCTCCACCGAATCCAAACTCGGTGCAGCGGGCAGTGATGTCAACGGCGGCGTAGCGGTTCTCCGCGGCGGCCGGCCGATCGGCCGGGACCGTTCACCGGCCGGGCTCCCGGTCGTAGAGGCGGCGCGCCCAGACGTAGCCGAGCGCCGCGAACCCGGCGGACCAGGCCAGCGCGACCCAGCCCTGGTTCCCCACGTGCCCGCCGGCCAGCAGCCCGCGCACCGCGCCGATGATCGGGTTGAACGGCTGGTTCGCCGCGACCCAGCGCACCGCGGCCGGCATCGACCCGGTCGGCACGAACGCCCCGGAGATGAACGGCAGGAACTCCAGCAGCACCACCGAGGAACTGGCCCCGGCCACGGTCTTGGCGTTCAGCCCGAACCCGACCGCCAGCCACATGAAGGCCACCATCAGCAGGCCGGTGATGCCCAGCGCCGCCAGCCAGCCGGACAGCGAGCCGTGCGGCCGGTAGCCCAGGCCCACCGCCACGCCGAACAGCATCGCGATCGCGATCACCGTCCGCAGCATCGAGCCGAGCACGGTGCCGGTCAGCACCGAGGGCCGGGAGATCGCCATGGTCCGGAACCGGGCGATGACGCCTTCGGTCATGTCCGTGTTGACCGTGATGGCGGTGGTCTGCGCGCTGAACGCGACGGTCTGGATCAGGATCGACGGCGTGATGTAGTCGACGTAGTGGGTCGATCCGCTGCCGGCCAGCACGCCCTTCATGGCCCCGCCGAAGATCGTCACGAACATCACCAGCAGGAAGCCGGGCGCGACGACCGTGGAGACCAGCAGCATCGGGTAGCGGGCCGTGTGCTTGAAGTCGCGGCGCGCCATGGTCATGGTGTCGGTGAACGCGTACGAGGTCATCGTGCTGCCTCCTTGTCAGCGGTCTGAGCGGTCTGACTGGTGCCGGCGGTCTCGGTGGCCCCGGTGGCCTCGGTGGTCTCGGCCGCGTGCCCGGTCAGGGCGAAGAAGACGTCGTCCAGGTCCGAGGCCTTCACGGTCAGCGCGGTGACGTCGACCGCGGCGTCGTCCAGCGCGTCCAGCACGGCGCGCAGCGACCGGACGCCGCCGTCGTGCGGCAGCCGCAGGGTCAGCCCGTCCGGCGCCGGGACCCGCAGGATCCGCGCCGCGACGTCCAGCTCCCCGCGGTCGGCGAACTCCACGTCGATCCGCCCGCCGGGGATCCGGCGCTTGAGCTCGGCGGCCGTGCCGTCGGCGACGATCCGGCCGCCGTCCAGCACCGAGACCCGGTCGGCCAGCTCGTCGGCCTCGTCCAGGTACTGCGTCGTGAGCAGGATCGTGGTGCCGCCGGCGACGAGCTCCCGGACGAACTCCCACATCGTGCGCCGGCTGCGCGGGTCCAGCCCGGTGGTCGGCTCGTCCAGGAACACCACCCGCGGCCGGGCGACCAGCGTCATCGCCAGGTCCAGCCGCCGCTTCATGCCCCCGGAGTATGTGGACGCCGGCTTGTCGGCCGCCTCGACGAGGTCGAAGCGCTCCAGCAGCCCGGCGGCGACCCGCCGCCCCTCGGCCTTGCCCAGATGGTTCAGATCGGCCATCAGCCGCAGGTTCTCCCGGCCGGTGAGCAGCCAGTCCACCGCCGAGAACTGGCCGGTGACGCCGATCGCCGCCCGGACCCGCTCCGGGTCGGTCACCACGTCGTGCGTGGCGACCAGGACCCGCCCGGCGTCAGGCCGCAGATACGTGGTGAGGATGTGCACGGCGGTGGTCTTGCCGGCCCCGTTCGGGCCGAGCAGGGCGTGCACCGTGCCGGGCTCGACCTCCAGGTCGAGGTCGTCGAGGACGAGCTTGGGCGCGTCCCCCTTCTTCGCGGCGGGGAAGGACTTGCGCAGCCCCTCCACCGCTATCGCTGGTGCGGACATCGTTTCCCCCTGCTGTTCGCGACCGCTGCCGGTCAGCCTGCTTCCGAGTACCGGATGGTGATGTCGCTGGTGGTGCTGCGCAGCTTGAGCCGCACCGAGCGCTCGCCCGGAGCCGGCGCCGACCCCGCCTCGAGCTCGTTGTAGACCCGGCCGATGGTGGTCTGCACGTCCAGGTGGGCCGGAACGCCGCGCAGCACGCCGACGTCCACGGTGCCGACCGCGGTCAGCGCCTCCACCTCGCCGTTCTCCACGTGGCTCAGCCGGATCCGGCCGTTGGCGGTCTTGGCGCTGACGCCGGAGCCGGCGTGGTCGACGAAGATGTCGCCGTTGGCGTTGACGATGCGCGCGTCCCCGTCGACCCGCCCCAGGTGGCTGGTGCCGTTGGTGTTCTTCAGCACGGCCTCCCCGCCGACCCGGTGCACCCGCAGGTCCCCCGAGCTGGTGTGCACCTCGGCGCGGCCGGCGACGTGCCCGACGTCGACCGGGCCCATGGCGGTCTTGACGGTGAGCGAGGCGGCCTGCTCCACCCGGATCTCCCCGAAGGAGGTGTCCAGCCGCACGTCGCCGAACCCGCCCCCGAGGTCGAAGTCGCCGAACGGGCTGGTGGCGCGCACGGTGGACCCGGTGGGCAGTTCGATGCGGATCAGCACGCTCTCGGACTTCTTGGCGGAGCTGTACCACTTGGGCTTGTGGCCGACGATGCGCAGGGTCCCGTCGTCGAAGCTGACCCGGGTGGCCTCGGCGGCCTTGACGTCGTTGGGGTTGTTCGGATCGGCCGGCCGCACGTCCACGACGGTGTCCGTACGGTCCGAGGCGACGATGGTGACGTTGCCGATGCCCAGGTCGAGGGCGGCGGCGATGGCGGTCGGAGTGCTGAAAGCGGGCATGGTGAATCCTTCTGTCGATAGTCAGAACTTTGACCTGCGGTGATATCGCGGCGCTCTGCGCGCCCGGCCGCCGCGGCGCGGCGGCCGTGATGGACCGGCTAGCGGGCCCAGCCGGACAGGCTCTGCCCGGTGGTGACGTTGGTCCGCGGCTGCCGGGGCCGGCGCTGCTCGTTCTCCAGCGCGGCGGCGGCGGCCCGCACCAGCCAGTTGTTGACGGAGAACCCGAGCGCGTCGGCGGCCTCCTCGACGCGCGACTTCAGATGCGCGGGCAACCGGAGGTTGATCCGCACCATCTGCCCGTCGTCGTCCTCCGGTGCGCTGGGCAGCTGCACCTGCGCCACCGAGGCCGACTCCGCGTCGGCTTCGCCCGCGCCGCCGGACGACGCGGCCGAAGCCGGGATCGCCACCACGAACTCGGGGTCGGCTCCGCGCAGCCGCACCTCCACCGACCCCGGCGCGAGCTCGGCGGTGATCTCCTCCGCCGCCGCGCTCAGCGCCTGCAGCAGCGTCAGCCGGATGGCGGCCTCCAACGGCGCCGTCAGCCGCTCGGCCGCTTCCAAGGCCGCCTCGCCGCCGGCCTCGGCGACGGTCAGCAGCTCGGTGCGGACGCCGGCCACGTACGGGTTCAACTTCATGGCACCACTATGGCACCACTCTTGGCGCCACGCAAGAGAAAATGGCACCAAGTTGGCTCAGGCTGGTGCCATGGGAGGCCAGAAGTGGTGCCATAGGTGGTGCCATGGGTGGTGCCAACCGGTGCGGTGGGCGGCGCGGGCGCGGGGCACGGCGGGCGGCGCCGCAGCTGGCGCGATCGCACCGATCGAGCCGTCAGGCCGCGTCCAGAAACGCCAAAACGGCCAGCACCCTGCGGTTCCCGTCCAGGTCCGGCAGCAGCCCGAGCTTGGCGAAGATCGTGTTGATGTGCTTGCTGACCGCCTTCTCGGTGATCACCATGCGCGCGGCGATCCCGGCGTTGGCGTGGCCCTCCGCCATCGCGGCCAGGACCTCGCGTTCGCGCTTCGTCAGGGAGCCGAGGCGCTCGTCGCGGGAGCGCCGGGCCAGCATCTGCGCGACCACCTCGGGGTCCATCGTCGTGCCGCCGCCGGCGACGATCCGCACCGCCTCGATGAAGGAGCGGACGTCCGACACGCGGTCCTTCAGCAGGTAGCCGATCGCGCCCGCGCGGTCGGACAGCAGTTCGCGCGCGTACAGCGGCTCGACGTGCTGGGACAGGATCAGCACCGGCAGGCCCGGGTGCCGGCGCCGGGCTTGCAGCGCGGCCACGAGTCCTTCGTTCTTGAACGTCGGCGGCAGGCGGATGTCGGCCACCGCGACGTCGGGCCGGTGCCTCTCCAGCGCGTCCTGCAGGTCCGGGCCGGTCTCGACGGCGGACACCACCTCGTATCCGTGCGCCGACAACAGCCGGACCAGGCCGTCCCGCAGGAGGGCCTGGTCCTCGGCGAGCACTACGCGCACGGAACCTCCATCGTCACCGTGGTCGGGCCTCCGACCGGGCTGTCCACCGTCACCGTCCCGTCGAAGGCCGCCAGGCGCCGGCGCATGCCGCCGAGCCCGCCGCCGCTGTCGGCGTCCGCGCCGCCGACGCCGTCGTCCCACACCTCGGCGCTCACCCTCCCGAACCGTCCCGGCCGTCCCTCCGGGCCGAGCACCAGGATCCGGGCGTGGTCCGCCTGGCTGTGCTTCAGCACGTTGGCCAGCGCCTCCGCGACGGCGAAGTACAGCGCCGTCTCGCGGGGCGCGGGCAGCCGCTCGGCCATCTCGTACCGCACCTCCACCGGCAGCGGCGAGGCGTACGCCAGCGCCCGCAGCGCGTCTTCCAGCCCGCGTTCGGCCAGCACCGGCGGGTGGATGCCGCGCACCAGCGACCGCAGCTCGGCCAGCGCCGCCCCGCTGTGCTGCCGGGCCTCGGCCAGCAGCGCGATCGCCTGCTCCGGGTGCTCGCGGACCAGGTCCTCGGCCATGCCCAGGCTCAGTCCCACGGCCGCCAGCCGGGCCTGGGCGCCGTCGTGCAGGTCCCGCTCGATGCGGCGCAGTTCGGCCTCGGCGTCGTCGGTGGCCGCCTCGCGGGTCTCGGTCAGGGCGCTGATGCGCTCGCTGGCGTCGCTGGGGGCCAGCAGGGACCGGGCGACCAGGGCCTGGGCCCGGAGCAGCGCAGGCCCGGCGAACGGCGCCAGGGCCAGGGCCGGCACGCCGAAGCCCAGGGCGAAGGGCCAGAACGGGTCGCCGGTCAGCGCCAGGCCCGGGACCGACAGCACGCCCAGCACCGCCCAGCCGATCAGCGTCACCGGCAGCAGGCCCAGGGCCGCGCCCACCGGGACGTTCACCAGCAGCCACAGCAGGTCCCGCCAGGTCGCCGGGTCGCCGAGGAGCCAGGGCAGCCGGCCCCGGCCGGCCCGCGGCAGGTAGGGCTCGGGGATCTCCACACCGCTCCACTCCCGGGCGAGCCGGCGCTGCCAGCCGGTCAGCGCCCGGGTCATGCCGACCGCCGGGCGCAGCAGCGCCGCGCCCACGCCCAGCGGCAGCAGCGACACCGCGAGCACGGTCAGGACCACCAGCGGGATGCCCGCGACGATCGACACCGGGGCGATCACCAGGCCGCGCACCGCGGCCCGGCCCGCGACGAGCGCCCGCGCCCGCCACACCTCGCCGCGGCCCGAGCCCCGGTCCGGACCCGAACCCGAGCCCGTACCCGCGGCCGGCAACGCCTGCCCGGTCATCCGCCTCCCCCTCCTTCCGGCACTCGCCACGCCCACCCGTCTCCCGCCGACCGCCTTCGAGCGGGGCGCGAAGCGCCACTGCATTGTCCCATTCCACTCACGCGGCTTCCCCTCACGCGGCCACGGCGGCGAGCGCCGGCGTCCGCAGCGCGCTGCGGGCGGCCCCCAGGCAGGCGGCCACCGTCACCGCGCTGACCGTGGCGGCGACCCCGAGGAACACCCACAGGCCCTGGTCCGGCAGCCAGGCGCCGGTCTTGGCGTAGCTGAACGGCAGCACCCCGGCCAGCGCGGCGACCGTGCCGAAGACCAGGCCGGCGACCAGCACCACGCCCGTCTCCCAGCTCAGCGAACGCCGCACCTGCGCGGGGGTGTCGCCGAGCAGCCGGCGCTGGCCGAACTCGCGGCGCCGGTGCAGGGTGCCGGCGACCGCGACGTTGGCCACCACGACCGCCGCGAACAGCGCGATCATGCCGACCACCAGGAAGCTGAGGGTCTGCACGCCCTTGTCGTCGGCCGTGGGCGTCAGGTGCGCGGCGTGGGTCGCGTCGTCCTGGATGAGCTGCTGGTACAGCGCGCCGTTGGCGAGCGCGACGAACAAGATGACGGGCATCAGCACCCCGGCGGCCTGCCGCGAGTGCTGCCGCAGTTCGGCCTCGGCCAGGTAGCCGCCGGTGCCGCGCATGAGCGGGCCCAGCACCGCGACGGTGGCGCGGATCAGCAGCGGGGCGAGCACCGCCAGGCCGAGGGCGGTGAGGATGCAGGCCTGTCCGGCCACCGACATGGTGTCGTAGCCCTCGTCCTTCATCATGGTCGCGACCATCACCGCCGCGTTCACGCCGCCGGCCAGCAGCACGCCCGCCCAGATCAGGCGTTTGCGGCTGATGCGGGTCTCGTCGAGGGCGGAGCTGACCAGTGCGGCGGCGGTGCCCTGGTTCGCCGCGCGCCGCCCGGCGACGTAGGCGGCGACGACCGCGGCGAGCACGATGTCGCCGAACCCGATGGCCAGCGCGGTGCCGCCGAAGCGGAAGCCGACGCCGCCGGAGACCTGGTGGCTGGACTTCAGCGCGGCCAGCACCGCGCGGCCCACCGCCATGCCGGCGGGGGTGGCCGGGATCGCCGAGGCGGCCAGCAGGGTCACGGTCTCGGCCAGGACCATGCGCCGGATCTGGCCGGGCAGCGCGCCGGCCGCCTTGAGCAGCGCGAGCTGCCGTTCCCGCTGGCGCACCGCCAGGGTCAGGGTGGCGGCGGTGCCGAAGGCGATGATCAGCGCGCCCCAGCCGCCGATGACGAAGGCCATCGTCTGCAGGGTGTCGCGGTCGGCCGCGGACACGCCCGGCCCGCCGCTGGTCTCGTAGAGGGAGGCGAAGCCGGTGAGGATGGCCCCGCCGAGGAACAGGTTCAGGAAGGAGGCCAGGAAGACTCCCCGGTTCCGGCGCAGGGTGCTGAAGGTCACGGTCCACATGTCAGGCCGCCACCTTCCCGGTCCGGAAGGCGGCCATCCGGGCCGCGACGCCGGCCGTCTCCGGCGCCCGCATCTCGTCCACGATCCGGCCGTCGGCCAGGAACAGCACGCGGTCGGCGTAGGCGGCGGCCACCGGGTCGTGGGTCACCATCACCACGGTCTGGCCGTACTCCCGCACCGACTCCCCGAGCAGCATCAGCACCTCGGCGGCGCGGGCGGAGTCCAGGGCGCCGGTGGGCTCGTCGGCGAACAGCAGCGCCGGGCGGGTGACGATGGCGCGGGCGATGGCCACCCGCTGCTGCTGGCCGCCGGACAGTTCGGCCGGCCGCTGCTCCAGCCGGTCGCCGAGGCCGACCCGGTCCAGCAGCCGCCGGGCGTGGCGCTTGTCGACCGACGTCCCGGCGATCCGGGCCGGCAGCAGCACGTTCTGCCACACGGTCAGGGTCGGCAGCAGGTTGAAGGACTGGAACACGAAGCCGATGCGGCCCCGGCGGAAGCGGGTCGCGGCGGTCTCGTCGGAGGCGTCGAGTTCCTGGCCGCCGACCAGGATCCGGCCGGTGTCGGCCCGTTCCAGGCCGGAGGCGGTGTTCAGCAGCGTGCTCTTGCCGGAGCCGGAGGGGCCCATCACGGCGGTGAAGCTGCCGTAGGGCAGGGACAGGCTCACGTTCTCCAGGGCGGCGACGCGCACCCGGTCGCCGTAGGTCTTGCTCACCGATTCCAGACGCAGCGCGTCTTCCATGGCTGTCATGCGTTCAAGACTCGCCGGAAGCAGTCCCCGAAACAGGGGTGCTAGCACCTGTCTTCGCGGCCCGGCCGGTGGAGTTCAGCCGACGGTCCCATCACCTGATGAATGCGGCATCAGACACTTCTCGGTCTTATCCCATCGTCGCCACCCAAGATGTGAAGATGTGCCTCATGCCCTACACCCCCGGCACTCGTGGCAGCGGCCCCCACGGCCCCAGCGGCCACCGCGCGCCGACCCGGCGCGGACGGCCGAAGCGCCCGGCCCCGGCCGCGCACGTCGTCGCGCTGCTCCTGCTCGCCCCGCTGATCGGGATGTTCCTCGGCGGCGCGGCGTTCGTGCTGCTGTGCGCGGGGACCGCGGCGTTCGCGGCGGCGCGGGTGCGGCCGGCCGGGCTGTGGTGGGTGCTGCCGGCGGCGCCGCTGGCGATCTGGACGCTGTGCGTGGGCCGGGAACTGCTCGACACCTCCGGGGACGGCACACGGCGGGCGGTGGCCGTCGCGCACGGCATGATCGACGCGTTCCCCGCGATGGTGCTGGCGCTGACGGCCGCGGCGCTGGTCGCGGTGGTGCGGCGGACGGCCGGCCGCCGGGGGTCGGTCGGTGTCTGATCACGGCTTCGGCTCCGGCCGGGGGCGCAAGGACCCGCGGACTCAGCCCCCTTACGACTTGGTGCCTCAGCCGCCCGTGTACCCGCACCCCGAGGACGGCCTGCGCTACCGGCGTCCGCAGACGGGATCGCAGCGCCCGACGAAGACCGGTCCCGGCGGCGGCTACGGCGGCGGTGGTCAAGGCGGCCAGGAACCGCCCCGCCGCGCGAGCCGCGCCGCCGTCGCGGCCCGGGCGCTGCTCGGCACCGCCTCCGCGGCGGTCCTGCTGGCCAGCGGCGCCACCTGGGCCGCGTACCACAACCTGACCTCGGGCCTGCTCACCTCCGACGCGATCAACGCGATCCGCTCCGGGGAGAAGGGCTACGTCGCCCCGCGCCTGGACGGCTCGGTCAACCTGCTGCTGGTCGGCCTGGACTCGCGCAAGGACATGGACGGCAACGACCTGCCGACCGACTTCGTCGAGCAGGAGCTGCACGCCGGCTCCTCGGAGATCGGCGGGTACAACACCAACGTCCTGATCCTGATGCACATCCCGGCCGACGGCGGCCGGGTCACCGCGTTCTCCATCGCCCGCGACGACTACGTCGAGGAACCCGGCGGCGACTCCGGCGTCGGCGAGATCCCGGACCTGGGCATGCACAAGATCAAGGAGGCGTACGGCCGCGCCAAGGGCATCGCCGTGCAGCGGCTGAAGGACTCCGGCATGACCGACAAGGCGCAGATCGAGAAGGTCAGCCGGGAGGTCGGACGGGAGTCGACGATCCGCGCGGTGCAGCTGCTCACCGGCGAGCACGTGGACCACCTGGCCGAGATCAACCTGCTGGGCTTCTACGACATCGCCAAGGCCGTCGGCCCGATCCAGGTGTGCCTGAACCACCCGGTGGACGACCCGATCGAGAACGGCGCCGGCACCGGCCTGAAGCTGCCCGCCGGGTATTCGGAGCTGGACGCCCCCACCGCGCTGCAGTTCGTCCGGCAGCGCTTCCACCTGCTGCGCGGAGACTTCGACCGGAACCGGCGACAGCAGGCGTTCCTGTCCTCGGTGATGCACAAGCTGCGCGGCGAGGGCGTGATCGGCGACCTGGGCAAGATGCGCTCGCTGTTCCAGGTGGTGAAGAAGGACGTGGTCATCGACGACTCCTGGGACGTGCTCGACTTCGCCACCCGCGCGCAGAACCTCACCTCCGGCAACGCCGACTTCCGGGAGCTGCCGATCACCGGCCAGCCGGTGCTGCCCGGCGACGGGTCGGTGAACACCGTGAACCCGTGGCAGATCAAGCGGATCGTGATGTCCGCGTTCGGCGACACGCCGCCGCGGGACCCCGCCGACGGGACGCAGGGGCCTGAGGGCGACGGCGGGCCGACGGACACTCCGTCGGAAGCCGGTCCCGCCGGCGTCGGACCGTCCGGCCCCGGACCGTCCGGGGTACCCAACCAGGCCAAGCTCTCGCCGGTCTCGCAGGTCTCGGGACCGGCGAGCACCGGGCAGACCGGCCCGGTCGCCGCACCGGCCGTCGTCGACCTCTACAACGCCACCGCCACGCGCGGCCTGGCCACCTCGGTCGCCGAACTGCTGACGTCCTCCGGCTGGCCGGTCGACAAGACCGCCGGCGCCGCCGCGCAGAGCCGCACCACCATCCTCTACGGCCGGGGCGCGGCCAAGGCGGCGAGTCAGCTCGCTGCGAAGCTCGGCGTGCCGGCGGTCCCGGCCCCCTCGGCCCGCACGGCGGCCGGGCACGTGATCGTCCGCCTCGGCACCGACTACACCCCGCCGGCCGACCCCGGGGGCTCAGACCCGGCCGACCCGAACGGCCCGGCCACGCCGACGCCGCCCGCTCTGCCGCCCGGCATCTCCATGGACAACGGGGTCACTTGCGTGAACTGATCCACTTCGGTGGGCGCGGGGGGAAGGGCTGCCGGCGGCGGCACCGCTGCACGCTCTCGCCCTCGCTCTCGTCCCGCGCCCGACGCCAGCGCCGCGCCGCCGAGCACCGCCACCAGCCCGCAGACGCCGTTCCACCCGAACGCCGCATAGGCCCGCACGCCCAGCCACGACCCCGCGCTGCCGCCCAGGAACGCGCACGTCATGTAGGCCGTGTTCAAGCGCGCGCGGGCCTCGGGCCGCAGCGCGAAGATCCGCGCCTGGTTGGCGACCTGGCCCGACTGCACCGCCACGTCCAGCGCGAGCATCCCGGCGCCGAGACCGACCAAGCCGACGGCGCCTCCGGCATCGCCGAGGAGCAGCAGCGCCGCGGCGAGCAGGACGCCCACCAGGCTGCGCAGGTTCACGGCGTCCGGTCCCAGCCGGTCCGCCGCCCGGCCGGCGCGCGGCGTGCCGGCCATGCTCGCGGCGCCGACCAGCGCCAGCAGCCCGACCGCCGGCGTCCCGAGGTGGTAGCGCGGCCCGGTGACGTGCAGCGCGAGCGCCGTCCACGCCGCGCTGAACCCGGCGAACGCCGGCACCTGGTACCGCACCGACCGCCGCAGCATCGGCTCGGCGCGCAGCAGCCGCAC
>JABFXP010000356.1 GCA_013361685.1 Catenulispora sp.
CTGTTCGCCGCCGCCGAGCGGGTCCTGCTCCGCTCCGGCCCCGAAGCCCTGACCAGTCGCGCGGTCACCGAGGAGGCCGGCGTGGCGAAGGGCGTCCTGCACCGGCACTTCACCGACTTCGACGCCTTCCTCGCCGGCTACATCCAGGACCGCGCGCGCCGCGTCACCGAGCTTGACGCGCGCTTGCTCGCCCGCGCCGGGCAGGGCGATCTCGTCGACAACCTCGCCGACGCCGTCTACGAGCTGTTCACCCCGCTGGCCACGCGCATCGTCGCCCTCGTCGGCTTCCGCGACGGCGTCCGCGCCCGCCTCCGCGCGGCCGGGATCACCGGCATCCCGGTCCTCGGCGAGGGGCAGCGGATGCTCGCGGGCTACCTTCGGGCCGAACGCGACCTGGGCCGCCTCCTGCCGGACACCGACGTCGACCTCACGGCCCTGATGCTGATCGGCACGCTCCACATGACTTATGCCGACCACGGCGACCAGCCCCCGCAGCCGGCGCAGGTGCGCGATGTCGTCGCGGGGGTCGTCGCCCTCCCGTGAGCCTGCCGGAGCAGGCCCGGATCAGCCGATGATCTCGCAGGTCCGCACCGAGTTGGTGGTCCCGCTCAGCCCGTCCGGCGTACTCCAGTCCACGACCACCGAGTCGTCCGCGGTTCCCGATATGCGGAACCCGGCATACGACACGCCGTTGCCGGCGCTCGTCTCGCCCTTGCTGCCGCCATCAGCGCTGAGATACCGCCAGCTGTAGCTGATGGGCACGGTCGTGCCCGCAGGCAGCCCGCGGACCGTGAACGTCACCTGGAACGACTCGACGTTCTTCGGGGGAAGGGGGCAGGGCTGCGGCTGCGTGACCTGTACCAGCGTCGCACTGATCGTCGGCTTCGAGCTCGTGCTCGGTGACGTCGACGGCGTGGTCGCGCCCGCGGACGACGTCGGCGCCGACGTCACCTCCGCCGGGCTGCTCGGCGCGCTCGTCGCCGTGCTCGTCGACACCGTCGTCACCGGTGCCGACGGCAGCCCCGACACCACCAGCGAACTCGACGCCTTGGTCGGCGTCGGCTTCGTGCTGCTCGACGTCTTCGTCGGGCTGGTCGGCGTGGACGTGGTCGGCGTCGGGGTCCCGGACGTGGGCGTGTTCGTCCCGGCCGGCGTCGCCGCCGGCGTGTCGCTCAGCACCGCCGACGACGCGACCGCCGAGACGGTGATCCCGGTGCTGCCCGCGACCGGCGTCTTGGCGTTCCCCTCCGACCCGAACGCGACCGCCGCCAGCACGCTGCCGACCACCGCGACCAGCGCCGCCGCCACGCCGGCCTGGGTCCCGCGGCCGATCCGCCGCCAGGGCCGCGCCGACTCCTCCATGCCCTCCATGCCGGGGTCCAGGTCGCCGGGACCGTCGGGCTCCTCGGAGAAGCCGAACCACTCCTCGCCCTGATCCATCCCGCCGGGACCGCCGGGATCGCCGGGACCCCCGGGCTCGCCAGGACCCCCCGACTGGGCGAGGCCGTCAGTGCCCTCGGCACCGCCCGACCACAAGGGCAGCACGAAGACCGCCAGATCCCGCCGCCCCTCCTCCTCCCAGTCCACGCCGTACTCGGAGACCGCGGTCTCCTCCAGCTCGGCGATGAAGGACGACACGCTCGCCGGCCGCATGGCCGCGTCCTTCGCCAGCCCGTGCGCGACCAGCCCGCGCACCGCCGGCGGCACGTCGGCCAACGGGATCGGCGCCGTCCGGTGCAGCTCCTCCAGCTCGAAGACGGTGTCCGCCTTGAACGGCACATGGCCGGTGAGGCATTCGTAGAACGACGCGGTGACGGCGTAGATGTCGGTCACCGGCTCGGACGGCGCGCCCTCCCACTGCTCCGGCGCCATGTACGACGGCGTCCCGATCGCCTGCGTCTCGGCGCCGGCGCGCTCGGCGATCCCGAAGTCCGCCAGCTTGCTGACACCCTCCTCGGTGAGCAGCACGTTCGAGGGCTTGTAGTCCCGGTGCACGATGCCCACCGCGTGCGCGGCGTCCAGCCCCAGCAGCGACCCGCGCATCACCGCCAGCGCCGCCTCCGGCGACACCGGCCCGGAGGACTTCAGCACCTTGCGGAGCGTCGCGCCCGGCACGAGCTCCATGACCAGCGCGGCGCCGCCGCCGTCGGCGGCCTCGAAGTACCGGTGGAAGCGCACCACGTTCGGGTGATCCAGCCCGGCCAGCAGCTCCGCCTCGGCCCGGAACCGCTCCAGGAAGGCCTCGTCCTCGACGAACTGCGCGCTCAGATATTTGATCGCCACCGGCGCCCCGGTGGCGTCGTCGACCGCCGCCACCACTCGGCCCGTGGCCCCGGCTCCGAGAGACGAGGTCTCGGTGTAGCCCGGCACAGTCCAACCAGTCACCGTGCGTTCCCCCTGCTCCAGCAAGCCCACACGCCAATCAGTGCGAGACACCGTATCAGCTGGAATAAAGCTCTCTGACGACGTCTTCGATGTCAGCTTCCCTGATGGAGACGTCGACGAGCTCGTAGCGTGAGGCCACCGCGGAGATCAGTTCCGCGGCGTTCGCCTCGGCCGGGAACGCCAGCCACTGCCGCGGTCCGTCGACCCTGGTCACGGTCGCGCCGGGCACCGTCACCGCCGGTCCCGGCCGGGCCAGGTCCACCACCAGCGTGCGGTCCGCCGCGATCCGGTTCCGCAGCGCCGACAGCTCCCCGTCGTAGGCGACGGTCCCGTGGTCGATCACCACCACCCGGCGGCACAGCCGCTCGATGTCGTCCAGGTCGTGGGTGGTCAGCACGATGGTCGTGCCCCGTTCCCGGTTCAGCTCGGCCAGGAACTCCCGCACCACCATCTTGCTGGTCACGTCCAGGCCGATGGTCGGCTCGTCCAGGTACAGGATGCTCGGGTCGTGCAGCAGGGCGGCGGTCAGATCGCCCCGCATCCGCTGCCCGAGGGAGAGCTGACGTACCGGGGTGTCGAGGAGCTCTGCGAGCCCGAGCAGTTCCACGTAGCGCTTCAGGTTCTCGGCATAGCGCGCATCCGGGATCGCGTACATCCGGTGAAGCAGTGCAAAGGAATCCCTTAACGGCAGGTCCCACCAGAGCGTGGTCCGCTGCCCGAACACCACCCCGATCCGTCGCGCCAGCTGCTTCCGCTCCCGGATCGGCTCCAGGCCCGCCACCCGCAGCGTGCCGCCGGACGGTGACAGGATGCCGGTGAACATCTTGATCGACGTGGACTTCCCGGCGCCGTTCGGCCCGATGTACCCGAGCAGTTCGCCCTCGGCCACCGACAGGTTCAGCTCGCGGACCGCCTCCACAGTGGCCCGCTCCCGTTTCAGCCGGCCGGTCTTCTTCCGCAGCGTGTAGGTCTTCGACAGGTTCTCCGCCTCGATCAGCACGGTCAGCTCCCGGTGGAACAGTGGTGGCGCAGCGCTCCACGCCAGGCGGACAAGGCGACGCCCCACAGCGCCGCCGCGAACAGCGGCCCGGCGAAACGGAACAGGGTGGGCAGCCCCAGGGGATCCGGATGCCCCAGGACGTAAAGAGTGGGCTGCCAGTTGACGAAGCCCAGCGGTATCCCGAACGTCAGGAACAGCATCAGGTTCCGTCCGTACAGCGACAGCGGATACGACGTCATGAACTGGCCGCCGTAGGTGACGATGTTCATCGCCTCCGAGGCGTCGGTCACCATCACCTGGAACGCCCCCACGAACACCCAGATCGCCCCGAAGACGGCGACCCCCGTCAGCAGTGTGTAGGGCACGAGCACGGCCCGAAGCCAGGTCCAGTGCACCGGCGCCGACACCAGCCCCGCCACCAGCGCGCCGAACGCCGAGATCAGCGGACAGAACCGCCGCGGCGTGAACTGGTCGGCGAACACCTGCGGCAGCACGCCGACCGGACGCACCAGCAGCGCGTCGAACGTCCCCATCCGGATTCGCGCCCCCAGGTACTCGGTCCCGGTGAACAGCAGATCGCTGATGAAGAACGCGGCCTGCGCCGTCCCGTATATGTACAGCGCCTCCGCCAGCGAGAAGCCGCCGAGCGACTGCACGTTGCTGTAGATCACCAGCAGGGCCGCCAACTCGGTCCCGGCGACGAAGGTCCCGTAGATCATCACCAGGATCAGCGACGTCCGGTACTGCATCGCCGAGCGGGCCCACATCCGCATCGACGCCAGATAGGTGACCACCACCCCCGGCGTCCGGGCCGCGGCCTCATCCACCCTGGACCACCGCCCGCCGCCGCGCCCGGGTCGTCACGAGCCGCCCCAGCGCCAGCAGCGCCGCCGCCCACGCCGCCTCGAACGCGTACGCGCCGGCCAGCCCGGCCCCCGAGAGCTTTCCCAGGAACACGTTCACCGGCACCAGGATCACCGAGGCCCAGGGCAGCGCCCGCGCCACGTCCCCCAGCCAGCCCGGGAACAGGACCAGCGGCACGGTCAGCCCGCCGAAGAACATCGTCAGCATGTTCATGAACCCGGTCACCCCCTTCTCGTCCAGCAGCCAGAAGGCTGACATCGCCGCCAGATACCGCAGGGCGAAGCTGACGAGCATCCCCAGCGCCAGCGCCCCGGCGAAGGCCGCCCACACCCGCGGGTCCGTCGGCACCCGCACCCGGAACAGCAGCGCCCCGGCCACGAACGGCACCAGGCTGCGGCCCAGGATCGCGAACCCGGCGCGCCCGAAGTCCTGCGCCAGCCAGTAGCCCTGGAAGTCGACCGGCCGGAACAGGTCGGTCCCGATGTCCCCGGACCGGATCCGGGCCGGGATGTCCAGGTTGTTGGTGAGGATCGACATCGGCCCGATCAGCGCCTGCGCGACGAAGGTGTAGGTGAGGACGTCGCGGAGGTCGTAGCCGCCGATGACGGTCTTGTGGCGCCAGATCGCGGTGACGATGAAGGCCTTGATCCCGCCGAAGACGGTGTTGGCCGCCATCCCGCCGAGCATGGCGCCCCGGTAGGTGACGTAGCGGCGGAAGGTCTGGCGGGCGACAAGGGCATAGACGATCACGGGTCATGTCCTTCCGGGGGCGAACTCGGCACCTTGCCAGCGCCGCGCGAGCCCGCGCAACGGATTTACCCGGTTCCGCGAACCGTACGGTCCGGCCCGCCGGTTCGCGCAGCCCCGCCGGTCCCTCGTCCGATCTCCGGACGTGGTCCGGCTCGCCAGGCGAGACGTGGAAGAATCGCACCATGTCGCTACGCTGGCTCACCGCAGGGGAATCCCACGGCCCGGCCCTGACCGCAGTCCTGGAAGGCCTGCCCGCCGGGGTCGAGACGTCCACCAAGGCCATCGCCGACGCCCTCGCGCGGCGCCGCCTGGGCTATGGCCGCGGTGCGCGCATGAAGTTCGAGCAGGACGCCGTCACCATCCTCGGCGGCGTGCGGCACGGCCTGACCCAGGGCGGCCCGGTCGCGATCCAGGTGGGCAACACCGAGTGGCCCAAGTGGGAGACGGTGATGGCCGCCGACCCGGTGCCCGCCGAACTGCTCGAGGCGCAGGCCCGCAACGCCCCGCTCACCCGGCCCCGGCCCGGCCACGCCGACCTGGCCGGCATGCAGAAGTACGGCTTCGACGACGCCCGCCCGATCCTGGAGCGCGCCTCGGCCCGGGAGACCGCGGCCCGCGTCGCCCTGGGCGAGGTGGCCCGCGACTTCCTGCGCCAGGCGGTCGGCATCGAGATCGTCTCGCACGTCGTCGGCATCGGCGGCGCGCAGGCCCCGCGCGGCGTCGTCCCGCTGCCGGCCGACGTCGACCGGCTGGACGCCGACCCGGTCCGCTGTCTGGATCCCGAGGCCAGCGCGGCGATGGTGGCCGAGATCGACCAGGCGCACAAGGACGGCGACACGCTCGGCGGCGTCGTCGAGGTGGTCGCCTACGGACTCCCGCCGGGCCTGGGCTCGCACGTCCAGTGGGACCGCCGGCTGGACGCCAAGCTGGCCGCCGCGCTGATGGGCATCCAGGCCATCAAGGGCGTCGAGGTCGGCGACGGCTTCGAGCTGGCCCGCGTCCCCGGCTCGCAGGCGCACGACGAGATGGAGGTCGCCGACACCGACCCGCTGGCGGTCCGGCGCCGTTCCGGCCGCAGCGGCGGCACCGAGGGCGGCATGTCGACCGGCGAGACGCTGCGGGTCCGGGCGGCGATGAAGCCGATCGCGACCGTGCCGCGCGCCCTGGGCACCGTCGACACCGCGACCGGCGAGGCGACGGTGGCGCACCACCAGCGCTCCGACGTCTGCGCGGTCCCGGCGGCCGGCATCGTCGCCGAGGCGATGGTGGCGCTGGTGCTGGCGGACGTGGTGCTGGAGAAGTTCGGCGGCGACTCGGTGGCCGAGACCCGCCGCAACCACCGGGCCTACCTGGCCGGGCTGCCGATCCGGATCGCGGAGCAGCGGCCGTGAGCCCGGTCGTGGTGCTGGTCGGCGCCCCGGGTTCGGGCAAGTCCACGGTCGGCCGCCTGGTGGCCGACCGGCTGGGCGTGGCCTTCCGCGACTCCGACGAGGACGTCGAGGCCGCCGCCGGCCAGAAGATCTCCGACATCTTCGTCGAGCACGGCGAGGCGCACTTCCGCGCGCTGGAGAAGACCGCGGTGAAGGAAGCCCTCGCCACCCACGAGGGCGTGCTGGCCCTGGGCGGCGGCGCGATCCTGGACGCCGACACCCGGGTGCTCCTCAAAGAACACCGGGTCGCCTTCCTGGAGGTCACGCTCACCGACGCCGCCTCCCGTGTCGGCCTCAACCGCGAACGCCCGCTGCTGTTGGGCAACGTGCGCGGCACCCTGCTCAAACTCATGGACGAGCGCCGGCCCTTCTACGAAGAGGTCGCCGTCCTGACCGTCCGCACCGACCGCGAACCCGAACAGGTCGCGGCGGAAATCGTCGAAAGCCTGGAGCCGTGACTCAGACCCGCATCAAGGTGGGCGGCGACGCGCCCTACGACGTCGTGGTCGGCCACGGCCTGCTCGGCGAACTGCCGGCGCTGATCGGCCCGAAGGCCGCGCGGGTGGCGGTCGTCCACCCCCGCGCGCTGGCCGCGACCGCCGAGGCGGTGCGCGACGACCTGGCCGGGCACGCCGGGTACCAGGCACTGACCATCGAGGTGCCGGACGCCGAGGAGGCCAAGTCGGTCGGCGTGCTGGCCTACATCTGGGAAGTGCTCGGCAAGTCCGGCTTCACCCGCACCGACGCGGTCGTCGGCCTCGGCGGCGGCGCCACCACCGACCTCGCGGGCTTCGCCGCCGCGACCTGGCTGCGCGGCGTCCGCGTGGTGCAGCTGCCCACCACGCTGCTGGGCATGGTGGACGCGGCGGTCGGCGGCAAGACCGGCATCAACACCGCCGAGGGCAAGAACCTGGTCGGCGCGTTCCACCCGCCGGCCGGCGTGCTGTGCGATCTGGACACCCTGCAGACCCTGCCCGCCAACGACTTCGTCGCCGGCCTGGCCGAGGTCGTGAAATGCGGCTTCATCGCCGATCCGGAGATCCTGCGGCTGATCGAGGCGGACCTGCCCGGCGCCGCGCGGTTCGACGGACCGCACACCCGCGAGCTGATCGAGCGCGCCGTCCAGGTCAAGGCCGACGTGGTCGCCACCGACCTGAAGGAGTCCGGCCGCCGCGAGATCCTCAACTACGGCCACACCCTCGGCCACGCCATCGAGCGCAACGAGCGCTACCGCTGGCGCCACGGCGCGGCGATCAGCGTCGGCATGGTCTTCGCCGCCGAACTCGGCCGCCTCGCCGGCCGGCTCGACGACGCCGTGGTGGACCGCCACCGCGCGATCCTGACCGCGCTCGGCCTGCCGACCGCCTACGACGCGCACGCCTGGCCCAAGCTGCTCGACACGATGCGCGTGGACAAGAAGACCCGCGCCGACACGCTCCGCTTCATCGTCCTGGACGGCGTGGGCAAGCCCGCCGTGCTGGAGGGTCCGGACCCGGCGCTGCTCGTCGCCGCCTACGGCGAGATCGCCAAGCACGCCGGCGCCGCCGGGGGAGTGGTGGACCTGTGACGACCAAGGTGCTGGTCCTCAACGGCCCCAACCTCGGCCGTCTCGGCAGCCGCGAGCCCGACGTCTACGGCTCCACCTCATACGCCGGATTGGTGAAGGCGTGCACCGAGACCGGCACCGAACTCGGGTTCGACGTCGAGGTCCGTGAGACCAACGACGAAGGCGAACTCGTGCGCTGGCTCCACGAGGCCGCCGACGGGAAGTACCCCGTCGTCATCAACCCCGGCGCGTTCACCCATTACTCCTACGCCCTGCGCGATGCCGCGGCCCAGCGCACGGCCCCGCTCATCGAGGTCCACATCTCCAATCCCTACGCCCGCGAGGCCTTCCGCCACACCAGCGTCATCGCCGCCGTGGCCTCCGGCACCATCGCCGGGTTCGGGATCTCCTCATACCTGCTCGCACTGAGAGCCCTGTCTGAGCTGCCGGACTGAGCTCGGCTTCGTAGTCTGGGACCCATGACGTCTGACCGCACCGCCTCCGCCCCCGCCGCCATCGACCCCGAGGCGTACGCCGCCCGCCGCGAGCGCCTGCGGTCCCGGCTGGAGGCGGTGGACGCGGACGCCGCGCTGGTCACCAAGCTCGTCAACGTCCGCTACCTCACCGGCTTCACCGGCTCCAACGGGGCGGTGCTGGTCACCCGCAACGGCGTGGTGTTCTGCACCGACTTCCGCTACGACACCCAGGCCGCCTCCGAGGTGCCGGACGTCGAGCGGATCATCGTCCGGCACTGCGCCCCGGCCCTGGTGGAGCGGGCCGCCAAGGACGGGTTGCGGCGGATCGCGGTGGAGGAGCACGCCATCACCGTCGAGGAGCACCGGCAGCTGTCCGGGGAGCTCACCGCCGCCGCGCCCGCGGCCCGCCTGACCGGGCTCGGCCACGCCGTGGAGGAGCTGCGGCGGGTCAAGGACGAAAGTGAGATCGCCCTCATCCGGGAGGCCTGCGCGATCTCCGACCGGGCGCTGGCCGAGCTCACCGAGTCCATCCTGATCGGCCGCACCGAGCGGCACATCGCGCAGGAGCTGGAACGCCGGATGACCGACCACGGCGCCGACGGCCGGGCCTTCGACACGATAGTGGCCTGCGGACCGAACGCCGCCGTGCCGCACCACCGCCCCGGGGAGCGCCGGGTCGGCGAGGGCGAGTTCCTCAAGATCGACTTCGGCGCGCTCTACCAGGGCTACCACGCCGACATGACCCGCACCTTCGTGGTCGGCCGGGCGCCGGCGGACTGGCAGGTGGAGGTGTACGACCTGGTCTTCGCCGCGCAGAAGGCCGGCCGGCAGGCGCTGGAGCCGGGCGCGGCCTGCGCCGACGTGGACACCGCCGCCCGCGCCGTGATCGAGGCCGCCGGCTACGGCGAGTACTTCGGGCACGGCCTCGGACACGGCGTCGGCCTGGAGATCCACGAGGACCCGCGTCTGGGCGCGGGCCTGCCGGGTACACTGGATGATCGCACTCCGGTCACCGTCGAACCCGGGGTCTATCTGCCCGGCCGGGGCGGCGTCCGCATCGAGGACACGCTGGTGGTCAGGCCGAAGACCGAGGGCGGTCCGGAGCTGCTCACCATTACCACCAAGGAACTGCTGGTGCTGTAGGCCGCCGACGGCCTTATCTCACCGGGGCCGGCAGTCGGACGCAGGAGTACTCACCGACGTGGCGACCACGAACGATCTGAAGAACGGCCTGGTGCTCAACCTCGACGGACAGCTCTGGTCCGTCGTGGAGTTCCAGCACGTCAAGCCGGGCAAGGGCCCCGCCTTCGTGCGCACCAAGCTCAAGCACGTGCTCACCGGCAAGGTGGTCGACAAGACCTTCAACGCCGGCATCAAGGTCGAGACGGCGAACGTCGACCGGCGGGACATGCAGTACCTGTACAAGGAGGGCGCCGACTTCGTGTTCATGGACATGGACACGTACGACCAGCTCCACGTCTCCGGCGACGTGGTCGGCAACGCGGCGAACTTCATGCTCGAGGGCACCATGGCGCTGGTGGCCACGCACGACGGCACCCCGCTGTACGTCGAGCTCCCGGCCGCGGTCGAGCTGGTGATCGAGTACACCGAGCCGGGCCTGCAGGGCGACCGCTCCACCGGCGGCAACAAGCCGGCGAAGCTGGAGACCGGCTACGAGATCCAGGTGCCGCTGTTCCTCACCACCGGCGAGAAGGTCAAGGTCGACACCCGCGACGGCTCCTACCTCGGCCGCATCAACAACTGATGGCATCCCCGCGCAGCAAAGCCCGGCAGCGGGCCCTGGAGATCCTCTTCGAGGCGGATCTGCGGGGCCTCGACCCGCGCACGGTCCTGGCCGACACCCAGGCCCGGGTCCGCGCCCAGGGTCCGGAGGGCACCATCCCGCAGGTGCAGCCGTACGCCGCGACCCTGGTCGAGGGCGTGTTGGAGCACGTCGACAAGATCGACGACCTGCTGGAGGAGCACAGCGAGGGCTGGGCCCTGGACCGGATGCCCACCGTGGACCGCAACGTGCTGCGGATCGGCGTGTTCGAGCTGCTGTGGCAGGCCGATGTGCCGGACGCGGTGGTCCTGGACGAGGCGGTGTCGCTGGCCCGGCTGATGTCGACCGACGATTCGCCGCAGTTCGTCAACGGGCTGCTGGCGCGGATCGCCGAGGTCAAGGACCGGATCCGGCGGTAGGCCGGCTTCGGCGAGCGCGGAAAAGCCCGTTCCCTTTGGGGAGACGGGCTTTTCCGCGTGTCCGGGGCCGTACACAGGGGATATCCGAGCCCGGATTCGCCGGAGCGGGATCAGGCGCGCCAGTCCGCGTCGAAGGCCCGCGCCGGGTTGCGGCCGAAGAAGGCGTCGGCGACATCGCGCCCGAGTTCGCCGATCACTCGAGCCCTGATTCCGGTCAGCAGGAACGGGATGCCGGGGCCGCCGCCGGTCGAGGCCCGGGCCGCGGCCGAGGTGGTGTCGCCGCCGAGCAGGACGCGGTCGGCGTGGCCGGCGTCGGCGAGCGAGCGGAGCAGATCGAACAGGCGCCAGTCGGTGGCGTGGTTCGCCCGGGAGGGACCGTCGAAGCCCAGCCAGGCACCCGCTTCGGCGGCCTCGCGGTGCGGCGCGGCGTCCGGGAAGCGGTTCAGGTGGCCGAGGATGATCGACGCGGTCGGCACCCCGCGCCGGCCGTGCAGCTCCGCCAGCACCCCGAGCGGATGGGTGCCGCCCTCCAGATGGACCGCGATGGTGGCGCCGGTCGCGTGGTGCGCGGCCGCGGCGGCTTCGAACACCGTCTCGGCGTGCGCGTCGAGGTGGTGGAAGTCTCCGGCGATCTTGATCAGCCCGGCGCGCGCGGCGAGGGGCGGACCGTCCGGGTCGTCGTCGCGGCGCAGGCCCTCGGTGAGTTCGGCGATGAAGCGGCCGGCCAGGCCGTCCCGGAGGCGTGAGAGCAGCTCGGGCCGGTAGTGCGCGGCTTGGTGCAGCCCGGTGGCGGCGATGAGGTGGACGCCGGTGGTTCGTGCGAGCGCCGGCAGTTCCTCGGCGCGGCGGTTCAGCCCGATCGGGGTCCACTGCGCCAGGGCCTGCCCGCCGGCCTCGGCGAACGCGCGCAGCTCGGCTTCGGCGGCGGCCGGATCGTCGAGTTCTTGGCCGGGGAGCTTTTGTGAGGCGAAGAACAGGTGGTCGTGGGAGTCGGTGACGCCCAGGGCGTCGGGCTCTATGTCGCCGAGGACGGTGCGGATCACTTCGCGGGGTCCTGGTTCTGGTTCTG
>JABFXP010000743.1 GCA_013361685.1 Catenulispora sp.
GATGACGGGAGTCGATTGTTGGTGAGTCTGAGCCTCAGCTTAAAGCGCTGTTGGCGGCGCGCCGTCGGCGCCGGCGTCGCGACAGGGGGCGACACCGACGGTCCGGTGCCCGGGCTCGGCGCCGCCGCCGGCGCCGGACCCGGGCAGACTTTCAGCGGCGTGGCGGGTTCGGCTGCACGGGGCGGGCCGGCGGGGGCGGAAGCGGTCCCGGCGGCGGATCCTTCGGCGGCCGGTGCGGGTTGGTGACACCCGCGGCGCCGGTGCGTTCGCGGACCGCTCCGCCGGCGAACACCGAAGCGGCCCCGGCGCCCGCTCCCACGCCCACCGGCGTGGTGGCCTCCGCCAGCGGCATGAAGTCCCACGCGGGCGCCTGGAAGCCGGTGCGGATGGTGAGGAACACCTCGAAGCCCTCGGGCACGGCCGAGCGGTCCCCGTCGCGCAGCGGCGGCGGTTCGGTCCACGTCCCGTCGCCGAAGTGCGCGGGCATGTGCACGAAGTACTTGCGGGCCCGCGAGCAGTCCGTGCCCAGGATCGAGCGCCCCAGGCAGCCGGCGCACAACAGCAGCCCGGTGTCCGGATCCCGCCCGACGGCGTTCCCCTCGCAGCCGCAGAAGTGCTGACAACGTCGCATCGTCCCTCCCTCCCAGGGATCAGCGCGTAGAGCGTAAGCCCTTGAGGGCGGCATGATCAGCGGATTCGCGGCCTAGATCACTCCAACGGGTGGCTTTCGCCCCGGCTCGGCCCGGTCACGGACGGCGGAAGTCCGGCCCGGGGCGGCCCGAGCCGGTCCCCGGCTGCCCGCTTCCGGCCCTTGCGGCGTTTCCGCAGTTCACGCGGTTCCACCCCGCGGCCCGCCCGACTTGAGTCGCACCGGCCGCCCCATCGCAAGTCGTACGCGGGACCCTCCGGGCACCGCCAGCCGGCTACGCCGCCACCACCCCGCCGGGCGACGACCCGCACCCCCGCCGAAACCTACCTTCGTGATGGGCCCGATCCGCAAGGAACACCGGCACATCCGCGGCCCATCGCAGCCACCACCGGCATCACCGGAAAAGCATTCCTCGGAGGGGTTCACCATGTCCGCTCAGCACGCCGCGCCCGGCGGCCCGGCCGTCCTGGCCCGCGACCTCGTCAAGACCTACGGCACCGGCGCCACCGCGGTCCGCGCCCTGGACGGCGTCACCGTCGGCTTCGGCCAGGGCGAGTTCACCGCCATCATGGGCCCGTCCGGCTCCGGCAAGTCCACGCTCATGCACTGTCTGGCCGGGCTGGACACCGCCACCTCCGGCTCGGTCCGGATCGGCGGCGTGGAGCTGACGCGGCTCAACGACAAGGCGCTGACCCTGCTGCGCCGCCGCCGGATCGGCTTCATCTTCCAGAGCTTCAACCTGCTGCCCACCCTCACCGCCGAGCAGAACATCCTGCTGCCGCTGGACCTGGCCGGCCTCAAGCCCCCGAAGCAGTGGTGGGACCAGGTGATCGGAGTCCTGGACCTGGGCTCGCGGCTCAAGCACCGGCCCGGCGAGCTCTCCGGCGGCCAGCAGCAGCGCGTGGCCTGCGCCCGGGCCCTGATGAGCCGCCCCGAGGTGGTGTTCGCCGACGAGCCCACCGGGAACCTGGACTCCCGCTCCGGCGCCGAGGTGCTGTCGTTCCTCCGGATGAGCGTGCGCGAACTGGGCCAGACCGTGGTGATGGTCACCCACGACACCGTCGCCGCCTGCGCCGCGGACCGCGTGGTGTTCCTGGCCGACGGCCGGATGTGCGGCGACCTGCCGGCTCCGACCCCGGACACGGTCACCGCCGCGCTGCGGACGGTCCGGCCCGAGCGCGTCGCGGCGGGGGAGTGAGCCGCCGTGTTCAAGACCGCGCTGGCCAACCTGCGGGCGCACAAGGCCCGCATGCTCCTGTCCTCGATCACGGTGCTGCTCGGCGTCGGCTTCGTCGCCGGAACCCTGATCTTCACCGACTCCATCCGTGAGTCCTTCTTCACCGGCTTCGCCCGCACCGCCAAGAACGTCGACGCCGCCGTGGTCCCGGCCAAGGGCGTGCAGCTGGCCTCCGACGACCGCCGCGACCAGGACAGCTACCTGAGCCCGGCCGCCCTGGACGCCGTGCGCGGGCTGCCCGGCGTGGCCTCGGCCGAGGGCCGGGTGCTGGGTCCGGCGCCGGTCCTGGACCAGACCGGCAAGCTCGTCAAGCACTCCGGCCAGACCGGCCTGGGCATCGCCTTCCCGGCCGACGAGTCCCTGTCCTACTTCGACTTCTCCGCCGGCCGGGCCCCGACCGCCCCGACCGAAGTCGCCCTGGACAAGATCACCGCCGAGGACAAGCACTACGCCCTCGGCGACCGGCTGACCGTCGTCGACCACACCGACCAGCGCCGCACCTTCACCATCGTCGGCGTCTTCGACACCGGCACCGACCAGACCTACCAGAACCAGTCCGTCGTCGGCTTCGCCACCGCCACCGCCCTGGACGTCACCGGCCGCGGCGGCTACGACCAGATCGCGGTCCGCGGCAAGGCCGGGGTCGGCCAGGACAAGCTGGTCACCGAGCTGAAGGACCTGCCGGCGCTGGACGGTAGCGGCGCGAAGTTCTACACCGGCGCGCAGCTGACCGCCGAGCTGGCGAACAAGGCCACCGGCTACACCGACAGCTACGGCCAGGTCCTGCTGGTCTTCGCGATCATCGCCGCGCTGGTCTCGGCCCTGGTCATCCAGAACACCTTCCAGATCCTCGTCGCCCAGCGGGCCCGCGAGCTGGCCCTGCTGCGCTGCGTCGGCGCCACCCGCCGCCAGGTCTTCGGCAGCACCCTGATCGAGGCGTTCGTCTTCGGCGTCCTGGCCTCGGGGGCCGGCTTCTTCGCCGGCATCGGCCTGTCCGAGGGTCTCGGGCTGCTGCTGCGCTCCTTCGGCCTGAACATCTCCACCGACCACCTGGTGGTCAAGCCGCAGTCGGCGCTCTACGCGATCGGGCTGGGCGTCGTGCTCACCGTCGGCTCGGCCCTGCTCCCGGCGCGCGCCGCGACCCGGGTCGCTCCGGTCCAGGCGCTGTCCGCGCAGCTGGGCGAGACCCGGGTGACCCGCGGGGCCGGCCGCGTCCGGGTCGGCCTGGGCCTGGTCGTCGCGGCCGCCGGGCTGGGCATCGGCTACCTGGGCATGCAGGACTCGGACCCCGGCAGCGGCTTCTTCGTCCTCACCGGCGGCGCCTGCGTGGTCTTCGTCGGCGTGCTGGCCCTCGGCCCGGTCATCACCGCTCCGATCATCCGGGCCCTGGGCTGGCTGCCGGGAAGACTGTTCGGCCCGACGGCCCGGCTGGCCACCGCCAACGCCGGCCGCAACCCCCGCCGCGTCGCCGCCACCACCGCGGCGCTGACCATCGGCATCACCCTGGTGACGATGTTCACGGTGGTCACGGCCTCGATCAAGGACTCCGCCACCGGCTCGATCAGGAAGCACTTCCCCTTCGACTACCAGGTGGTCGCCGAGCCCGCCCGGGCGGTGCCGCCGGAGCTGGTCGCCAAGCTCAAGGGCCTGCCCGAGCTGTCCACGGTGGCCGCGATCTACAGCGGCAAGACGGTGCTCAACGGCGAGAAGGAGCAGACCGCCGCGATCGACCCGGTCGGCTACCACACGCTGATCGAGCCGGTCATGAAGCAGGGTTCGATCAGCGACGTGGTGCCCGGCACCATCGCCTTGCAGGACAACCAGCTCAGCAGCCTGAAGACGGCGGTCGGCGAGTCGGTCACGGTCTCCGGCAAGAACGGGACGACCGCGACGCTGAAGGTGGTCGCCACCTACGCCGACTCCGGGATCGGCATGCCCGAGTCCGTGATGGCGGTCCCCGACTTCCAGAAGCTGGTCGTCTCCCCGGGCCCGGACACCGTGACCATGCTGGCCAAGTCCGGGGTCTCCGCCACCGCCTCCCGCCAGGCCGTCGAACAGGCGGTCAACGACGACCCGCTGCTGTCCGTGAACAGCGTGGCCGACTACAAGAAGGAGCTGTCCAGCGGACTGGACCAGGTCCTGGCGCTGTTCACCGGCATGCTCGGACTGGCCATCCTGATCGCCCTGATCGGCATCGCCAACACCCTGTCGCTGTCGGTCCTGGAACGCACCCGCGAGTCGGCGCTGCTGCGGGCGCTCGGCCTGACCAAGCCGCAGCTGCGGCGCATGCTCCTCACCGAGGCGATGCTGATGGCCGTGCTGGGGGTGACCCTCGGCATCGCGCTGGGCGGCGCCTTCGGCTGGGCGCTCGTGCACATGTTCGTCAAGGCGACCGGCGGCGGGACGCTCACCATCCCGGTGGTCCAGCTCCTGCTGTACATCCTGGCCGGGGCGCTGGCCGGAACCCTGGCGGCGGTGATCCCCGCCCGCCGCGCCGCGCGTCAGACGGTCGCGGCGGCGATCACCGAAGCGTAGGGCGGGGACTGTGAGAGCCCGGCGGCTGCTGCCGCCGGGCTCTGCTCACTGCAGGTATCCCTCGACCTCCGGGACCGACCGCGCCTTGGCGTCGCCCGGGTTCCCTCCGGTCTCGGTCTTCGCCCGCCGCTGCCGCAGCAGGTCCCAGCACTGGTCGAGCTCGTTCTCGGCGGCCCGCAGCGAGGCCAGGTCGTCATCCGTGGGGTTCGGATGCGTCCGCAGCCGGTGCTCCTCGGCGACGAGCTCCTTGATGCGCGCCCCGATGCCGGCGTCGTTGGTCGTGTCAGCCATGGGACAACCGTATGCCGCCGCCGCTCACTGCGCAGAACTAGGGCGTGGACCAGCACGACGAGAGAGAATGAAGAAAGAAGCGCAGGGAAAAAGCCGCCGAAGCGGCAGCCTCACAGGCCGATGATGCGCCGCAGCCGCCGGAACGGCGCGCGCAGCCACAGGCCGCGCTCGGTGCGCTTGGCCCGGGCGTCGCCGGTGCGCGGCAGGACCGCGATCATCGTCTCCAGCGCCTCGGTGGCGTTGTCGTCGTCGCGCGCCGCGGGGGCGTCGACGATCGCCGCGAAGTGCCGGTCCAGCCGGTCGGCGACGGCTTGCCCGCCCAGGTTCAGCGGGGGCACGCCGACCCGCCGCGGCGGGGTCATCTGACCCACCGCCGCCGGACCGCTCGCCTGAGACATCGCCACCCTTAGAAGGTATCGCATCGTGCCCCACGCGGCACAGAGGTTCGGTGTTCCGTTATCCCGCTGTGCCGCGTGGAGAATGTCACACTGGATCAGGACTCTGTCTGATCAAGGTGCTGACCTGCGCGCCTGGCGGCGGGCGCCCGGCCGTGAGGACTACAGGCCGGAGGCGAACGCGTAGGAGGACGGCACCTGGGGCGTCGCGTCCTTCGCGCCGACCCACACCACGACCTCGTCGTGCGCCTTCAGCACGTACTGGGCCGGGTCGCCGGAGACCTCCTTGCCGTTGACTATCAGCTTCACGGTCTTGTCCGCGCCGATCGCCACCGGCCCGACCTGCGTGGTGCTCAGCGGCTGGCCCCACTCGGTGAACGCCTGGCCCAGCGTGAACGGCGTGTCCTTGTCCGACTCGATGTGCAGGATCCCGGACGCGTCGTGGGTGTGCAGGGCCGTGATGGTCTGGGCGTTCTCGTCGATCCCGATGTACTGCGGCACGGGGATCTTCTGGCCGTCCACGATCACGTCCAGGTGCGCGTGGTAGTGCACCTGCAGGTTCTCGTTGCCCAGCATCGGCAGCCCGGCCTTCTTCGCGGTCGAGGCCTGGTCGGGGTTGCGGTCCCACGACGTGGACGTGACGGCGGCGGAGGACCCGTCGGACGTGGAGGTGGTCGCCGCGGACGGGGTGGACGCGCCGGCAGAAGTAGAGGTGGACGCGCCGCCGGACGACCCCGCCGAGGACCCGGAGGTGGATCCGGACGACGAGCAGGCGGTCAGGACGAGGGCCGTCGCCGCCGCCGCAACGGCGGCCGCGGCACGCTTGGGGATACTCATGCCGCCTAAAGTACTTCAATCGGATGAGTAGCCGGTTCGAATTTGAACGAATCGGGCCGTGACGATGCTCACCTTAGTGGAAACCCCGGAAAAGCTCCCAAATCGGTCACGAAACTGACGCGCCGCCGATGCCGGCCCTACGCTGCGTGCCCGCTGAAAGCGGGCACGCAGCCGCCTCACGCGGCCCGGTCACTCGCCCTGCGGCTCGCCGTCGCCGCCGGCCGAGCCCCCGGGGTCCCCGAGGGCCCCGACGTCCCCGACACCCCCGGGGCCCCCTTCGGAGTCCTCCACCAGCGCTCCCACCAGCACCGGCAGCGCGCTCACCACGTCGGCCGCGACCGGCACCTGCAGCCGCACCACCGGTCCGCCGCCGACCCGCGCGAACCCGCGCCCCGGCGGCAGCACCGACGGCCCGCCGATCTCCAGCGTCCCGCCGAACAGCGCCGTCGAGGCCGCCGGGGGCAGCTGGCCCAGCCCGACCCGGGCGTGGGCCTGGTTGCGCACCGTCGCCCGCAACTCGCCGACCCGCTCGGCCCGGCACGACACCACCACCGTGATGCCGGTCGTCCGCCCGGCCCGCATCAGGTCCGCGAGCAGGTCCTGGGGGTCGGCCAGCCCGGCCCGGGAGGCCGCCTCGCCCAGCGCCGGCAGCTCGTCCACGAACACCCACAGCGGCCTGGCCAGCTCCGAGATCAGCGTGTCGTCGGTCTCGCCGAGCTCGCGCAGCCGCTCGGCCCGCCGCCCGGACTCGGCCGCGACCCAGTCCAGCAGGTCCAGCGCCCCGGCCGCCGCCGACTCCACCCGCACCACGCCGTCGCGGCCGGTGAACTCGTCGAAGTGCCCGGTGTGCTCGGCGTCGACCGCCGTCACCAGGTGTCCGTGGCCCAGCGCCTGCGCGGCCAGCGAGCGCAGCAGGTTCGACTTCCCGCTGCCCAGCACCCCGGCCACCAGCAGGTGCGGCTCGGCCGCGAACCGGCCGTGCCGCCACACCACCGGCGCCAGCTCCACCACCGGCACGTCGCCGCCGGGTTCGGCGGACAGCTGCACCGGGATCAGGCGGGCGGTGGACGTCGGGTCGGTGAAGCCCAGGACGTACTCGATCTCGGCGACCTTCCACGGCTGCGCCGGAATACCGGTGGGCAGCGGCGGCAGGATGCGCACGGCCAGCTTGTTGCCCTCCTCGTCCCAGTCGTAGAGGTATTCGTTGGCCTGGCCGATCTTGCCCTCCAGGGCCCGCTCGACCTTGGCCCGGGCGTCGGCCTCGCCGTCCTTGAAGAAGGGGGAGTACTGGAGCTTCAGCGCGACCAGCCGGTCGGCCTCGTCGAACTCCCACTCGGTGAAGCCGGACCGGTACCCGCCGCCGGGCTGGAACCGCTCGTCCGGGTCGTGGGTGTCCATCAGGTACGGCACCAGCCCGTTGTACGCGGACTGCAGCCGGGCGATGTGGGCGTCGGTCTCGGGGTCCTTGCCCGGGTCCGGGCGGTCCCGTCCCAGGTAGGTCGCGGCCGCGGCCCAGACCGCGATCAGCAGCAGCACCCCGTACGGCTGGAAGCCGGCGGCCACGGCGCACACGGCGAAGACGAAGACCACCAGGTCCCGCCACTCCTTGTGCTTCTCGTGCCCGCCGGCCTCGGTCCAGTACGTCTTGGCGTCGGCGGCCATCTTCCGGCTGCCGCGCATCAGCACCACCACCGGATGTCCGATGTCCAGGGCCCGCGCCTTGGCGCGCTTGCCCACGTGCCGGGTGTTCGTGGTGTAACGGCCGGCGGCCTCCGTGAGGGGATGCTCACGGAAGCCGCGGACCAGGCGCTGGATGGGGTTCTCCGAACCCACCGATCCCGCCATGTGCGTGTCGACCCCTTTGGCTTTCGGCGCTCGAATCCTGCCCGCTCGGCCGCCCGCTAGAAGTGCAGGTTGCTGATGAAGCTCGCGATGGAGGCGCCGCTCTGCTTGATGTTCGGGGCGATCGAGGTGGAGGCCAGGTAGAAGCCGAGCAGCATGCACACGATCATGTGCGAGACCTTCAACCCGTCCTTCCGGAACAGGATGAAGGTGATGATGCCCAGCAGCAGCACACCGGATACCGAGAAGACCATGACAGCGCTCCTTCGCCTGCGAGTGCCCGGCGTCTTTCGGTCGCCGTGCGTGAATCTCTGCCTAGTGATGTGGGCGGCTATGGAGAGTGGCCGTCGCCCGGGTCGGCGAAGCCATTCGTTCCCGAGGGGAGATGAAAACCAGATTCAGATGAAGCTCACTTGTGGATTCTCGCCCAGCGGATTCGGGTTTTATAGCTGAGAAGGCCCCCATACCGGGGCAGATTCACCCGAGCGGCGCATCCACGCCTGATCTGCGCCTGTTCCGGAGCTGATATGGGGCGGATCCGGGACGGGTCCTCCGATCCGCCCGGCGGTGGCGTACGGGACGGGCGGGGCCGATGCGGTTCCGCGGCGGGCGGCGATTCCTCAAATCCGAGTCAAAGGTCTGTTCGGAAACGGTCGTTCCGCTTCCGTGCGGTCCCGCCGGTGCGTTAAGCCCTTGAGCCGTGACGTTCGCAGACCGGGTCCGGGACCGCCGGATCAATCCCGCGCGGGACATCGGTGTCGGGTTGGCGCTCGTGGCGGTGGTGTGCCTGACCGCCGCCGCCGTGGTGGCGCGGGGTGGGCGGACCGGGCCGACGGCGGCGGTGGTGAATCCGGGCGCGGGACGGTACTCCGATCCGGGGACCGTGACGGCCACCGGCGGCGGTACGGTCGGCGGAGCCCCGACCGATCCCGCTTCGGGGAGCGCGACCTCTGACGCGCCGACCGCGACGCACACGGCGAAGGATGCTTCGAACCCGCCGCCGAAGTGGCCGACATTCCCCGGTCCGACCGGGGCGGCGGCCGCTGCCGCCGCCGGCACTCCCGGTTCGTATGTGGACTTCCACTTCGGGGCGCCGTCCCTCAAGCGCATCGACTTCTCGCTCCAGGTGACCGACGGCCCCGGAGCTGGAAACGTCTACTGGTCCAACCAGTTCCGGTTCACGAACGGCACCGGCGCCTACGCCGGCATGCAGACGTTCCGCGGTGCGCCCGACGCTGGCCAGTTCCTCTTCTCGGTGTGGAACGCGGTCGATGCCAGACCCGGCTCCCCGGGCACCGCCTGCCAGACCTTCAGCGGCGAGGGCACCGGGCAGAGTTGCCGCCTCAAAACCCGTCCGGTCGCGGGCCATGTCTATGACTTCCGCCTGACCTCCGACGGCGGCGGCTGGTTCAGCGTCCAGGTCCTCGACACCACCGCCCACACCTCTGTCACTCTCGGCAGCATCCGCACGGCCGAACCCGGCGATCTCGGTCCCGATCCCCAGACCTGGGTCGAGTACTTCGACTGGAACGATCCGGCCGCCACTTGCGCGAGCCAGCCCTACTCAGCGGCCACGGTCGTCGCCCCCGTCGGCGACGGTAAGAAGGCCGCCGTCTCCGGCCACCACGCCGGCAAGACCTGCTCCGGCTGGACCAGGATCACCGTTTCTGGCGACCACGCCGTCGAGCAGAACGGTCTCGGCAACTCCCTGTCGGCGCCGATCAAGAAGGCCGGGCGGTGCCTGACCGCCAACGGCGCCCTGGTCGTGCTGACGGACTGCGCCACTCTCGACACCCAGGTCTGGACCGCCGGGTCCGACGGCAGTCTGCGTCCCGCCAGCACGCCGAACAGATGCCTGACATCCGGCGACTTCCTGGCTCCGTGCACCGGTTCTCCCGCGCAGCGGTGGCACTACGACGCCGCGTCCGGGGTGGTGGTCAGCGGGACCGGGTCGGCGCTGGCCGGGCAGGCCGGCGGCTGGTCGGTCCCGGGATACATGCACTGATATCGAAGGGGCGGGGGAGCGTGCGCGCCCGGCCGCAGCCGGTCTGTCACGTCACTCTGTGGCTTCCCCGGCTATCTCCACCGACCACTCGCCCCGCTTCATCACGCCCCGCACTTCGAGCTCGTCGTCCAGGACCACCAAGTCCGCGTACTTGCCGGCCTCGATCGAGCCGATCTCGTGATCCAGGCCCAGGGCGCGGGCCGGGCTGAGGGCGGCCGAGACGGCGGCGTCCTCGATCGGCAGGCCGAGTTCGCGGACCGCGCGGCGCAGGGCCACGTCCATCGTCAGGGTGCTGCCGGCGATCGACCCGCCGCCGGCCAGGCGTGCCACCCCGGCCTCGACCTGCACGTCCAGGGCGCCGAGGCGGTACATGCCGTCCGGCTGGCCGGCCGCGGCCATGGCGTCGGTGATCAGCGCGACGCGGTGCGGGCCGACGGCGTTGAAGACCATGCCGATCACCGCCGGGTGCACGTGGATGCCGTCGTTGACGAGTTCGACGATGACGTTCTCGTCCTCGATCGCGGCCACCACCGGGCCGGGCTCGCGGTGGTGGACGCCCGGCATGGCGTTGAACAGGTGGGTCGCGACGCGGGCGCCGTGGGTGAAGGCCTCCTCGGTGACGCCGTAGCCGCCGTCGGTGTGGCCGACCGCGGCGATCACCCCGGAGTTGGCCAGCAGGGCGGTGGCCTCGATGCCGTAGTCGAGCTCGGGGGCCAGGGTGACCATCTTGACGGTGCCGCGGCCGGCCGCCAGCAGCGGGCGCAGCAGCGCCGGATCGGGGTTCCTCAGCAGCGCCGGGTCGTGGGCGCCGCAGCGGGCCTTGGAGATGAACGGCCCCTCCAGGTGCAGCCCGGCCAGCACGCCGTCCTCGACCAGGCCGGCGAGTTCGGACAGGTATCCCTCCAGCACGTCCAGCTCGGTGGACACGGTGGAGGCCATGATCGTGGTGGTGCCGTGGCCGCGGTGGAAGGCCGCGGCCCGGATCGCCTGGGTGACGTCGCCGGAGCTGAAGGCCGCGCCCCCGCCGCCGTGGGTGTGCATGTCGACGTAGCCCGGCAGCAGGTAGCGGCCGGCCAGGTCGACCGTCGGCTGGTGCGGGTGGTTCGGGTCCGGCTCCGGGGCGGAGCCGGCCGGGCCCACCTCGGCGATGCGCTGGCCGTCGAGGCGGAGCCAGCCGGCGGGGCGTACGCCGTCGGGGAGGACGATCCGGGCGTTCGTCAGCAGAGTCATCGCAAACCTGTCGGGATGGTGGGCAGAGCCTGGTTCATTCAGTACTTGATTGGTATAGACCTGTAATCGATCGGACCCACGGTACGCCATGGGCACCCGGCGGTGCGGCGTGGGTGCCGCGCCTTAGGCTGGGTCCCATGGAAGCTGGCGAGCCCGGGGGCGGATTGACGGACCGGGACCGCGCGATCCTGGCGTTCGAGAAGCAATGGTGGCGGCACGCCGGGAGCAAGGAACAGGCCGTCCGGGAACGGTTCGGCGTCTCGGCCACCCGCTACTACCAGATGCTCAACGCGCTGCTGGACGACGAAGCGGCGCTGGCCTACGAGCCGGAAGTGGTCAAGCGCCTGCGGCGGCTGCGGGCCGCGCGGCAGCGCGCCAGGTCCGGACGGGTGAAACGGGTGTCCGACATCGGCCCGGAGCCGGACGGCGACCCCGAGCCTGTGTCTAATGAAGGGCATGACCGGGGCCGAGCCGCATGACCGAGTCGAAGGCGCCGACCGTGCCGGGTCCGCCGACCGGGCCGGGCGCCCGGCGTACCGGGACCCGCTGGGCCTGGTGAGCGAGGGCCGGCCGGTGGGCCGGCCCACGAAGATCGTCGCGGTGGCCGCCGTCTGCGGCGCCGGGCTGCTGGCCGGGCTCGGGCTGTTCGGCGGTTCGGCGGCGAAGCCGGCCCGG
>JABFXP010000126.1 GCA_013361685.1 Catenulispora sp.
ACGAAGGAGATGTCGTTGATCTCGTGCACCACGTCCTGCAGGCCGCTGATCGCGGTCTTGAACTTGCGCGGCAGGTTGGAGAACTCCTTGCTGCCGATGAAGCGCTCCTGGATCTCCTCCAGCGCCGGGGTGGCGTCCAGGATCTCGTCGGCCGAGATGCCGGCCACCGGCGAGCCGAGGATCACGCGCGGGGTGTCGCCGCAGGCCTCGGCGGTGCTCAGGCCGACGCCCTCCAGCGTCTTCCAGATCGCCGGCACGTCCTCCACCCGGACCCAGTGCAGCTGGATGTTCTGCCGGTCGGTGACGTCGGCGGTGCCGCGCGCGTACTTCTCCGACACCTCGGCGATCGCGCGCAGCTGCTCCAGGTTCAGGCGCCCGCCGTCGATGCGCACGCGCAGCATGAAGTACTCGTCGTCGAGCTCGTGCGGCTCCAAGATGCCGGTCTTGCCGCCGTCGATCCCGGGGCGGCGCTGGGTGTACAGGCCCCACCAGCGGAACCGGCCGCGCAGGTCGGAGCCGTCGATCGAGTCGAAGCCGCCGTAGGCGTAGATGTTCTCGATCCGCGCCCGCACGTTGAGGCCGTCGTCGTCCTTCTTGACCTGCTCGTTGCCGTTCAGCGGGGTGAAGTAGCCCTTGGCCCACTGGCCCTCGCCGCGCTGCGGGCGGGGACGGGCGGCGCGGGCAGGCGTGGTCTGGGAGGCAGACATGTCGGGAGGTCCTTAAACGGGTCGTACGGCCGGGGCGGAGGGCGCTGGCCAGTGCTCGCGGAGCAGCTGGGAGCATCCGGGGGTCAGCTCGAAATCAGCGCGCGGCGGTACACACCATGCTGGACAGGCGTCCGTAGTCGACGTGGCGTCGACTGACGAGGGCGATTCCGGCACGGGACATGTCGTTCAGCGTGGCAGCGACCGTCGGCGACGTCCACTGTGGTCCGGGATGCGGACGTCGCGTCTCAGCCGGTGTCGGGGCGCCGGCCGTCGGGGAGCCTAGCTCCGCAACCCCGTGTAGGCGTCGACCGCGTTCGCGTCCTGGATGAGCCGGCCGGTCGGGGCCAGGTTGACGGTGCCGGTCACGGTCCCGGCGTGCCGCAGGTTGCCGTAGGCCGCGCCCCGCGAATCGCTGCCGCCGACCTCCATGGTGGTGCCCGGGGCGAGGAGGGCCAGCGCCGCGGTGGCCAGGGCCGCCCCGGCCACTCCGAACGAGGTTCAGTCTCCGAACACGCGCCGGGTGTACTCGTTGGCGAACAGCCGCTTGGCGTCCACCCGGTCGCGGACCCCGAGGAAGTCCTCGAAGCGCGGGTAGGCCTTGCCCAGGTACTCGGCGTCGCGGGTGTGCATCTTGCCCCAGTGCGGCCGGCCCTCGTGGGCGACGAACACCTGCTCGACCGCCTTGAAGTACTCGTCGAACCGCGTGCCCTGGTACATGTGGCAGGCGATGTACGCGGTGTCGCGGCCGTGCGCGGTGGACAGCCACAGGTCGTCGCCGGGCACCACCCGCACCTCGATCGGGAAGTTCACGTTCCACGACGAGGTGTTGATCAGCTGTGTGACCTCGCGGAAGATGTCGACGAAGGCGGCGCGCGGGACGGCGTACTCCATCTCCACGAACTTCACGCGCCGCGGCGAGGTGAAGACCTTGTCCGAGCGGTCGGTGTAGGTCCGCGCCGACAACGCCGAGCCGGAGACCCGCTGCACGGTCCGGGTCAGCCGGGGCGCGGTACGGGCCAGGCGCTGGGCCGCGCCGAAGACCGAGTTGGACAGGAACTCGTCGTCCATCCAGTGCCGGAAGCCGGACAGCGGGGCGGCCGGGCCGCTGGCGCGGTTGTTGCGCTTGATGTTGGTCCGGTCCGTGTACGGGAACCAGTAGAACTCGAAGTGCTCGTTCTCGGTGGCCAGCTCCTCGAAGCCGTCCAGGACCGCGTCCAGCCGCATCGGCTCCTCGCGCGCGGTCAGCAGGAAGGTCGGCTCGGTGCGGAACGTCACCGCGGTCACGTAGCCGATCGCGCCGACGCCCAGGCGCGCGGCCTGGAACAGCTCGGCGTTCTGCTCCGGGGAGCAGTTCACGATCTCGCCGCCGGCCAGCACCAGCTCCAGCGCGGCCACCTGGGCCGCGATCGAGCCGGAGGCCCGGCCGGTGCCGTGCGTGCCGGTGCCTATCGCCCCGGCGACGGTCTGCACCTGGATGTCGCCCATGTTGGTCAGGGCCATGCCGTTCTCCGCCAGCAGCGCGTTCAGCTGGTGCAGCGGCATCCCGGACTCGACGGTGACCAGGCCCGCCTCCCGGTCGATCTGCTTCAGCCGGGTCAGTCCGGTGGGCAGGATCCGCACGCCGTCGGTGACCGCGGCCGGGGTGAAGGAGTGGCCGGAGCCGACCGCCTTCACGGTCAGGCCGTCGTCCGCGGCCGTGCGCAGGATCTCGGCGACTTCCGAGGCGGACTGGGGTGTGGCCACCCGGGCCGCCTTCGCCTTCTGGTTGCCCGCCCAGTTGGACCACTCGCTCGCGCCCGCCACGCCTCACCCGCATTCTTTCCGCCGGCGCGGTCCGTGGTTCCGTGCCGGTTCACTCGATCGACGGATCCCCCGGACGTAGCCAACGCGAGCCGAGCAGCGCAGTCAAGAGTGCGAGGGCGCTTCCTGCCACTGGGACCAGATATGCGGTGTGCGCACCGGACTTGTCGATGACCCAGCCGGACACCGCCGAGCCGGTGGTGATGCCCAGGGCGGCGCCGGTGGTCTCGATGACCATGCCCTCGGTCAGCCGCGCCGCCGGGACCAGGTACTCCACCAGCGCGACGAGGGTGATCAGGGTGGGGGAGATGGCGAACCCGGCCAGCAGCAGCACCAGGGCCAGCGCGCCGATGTTCGGGGCCAGCGCCATCGGGGCCGAGGTGACCAGCACCGCCGCCAGCAGCAGCACCACGCGCCGGGCCAGCGGCACGTTCCAGTGCAGGGCGCCGAAGATCAGGCCGGCGATGAAGGAGCCGACGGCGTACACGGCCAGCAGCAGGCCGGCCCAGTCGCTGTGGCCGTGCTCCTCGGTGAAGGCGACGGTGACCACCTCGACCGAGCCGAACATGACGCCGATCGCGATGGCGCAGACCAGCACCACGCGCATGCCCGGGACGGCGATCGCGGCCGGGCCGGTGTGGTGCTCCGGCGGGTGCGGCGCCGGCTGGGACCGGCGCTGCGCCAGGAACGCGGTGGTGCCGGCGGCGAGCAGCGCGGTGGCCAGACCGACGCCGGCCTCGTGGTGGACCTGCAGGGTGAGGAAGGTCACCAGGATCGGGCCGATCATGAACACGACCTCGTCCATCACCGCCTCGAAGGAGTAGGCGGTGTGCAGCTGCCGGGTGCCGGTGTAGACCTTGGTCCAGCGGGCCCGCACCAGCGCGCCGACGTTCGGCAGGAAGGCGCCGGCGAGCGCGGCCGAGGCGAACCACGACCACGTCGGCTCGTCGAAGCGGACGCACAGCATCAGCGAACACAGCGCGGCCACCGACACCGCCAGCATCGGGAAGACGACCTCGGCCTGCCCGTACCGGTCCACCAGCCGGGCCAGGAACGGCCCGAAGAACGCCTGCACCAGCGCCAGGGTTCCGGCCACCACCCCGGCCAGCGCGTACTTCCCGGTCGACTCCTTGATCATCAGGATGGTGCCGAGCCCCAGCATGGACATCGGGAGCCGCCCGACGAAGGCCGCCGAGGAGAAGCCCTTCGAGCCCGGCGCCCGGAAGATCCGGGCGTAGTGCTTGGCGACCATACGGCGATGGTCGGGCTTGTGAGGCGGGTGCGCCCGCTGGGACGACCGGGCGGGTGGCTCTGGCGGGGTGACGCGGGTCTCGTTACCTTTGGTCCGCCCTCGGCCGCTCCGCGTCCACTGCTCCTCTTAGGAGCGGTGCTTATCGGAAGGAACTCCCGTCATGACCGCACCCGCCCGCTACGAAGGCCGCCGCGTCCTGATCACCGGCGGCGGCTCGGGCATCGGCCAGGCCACGGTGCTGCGCCTGCTGGCCGAGGGCGGCTCGGTGGTGGCCGCCGACATCTCCGAGGAGGGGCTGAAGGCGACTGTCGCCAAGGCCGAGGAACAGGGGCTGGCCGGCCGGCTGTCGACGGTCGCGGTGAACATCGCCGAGGAGGACTCGGCGCGGGCCGCGGTGGCCGACGCGGTGCGGGTGCTCGGCGGGTTGGACGTGCTGGTCAACGCGGCCGGCATCCTGCGGACTGCGCATACCCACGAAATGCCGCTCGCTGACTGGAACAAGGTCCTGACGGTCAACCTGACTGGTACCTTCCTGATGACCCGCGAGGCGCTGCCGGAGCTGTTGAAGACCGGTACGCCGGTAATCGTGAACTTCTCTTCGACGTCGGCATCCTTCGGTCACCCCTATATGGCCGCCTACGCCGCATCCAAGGGCGCCATCCAGAGCTTCACGCATGCCATCGCGGTCGAGTACTCCAAGCAGAATCTGCGTGCGGTGAGCGTCAGCCCGGGCTCCATCTCCTCCGGTATGACGGACGCCTCCGGAACTTCTAAGGAGAACGTCGGCCCCGGGTTCCCCGAGCATGATGTCGACTGGAACCTGCTCACCAAGCTGCTGCCGGCGATCGGGGAGGGCTTCGCGGGGCCGGAGGCGGTCGCGAGCGTGGTCGCGATGCTGGCTTCCGAGGACGGCAAGTTCATCACCGGCACAGAAATCCGGATAGACGGCGGTACTCATATGTGATGATGCGGCGCATGTCTTATACCGTGCGCCGCACAACGGCGGAGGAGTGGCAGGCCTTCCGAGACCTGCGCCTGGAAGCGCTGTTGGACTCGCCGACCAACTATGGCCGGACTCACGAGCAGGACTCGGCAGTGCCTGACGAGGAGTGGCAGGAGCGGGCTCGGACCAACTCCGCCTCCGACAGCCAGGCGTTCCATGTAGCCGTTGACGACGCCACCGGGAAGCTGGTCGGCATGTGGGGCGTCATGCCGCACTTCCACCGGGACGGCGTGCACATCGTGCTCGGCGTGTACGTCCGCCCCGAGGCGCGCGGCACCGACGTCGCGCGGCGGCTGAACCAGGCGTGCATCGACTTCGCGCGGACCACCGACGCGAAGGAACTCGTACTTCTGGTCCGCGACGACAACGATCGCGGGCGCCGGTTCTACGAGCGCGAGGGGTTCGAACTTACCGGCGGGTCGGAGCCGCACAACCTCGACCCGACGCACGACCTTCTGGAGATGCGCTACCCGGCCTTCCGGTAGCGCATCTCCGTTGGCCTCGGGCCTCCGGTCTCCGTCAGCGCGTCTCCGTGGCGCCCCTCATCAGATGCCGATGACGTTCAGCTCCGCGCAGGAGGTCCACGGGTTCCCGTTCACCTCCGTCAGCGCCCGGAAGCGCACGTACCGACCGGTCGCGGCGGCGAAGTTCACCGTCTTCAGCGCGTTGCTGGCGGCGAACGTGCCTGTCGCGACCGCCGTGCCCCAGTTCGTGCCGTCCGCGCTGACGGAGAACTCGTACTGGCCGACCCAGCCGTGGTTGCTCCCGTCCTGGCGCGGCAGGTAGGTGAAGCCGGACACCGCGTGCGAGGTCTTCATGTCGAGCTGGACCTCGTGCGGGCACGGCGGGTTCGGCGTGACGTTGTACCACTGCGTGTGCCAGATCGTCGTGGTGTCGCCGTCCAGGACGTTGGTGGCCGGGGCGCTCTCGCCGACGGTCTCCTGGCTGTCGCAGTACTTCACCGTCCAGCCGGTCCGGTCCAGCACCGCCGGCGCCGGGCCGCCGGTCGGCGTCGCGGGCTGCCCGACCTCGATCTTGCCGGCGAAGCGGCGCAGGAAGTTGTCGCCGACGTTCGCCGTGGCGGTCAGGTCGTACCAGCCGTTCGCGGTGGCCCAGGAGTTGGTGACGGTCGCCCCGGCGCCGACGGTGAACGTCCACGGGCCGCCGGTGATGTAGGTGTTGGCCTGCACCGTGACGACCGCTGAGGCGCCGCCGGTGTTGGTCATGGTCAGCACCAGCTTGTTGTTCACCGTGTCGTAGCTCGCCTTGACCTCCAGGTGCGCCAGCGCGGCGTTGCTGATGGTCGTCAGGTCGCCGACGAAGGAGCGCAGGAACCCGTTCGGGCCGTGCACGTCGAGCGAGTACTTGCCGGCGCCGTAGGTCTGCGCGCTCCAGTAGTCCGAGGACGTGGAGTTCGGCTGAACGAGGTACTGCCAGTTGGCGAAGGTGCGGTAGGCCATCGTGTACGCCTGCAACGGGACCGCCTGCGCGCCGGCGTTGGAGAAGTCCGTCCAGAACCGGCCGTTGGCGACGTCGTAGCGCCCCGTGACGTTCGGCTGGTACTGCGTGGCGCGCTGGCCCTTCGTGCCCGACTCCTGCGCCGGCATGCTCTGGCTGGCCGGCGGCGTCGGCGCGGGCAGCGTCGAGCACTCGCTGTTGGCGGCGGTGACCAGCGGCCCGGTGGCCGGCAGGCTCGGGAACGTGGTGGTCGAGGTGGTGAAGTTCAGCGCGTTGGTCAGGTCCCCGCACACCGCGCGCCGCCACGCCGAGATGTTCGGCTCGTGCACGCCGGTCCACTTCTCGATCAGCCGGATCGAGGAGGTGTGGTCGTAGACCGTGGAGTCCACCCAGCCGCCCTGCGACCAGGGCGAGATCACGATCTGCGGCACCCGCACGCCCAGCCCGATCGGCAGGCCGCCGACGAACTCGTCGGGCGTGCCGGCCGGCGGCGTGGGCGGGATGACGTGGTCGAAGAAGCCGTCGTTCTCGTCGTAGTTCAGGACCAGCACGGTCTTCGACCACACGTTCAGGTTCGAGGACAGTGCGGTGAGGATCTTCGAGACATAGTCGGCGCCGAGCGCCGGGGCGTAGTTCGGGTGCTCGGACTTGCCCGCCGGGGCCACGATCCAGGACACCTGGGGCAGCGTCCCGGCGGTGACGTCGGCCTGGAACTCGGCGATCGAGTCCGTGGACTTCACCATGCCGCGCTGGTAGAGCGGGCTGCTGGTGGCGGCGTTCTTGTACTGGTTGAACCAGGCCAGCGCGTTGTCGTCGTAGTTGTCGGTCTCCTGGTACACCTTCCACGTCACGCCGGCGGCCTGTAGGCGCTCGGGGTAGGTGGTCCAGGTGTAGCCCTTCTCGGAGTTGTCGGTGACCGGGCCGCCTCCGGTGCCGTTGGGGTCGATCATCCCGGTCCACAGGTACAGCCGGTTCGGGTTGGTCGGGCCCAGCACCGAACAGAAGTTCGCGTCGCAGATCGTGAAGGCGTCGGCCAGCGCGTACTGGAACGGGATGTCGGCGCGCGTGTAGTAACCCATCGTCTTGTTGGTCTTGGCGGCGACCCAGCCGTTGTAGGACCCGCTGGCCCAGGCGTTGTGGGTGCCGCTCCAGCTGTGATCAAGATCCGCGACGCATTGTGCGCTCGTGGTCTTGGTGTCCAGATGCCACGGCAGCAGGGTGCCGCTGCCATTGGGCTGGGTGGACACCGACGTGCCGTTCTGGAACCGGAACGGCGTCGGATCGCTGAAGCCGCGGACCCCGGCGAGCGTGCCGAAGTAGTGGTCGAAGCTGCGGTTCTCCTGCATGAACACGACGATGTGGCCGACGTCGTTCAAGGTGCCCGCCATACCGGCGGTCGCGGCCATGGCGGAGCGCATGGACTCCGGGATGAGGGCGGCGCCCGCTGCCGCGGCGGCGGAGGCGGACAGGAACTTGCGTCTGGTCAGGGGAGACATCTCACTCCTGGGACGGTGTGGGAGTTCGGTGAGGGTGGCACTCGCGCGAGATGCCCTGTGAATGTAGGTGCGCATCCCAGTGCTTGTAAATGCGTGGTCTGAGGCGTATCGGTAAAATCCAAGCAGCGGGGGAGAAGACTCCAAGGGAACCCCGGTTGGCGCGCCCGCGCGGCGGCGCTGAGCCTGTGGCCAGCGCGTCAACGGCTGGCGGGGGTGCGATTCGGCTATGGGCGCCATGGACAAATAGCGGGCGCCCGGGATGCCGTTTAGCGTGGTGGCCGTGAGGCATGTCGAGGAGATCGCGATCCGCCGGGTGAGCGGGGAGGCGTGTGTGCTCGCGGCAGCGGCGCGGGCGATCCTGCTCCAGGTGGCGCATCCGATGGTGGGACGCGGGGTGGCGGAGCACAGTCGCTTCACAGAGGACCCGCTTAAGCGGCTGCGAGGGACGCTGGACTACGTCTATGGCACGTCGTTCGGGTCCCCGGGGGAGAGCGCGTGGATCGCCGAGACGGTGAACCGCATCCACAAGCACGTGGTCGGTCCGGGTTACTCGGCCGACGATCCTGATCTCCAGCTGTGGGTGGCCGCAACTCTGTACGACTCTGCGGTGCGGATCTACGAACTGACGCTCGGGCCTATGAGTCCGGCGATGCAGGAGGAGTTCTGTCAGGAGAGCGCGCGGTACGCGACGCAGTTGGGGTGTCCTGAGGGCTTGTGGCCGTCGTCGGTCGCCGAGTTCGACGAGTACTGGCGGTGCCAGGTAGACGCTCTGGAGGTCTCCTCCGATGCGAAGCGTATTTATCACGAACTTATGTACAGCAGAGCGATCCCTTGGTACCTGCGTGTTTTGCTTCCTCTGAACCGTCTTATTACGGCAGGCCTACTGCCGGAGCGCGTCAGGGAACAGTACGAGCTCGCCTGGAACCCTCGTCGGGAGCGGTTGTTCCGGGCGGCGATGCAGGTGACGCGGCTGACGTATCCGTGGGTGCCGCGGCGGATACGTCAGCTGCCGATGACGTTCTACTTGCGGGACTTCCGTAAGAGGTACCGCAGCTACACGCTGTCTTCTTCTGCCGCCTGATCGGCCTCGTCCACCGGTGCGTACATCTCTTCGATGATGTCCGCATAACGCTCGGTGATGACGCGGCGGCGGAGGCTGAGTTTGGGGGTGACCTCGCCGGTGTCAGGGGTCCAGGGCCCGGCGAGGACCCTGTACTTCTTCACCTGTTCGACGCGGGCCAGCTTCGAGTTGGCGTTCTCGACAGCTTGTTTGACCGCGGCCTTGGTTTCGGGGGAGTCGACCGCTTCGGGCGGGACCACGTCGGGGTCCAGGACGATCAAGGCGTTGACGTAGGGGCGGCGGTCGCCGATCGCGGCGGCGAAGCCGATGACCGGGTGCGTCGTCAGGTGGCTCTCGATCAGCGTCGGGGCGATGTTCTTGCCGGCCGAGGTGATGATGAGCTCCTTCTTGCGATCGGTGATCGTCACGTATCCGTCGGCGTCGATGGTGCCCACGTCGCCGGTGGCAAGCCAGCCGTCGGCGTCCAGCGGCGAGGCCACGGTCCCGTCGGGCTGAAGGTAACCGGAGAACAGGATCGGCCCGCGGACGAAGATCTCGCCGTCGTCCCCGAGCTTGACCTCCACGCCCGGCACCGGCTTCCCGACCGTGCCGATGCGGTTCGCCGTCGGGGTGCAGCAGGTGGCCGCGCCGCTGGTCTCGGACATGCCCCAGACCTCCATCAGCGGGATGCCCAGGCCGTTGAGGAACCGCAGGGTCTCCACCGAGATCGGCGCCGCGCCGCTGGTGGCCCGGGTGATCTTGTCCAGGCCGAGCATCGCGCGCACCGGCGCCAGCACCGTGCGGTCGGCCTCGGCGACGGCCTCGGCCATGTCCTCCGGCACCTGCTTGCCGGCCGTCTGCAGGTCGAAGGCCTCCAGGGTGAGGGCGTGGGCGTGCTCGAAGGCCTGCCGCTGCTCCGGGTCGGCCAGCTTCAGCAGGCCCTGAACCCCGGCGGCCAGCTTCTCCCAGATACGCGGCACGCCGAACAGCCCGCCGGGGTGGACCCGGCCGAGGGCGCCCACAACCTGGCGCGGGTCCGGGCACAGGTGGACGTGCGCGACCTTCAAAACGGAGCCGTAGAGGCTGAGCTCGCGCTCTGCGATGTGGGCCAGCGGCAGATAGGCGATGGTCTCCGGGAAGTCCTCGATGGTGGTGATGCCGTCGATGACAGCTGCCTCGTACAGGACGTTCAGGTGCGAGAGCACGACGCCCTTGGGATCGCCGGTGGTGCCGGAGGTGTACATCATGCCCACGGGGTCCTCGGGCTTGATCTGCCGCCACCGCTGCTCGAAGACGCTGGGATTGGCGGCCAGCCGCTCCCGCCCGATGGCCATCACCGCACTGAACGGCAGGAACTGCTTTCCGTGCGCCGCATCACCGGTGACGACCGAGTCGGCCTCCTCGACCACCACCACATGCCGCAGCTCAGGCAGGTCGTCCAGCACCGGCTGCCACCGCTCGACCTCGGCCCGGCCCTCCAACACCACGATCGGCGCGGCACTATGCCCGGCGACGAACCCGATCTGCTCGGTGGACAGCGTGGCGTAGGCGGTGCAAGAAATGGCCCGCGCATGCTGCGCGCCGTAGTCGGCGATCCAGTGCTCAAGCCGGCTGGACATCATGATGAGCAACCGGTCCCCGGGCTCCAGCCCCAGCGCCACCAGGCCCTCACTGAACTCCGCCGTCCGCTCCCGCAACTCCGCCCAACTCAACGTGACGGCATCCCCGTCCGCGTCCGGCGCCCCCGTAATAGCCGGCCGCTCCCCGAACTCAACGGCATTCCGCTCCAGCAACGCCGGCACGGTCAGCCCCCGCACCAGGGCGATGAAGTCCTCGACGTCTCTCTCAGCACCGGTCACCACGCACCTCCAGCGTCGGCTTCCTTTCGAAGAACACTAAAACCGCTCTCCCACCCACGGAAGAGCCCTGACTAGGCCGAACGAGTGCACCACCCCTTCGAACCCTTGTGTCCCATTCGCCCCGAATGCGAAAATAGTCCCACCAACGAACCACCCGGGGGCCGGCGACCGCACCCCACCGACATCCAGGGGGATGCCCGATGAACGAACCCACAGTCACCGTCGTCGGCACCGTCTGCAGCGAAATCCGCTACAGCCAGGCCACCGACGACACCCCCATGGCCCGCTTCCAAATCCGCACCAACCCCCGCCGCTTCGACAAACGCACCAACACCTGGACCGACGGCGACCCCAGCTACTACAGCGCAGCCTGCTTCCGCACCCTCGCCGACCATGTAGCCAGCTCCATGGGCGTCGGCGACCCGGTAGTGGCCACCGGCCGCCTCCGCATCAGCCGCTGGCGCCGCAACAACGAGACCATGGTCAGCGCCGAACTCGACGTCCAAGCCATCGGCCACGACCTCCGCTGGGGCACCACGGTCTACCGCCGGACCACGCCACCCACCCGCATTCCCGGGCCGCCGCGTGCGCTGCGGGAGGGCGACGGTGCCGCCGCCGCCACGGCGGGGGCTGGAGCTGGCGGGGGAGGTGCAGTCGGCGCGGGCGCTGGCACCGCCGCCGACAGAGGCGGGGCCACTGCCGAGGACACGCAGCGGGAAAGCGGGATGCCGATGCCGATCGGGGCGGCCCTGGCCGAAACGCTGACGACAGCGGTTGCGTTCAGCTCGGCCGAGTCAGCTGGGCCGGTCGCGAGTTCGAAGTCGGCTTCCGGGGCGTCTGCCGATGCGGACGATGCCGCCGGTATGGCCGGTTCGGCCGACGCTGCCGGCGCCACCGCAAAGCTGCCCGCCCGCAAACTGCCGCCGGCGAAACCCGCCACTGACTCGACGCCCGCTACGGAGGTGATCGATCTGCCGGTAGCGGCGTAGCAAACGACCGCCGCGCCGAGGCTCGCGGCCCCGCGCACTCCGCGAGCCTCGGCAGCAGTTGTCGAC
>JABFXP010000107.1 GCA_013361685.1 Catenulispora sp.
CTCAGCTACCGCAAAGTCGACACACCCTGGACACCGGATCTGGTCTACCAGTACCTGGCCCACCGCTTCGGCGCCGGCCAGGTGTTCAAGTCGGGCCAGTCGATCCCGGCCGGGGCCGATTTCGCCGACCGACTCCTGATCCAGGCCGCGACCAGCGAGGTCATGCTCGTTCTGATCGGCCCGGGCTGGCTCGCGGCGGCGGCCGAGGACGGCACCCGCAAACTCGACCACGACGACGACTGGGTCCGCCGCGAGATCGCCACCGCCCTCCACAACCGGCGGCACGTGGTCCCGCTCCTGCTCGGCGACGAAGTCATGCTCCCGGCCGCCGCCGATCTCCCGCCGGACATCGCGCAGCTCGCCCGGTGCCAGTTCGTCCGGCTGTACCGCAGCAGCGCGGACTTCGGGCTGAACAAGGTCGCCGAGCGGTTGGTGGAGCTGGTCCCCGGACTCGCGGTCGCGGCCCAGGAGCCCGTCTCCGGCACGCCGATCGGACCCGGCAACAGTCCAGATCCCGTGCCCAGCCCGATCGATGTGCGCGGCGGGGAGGGAACGACGACCACGATCATCGGCGGGTCGGGAGCGTTGTCCGCCGCCACCGGCAAGCACGCGGTCGCGGTGAACGCGGGCAACGGGGCCAGGGTGAAGGTGGTGCAGCGGGCTCGACAGTGGGCCGCGGCGAATCCGGTGTTGGCCGCCCTGCTGTTCTTCGCGCTGCTCAGCGGCGGCACGTTCGGGATGTATCAGGTCGTCGAAGCCGCGCAGGGGTCGCCAAACAGCAGCGGGCTGATTTTCCCTGGGAACGGGAACGGGACGGAGCCGGGAGTCTCCTCGACGACGTCGGCCGGCGACGTGGTCTTGGATCCGCAGACGGCGCCCACTACCGAGGCGAGCACGCCGACCGACGCGGTCACGCCGAGTGCCGCGAGTGTGCCGCGCTTCGATCCGCCGTTGCAATTCGATGCGAACAGCGGCATCCCAGTTGACATTAATAGCATGACGTGGGGAGAGGACGGTTCGGCTTTCGCCTACCAGCCGAACTCCTCGTCGTCGGGCCCGGTGCAGTCGACTCTGTGGCGCTACGAACCCATGCAGTCCACGCCGACGTGGCAGGTGCCACTGTCGGGCGGCGAGACCGGGACCCGGCCGGCCTTGGCGCCGGTCCGGGGGAAGCCTTCGGTCATCGCCCTGTATGTCGTGGACATCCCACCGAACGGAACGATTCCCGGCCACCCGGAACTGCACGCGGAGGCCGTCGACGCGGTCAGCGGGTCCGTCGATTGGGACACCATGGTCTTCAAAGGCGCCGACAGCACCAAGATCGACGCCACGGTGGCGGGCTCTGACGACGCCGTCCTGGCTGTGGACGCCAGGGTCGACAATGAATCCGACCCCTACACTGTGGCCGTGAGCTCGGCCGACGGAGCGGTCCGGTGGACCTCGCATTCGCTCGAGGCCAAGGTGGTCGCCCGGGGAGTGATCGTCGCCGGAAAGTACGAGAACTTTTCCGACGGCAACCACCGATTCTCGATGGTCGGTGTGTCCGAGGGTAACCCTTCGCAAGTCGTGTGGTCGTCGCCCTCCAGCGCAGACGATATCCAAGTCCTCGCCGAGTACGGGACGACGGATCTCGATGCGGGACCTCACCTGGTCCAACCCAATGGATCGGGCTCGCCGTACTCTTCCCAGCAAACCACCACCCTGGACGCCGCTACGGGCAAGCCGGTGAACCTTCTGTGGAACCTGGGTAATTGCCGCTACGACCATCAGGCAACGGTCGTCTGCTCGGGCAGCCCTTCGGCGGACGGGTTCGATGCCACGACATGGAAGAAGCTGTGGAGCCTGCCCGACGCCGCCGCAGACCGGTCGGCCCCGAACGTGACGGCCGCCTGGCATGGCGTCGTCTATGGAGCCGTGAACGGTATCGCGGTCGCCCTTGACGCCCGCACCGGCGCTGACAAGACCGCGAAGCTGTCTGTCGCCCCGGATGTGGTACGTCCCGGCATCGCCGTTGTGGGCAACACCAGCTTGATCGAAAACCCGGACCGGGAGTATCCGGCGACGCAATGAGCCCAGGTGACGAACGCTCCCGCACAGCCTTCGTCTCAACGGCAGAACAGGACCCGCCCGGTGCCTTAGAGTGGGCGCGGTCTTGCCGAGGAGGGTTGCAGGAGCTTTGGATACTTGCCCGAACTGCGGGAGCGAGCTGCCGATCATGGGCGGCGGCGCGTTCTGCACGCATTGCGGTGCGATGGTGCGTGGCGGCGCTGCGGACACCACCGGAGCCACGGCGGCGGCGCCTGTCGCCTCATGGCCCTCGGTGCCGAGCCCCAACCCTGCGACGCAAGTGATGCCTGCCGTCGACTCGACCTCCTATGTGCCGATGCCGGCGCAGCCCGCGTATGGCCAAGGCCAAAATCAGGGCCACGCATACCCCGAGCCTTACGAAGCAGCCCCCTACCAAGCTGCTCCCTACGAGGCCGCACCTTACGAATCCGCCCCCTACCAGGACGAGTACTACGACGCGCCCGCCCGCCCCCGCGCGAACCTCGGCGTGATCATCGCCGTCGGCGTCGCGGTCGTGGCGGTGGCGGTCGTCGGCGTCTCGGTGCTGACGCTCGGTGGCGGCGGCAGCAAGGCGCCGGTGGCCCAGGCGCCGGTCGCGACCGAGGTCGTCACGCCGACGAACCCCGTCAGCACGTCGGCGGCGGCCGTGCCGGCGCCCGCCGAGACGACCACCTCGACGACCCCCAGCCCGACCCCGACCCCCAAGACGGGCCAGATCGTCGGCGCCGGCAGCTCCCGGTGCCTGGACATCCCCGGCGCCGACAACGCCGACGGCAGCCAGCTGGACCTGTTCGACTGCAACGGCACGCCCGCCCAGGCGTGGACCTATGCCGGCGGAACCGTGCGGGCCATGGGCAAGTGTCTGGACGTGCGCGGCGCCGACCGGCAGGACAAGACCCCGGTGCAGGTCTTCACCTGCAACGGCACTCCCGCTCAGCACTGGAGCTACAACCCCAAGACCGGGGAGCTCAAGACCTTGGGCAAGTGCCTGGACGCCTCCGGCGCCGGCACCGGCAACCACACGCCGCTGATCCTCTACACCTGCAACAACGGCAGCAACCAGAAATGGCGCATCTGATCGGCGGACCCTGACGATCCGATGATCCTTGTTCGGCGGCGCGCGGCATCCGCCGGGGATTTCAGCCGTTCGTTCGACGAGTGCCCCACGGGCCGGGCGGATGCCCGATCGTGAGGGCGACAGCAACGTCGAACGAACGGAAAGGGGACCCCCGTGGCGGGCCCGATTACACAGCTACCGATCTCCCAACTCCCGGTTTCGCAGCTCCCGATCTCCCAGCTGGAGCATGAGCAGGTCGTCATCCGCACCGGTCGGCGGTCCGGGCTGCCGGTGATCGTCGCCGTGCATTCCACGGCGCTGGGGCCGGCGGCCGGAGGCTGCCGGATCTGGCGGTACGCCGCGTGGCAGGACGGGCTGGCCGACGCCTTGCGGCTGTCGTCGGCGATGACCGCCAAGTTCGCCGCCGCCGGGCTGGCGTGCGGCGGCGGCAAGACCGTCGTGGCGCTGCCGGAGGGTTTCGAGCTCACCGCGGAGCGCCGCCGCGAGGCGCTGCTCGACGTCGCCGACGTCGTCGAATCCCTGGGCGGGCTCTACGCGACCGGGCCGGACGTCGGCACGTCCCCGCAGGACATGGCGGTGATCGGGGAGCGCACCGAGTACGTGTTCTGCAAGCCGGCCGAGCTCGGCGGGAGCGCGGACTCCTCGCCGGCCACCGCTGACGGCGCCGTGGCGGCGCTGCGGGCGGTCGGCGCGGTGCTGCGTGGCACCACGACGCTGGCCGGGCTGCGGGTGGCGGTCGTCGGGCTGGGCAACGTCGGCGGACGGGTGGCGACGACGCTGGCGGCGCAGGGGGCCGAGCTGGTGCTGAGCGACATCGACCCGGAGCGGCGGGCGCTGGCCGGCGAACTCGGGGCGGTGTGGGCCGAGCCGGGCTCGGCGCTGACGGCGGAGGTGGACGTCGTCGTGCCGGCCGCGCTCGGCGGGGTGCTCACCGAGGAGCTCGTGCCCCGGTTGCGCTGCCGGGCGGTCGCGGGGCCGGCCAACAACCAGCTGGCCGGGCCGGAGGTGGCCGATCTGCTCGCGGCACGGGGGATCGTCTGGGTGCCGGACTACATCGTGAGTGCGGGCGGGGTCATCCACGCGATCGCCGTCGAGCTCGACAAGCAGTCCGAGGACGAGGCCCTCGAGCGGGTGCTCGGCATCGAGGGCACGGTGGCGGACCTGCTGGCGGCGGCGCGGACGCAGGGCGGCACTCCCGTCGCGGCGGCCGAGGAACTGGTCCGGGCCCGGCTTGGCGCCGCCCGATCGCGCGGCGTGGTCGGCGAGCCGCGCCGCCACGATCGGCGAGCCGCCGTCGCGCAGCCGTGACGGCGAGCCGTGATCAGCGGGCTGATCGGCGGACTGATCGACGGATCGATCGGCGGATCGATCGGCGAGCTGTGATCGAGGATCAGCGGTAACGGTGTCAGGATCGGATCATGGATCACCTGGATGCGGAGATCGTCCGCCTGCTGCAGGCCGACGCACGGCAGTCGAACCGGGAACTGGCCCGCGCGCTCGGGGTCGCGCCGTCGACCTGCCTGGAGCGGGTCCGGTCCCTGACCCGCCGCGGCGTCATCCGCGGCTACCACGCGGAGATCGACCACGCCGCCCTCAACCGCGGGGTGCAGGCGCTGGTCGCCGTGCAGATCAGACCGCTGAGCCGGAGCGTGATCGACGCGTTCTCGGCGTTCGCCGCCGAGCTGCCGGAAGTGCTGAGCGCCTTCGTCATGGCCGGCGGCGACGACTTCATGCTGCACGTCGGCGTGCCCGACCTGGACCGGCTGCACGCCTTCCTGACCGACCAGCTCGCCAAACGGCGCGAGGTGACCGGATTCCGGACCTCGGTGATCTTCAAACAGGTAGTGTACAAGGCCGTACCGGAGCGGCTGCCTGACTGAGGATGACCATGGGGACGAACGAAGACCGAATAGCCGAACTGATCGCGGAGTTCGACACCAACCGCAACGTCAAATCGATCAGCACCCGGCTGGCCGAATACGGTCGCGAAGCGGTCGAGCAGCTGGTGCCGGTGCTGATCGCCGGTGAATCCGAGCTCTGCCGGACCCGGATGAGCTGGGTGTTCGAGCACTTCGGCGCCGAGGCCGTCGAGCCGCTCATCGCCGGCCTGCGCGGCGAGCCGGGCCGGAAGGCCGCCCAGCGGCTGCGGTTCGCGATCGCGGCACTGGAGGTCGCCGACCGGTCGATGTTCCTGCCCTACTTCACCGATCCGCTCGCCGTGGTGCGCGAGGCGGCGCTCGGGGCGTTCGAGGATCGCGCGGCCGAGGTCGTGCCGTGGGCCGACGCGATCCTGGTGATGATGGCGGACCCCGACGAGGACGTGCGGATCGGGGCGTACAACGCTTTGGGCTCGGCGGGCCGCGAGCTGATCCCGTTCCTGATGCGCGCCCGGCGCTCGGCCCCGCCGCTGGTGCGGCGCGAACTGCGGGAGATGCTGCTGGAACTGGTCGGCCTGCCGGGGATGGACGCGCGCGACCAGGCCGCGATCGTGCGGTTCCTGCGGATCAAGGCGCAGGGGGAGGGGCAGCCCGAGCCGATGCACCTGTGCGGCACGTGGCTGGCCTTCCCGACCTCGGACCAGGACGCGGTGCTCGAGGCGCTGGACCTGTCCGATCCGATCACGGTCCCGATGGGCCTCGGCGCCGATGTCTGGAACCACGACCACCACGGCTGGTACGGCCACAACTCGTGCCGCCGCATGTATGTGACCCCGGCGCTGAACGGCTGGACGCTGGCCTTCGGCGACCCGCCGGAGCAGGGCCACGCCGGGCAGACGGCGGAGATCGTCGCGGCGATGCAGGCCCAGTTGGCGCGGCTCAGCACCGTCTTCGGCGAGGCGCACTCGTACGGCGAGAGCTGCGGCGACGGCTGGACGTCCTGGTGCATCGCGCGCGACGGCGAGATCGTCCGGTACTACGACGCCTTCGAGTCCGACGACGAGATCGGCGAGGAGCCGCCGGAGGAGGGGTCGTACGCCGTCGAGGTGGCCGCGGCGCTGTCGGTCAACCCGGCGGAGCTGGGCCCGGACACCGAGGTCCGGGGGCGCGCGGTGGTCGCGCTCACCTCGTGCGGGCGCGAACTGGGCATGCAGGCGGGGGCGTTCAAGCTCTGACACGCTCAAGAGGCGAGCCTTGACAAGGGGCCCCGGCGGTTGGATAGTCCGCTTGACTGAATCGTTTTAGTTTCCGGCCGGCCACCGGCCGGAGCTGCGGTGCGGTCGGACGTCCCGCACGATCCCCTTTCACCCAGCGAGGAGATTGCTCGATGCTGTCCAGAGTCAGAGCGAGACAGATGTCGCTGCTCACCTGCCTCGTCGCCGTGCTGCTGGCGATGACGGGCCTTCCGGGCGTGGCGCGCGCCGCCGTCCACCGGGCGGCCGCGCCGGCCGCCCCGGCGGCGACGGCCGCGACGAAGACCGGGCCGATCTCCGTCGCCTACGTCGAGGTCAACACCGACAGCATGCTGAACGTCGGCAAGTACACGCTGGCCAGCAACGGCGCGAACGTGTTCGACATCGGCGTCATCTTCGCCGCGAACATCAACTACGACGGCACCAACGCCTACCTGTACTTCAACCCGCAGGTGCAGTCGGTCCTGGACAACGCGGCGACCCAGATCAAGCCGCTCCAGCAGCAGGGCATCAAGGTCGAGCTGTCGATCCTGGGCAACCACCAGGGCGCCGGCTTCGCGAACTTCCCCTCGCAGGCCGCCGCCTCGGCGTTCGCCAAGCAGTTGTCCGACGCGGTCACCAAGTACGGACTGGACGGCATCGACTTCGACGACGAGTACGCCGACTACGGCGTGAACGGCACCGCCCAGCCCAACGCCAGCTCCTTCGTCTACCTGGTCCAGGCCCTGCGCGCGGACATGCCGACCAAGCTGATCACCCTGTATGCCATCGGCCCGTCCGCCTCGTCGCTGTCCTACAACGGCGTCGACGTCACCTCAGACTTCGACTACGCCTGGAACCCCTGGTACGGCAGCTTCAGCGTGCCGAACATCGCGCTGCCGGCCAGCCGCCTGGCACCGGCGGCCGTCGACTTCGGCTCGACCTCCGCCGGCACCGCGACGAGCCTGGCTCAGCAGACAGTCAGCGGCGGATACGGCGCCTACCTCACCTACAACCTGACCAGCACCGACATCCACGACTACATCTCCGGCTTCACCAACGTGCTGTACGGCAGCAGCGCCGTCTACGGCACCGGCACACCCCCGCCGCCGAACAACCAGATCGTCAACGGCGGCTTCGAGACCGGCAACCTGTCCGGCTGGACCACGTCCGGGGCCGCTACCTCGGTCGTGAACTCCGGCGCGCACTCGGGCACGTACGCGGCGCGCGTCGGCGGCACCGCGCCGACCAACGGCGACTCCGGCGCGGCGCAGACCTTCACCGCGCCGAGCGGCAGCACCAAGGTCTCGTTCTGGTACAACGTGACCTGCCCGGACACGGTGACCTACGACTGGGCCACCGCGACGCTGCGCGACAACACCGCGAACACCACGAAGACGGTGCTGGCCAAGACCTGCGTGAACCCCAGCTCGGGATGGAAGCAGGTCAGTGCCTCGGTCACCGCCGGGCACAGCTACACGCTGACGTTGACGTCGCACGACGACGACTACAGCGGTGACCCGACGTACACGCTGTTCGACGACGTCACGGCCAGCTGAAGCGCTTTCGGGAAACGGTCCTTCCCGTGTGGCCCCGGCTCAAGCCGGGGCCACACGCGCGCCGTCGCAGTCGTCTGAGTCAGGGTGGACGGCTAGGCCGGGACCGCGCGGATCAACACCAGCGAACCGTTCAAGTAAGGATCCTGACGCTGCTGGCCGTACTTCTCATCCCAGCGGCCGGATTCCAGATCTCGGCGCAGATGCTCGGTGTACTGCTCGCTGGTCTCGGCGTCCACGAAGCTCCACGCCGAGCAGGCGGTGCGCGCCGCCGGGTCGAGCAGCATCTCCGGGCGCGCGTAGTACGCCTCGTTGAAACCGTCCGTGCAGTCCGCCGGGATCGGCACGACGCTGACGTCCGCCTTCCCGCCCAGCACCTCGGCGATGTCGCTGATCGCCGGGTAACGCCGCGCCTCGGTGTCCAGGACCGCGGGCGCGTAGTCGTACAGCCAGAAGTCGCGCACCAACCGCGGATCGCAGGTCAGCACCACCACCGGCCCGCGTGCGACCCGCCGCATCTCCCGCAGCCCGGCCTTCAGATCGCTCCACTGGTGCACGCTGAACGTGGTCATGGCCGCGTCGAAGGCGTCGTCGGCGAACGGCAGGTCCTCCGCGACCCCGTCGATCGCCGCCGGCAGGTGCGCGGGGCGTTGCGCGCGCATCGACGCGGACGGCTCGACCGCGGTCACCTCGAAGGCGGTGGACTCGTAGGAACCGGCGCCGGCGCCGACGTTGAGCACCGTGCGGGCGCCGTGCAGAGCCTGTTCGATGAGGGCTGCGATCCGGGGGTCGGGCTTGCGGTAGTCGGTGTAGCCGGTGCCGATCGTGCCGTAGTCGGCGTCGCCGGCGCTGCCGTCGGTGGCCCGTCGTGTCATGAAGTGGCTCCTGTCGTGCAGTGCGGTTGCTGACTCAGATCATCCCTGATGGGTAACCAGGAGTAGCTAGGCAGCGTCAGCACCCGCTGCTACGGTCACCGCCAACCGTTCGTTCCCTTCGAGCTTCCAAGGAGAACCATGGTTTTCCGTCGCTCCGCCGTCGTCCTCGGGGTCTGCGGTGTCGTCGTCGTCGCGATCGGCGCGCTGTTCGAGCCGGTGGTGTATCCGAGTGTGAGCAAGTTGCCGTCGAACACGGACATGACCGTGCACTACAGCGGCACCGCCTCGCTCATCGATCAGGCCGCGGCGGCCAAGGGTGACCTGCTCGGGGCGTTCAAGAGCGGGGTGCCGGTGACGCTGGACCGGCGGATCCACGCCACGTCCACCTCCGGGAACACCTCGATCGTCGGCGACGACCAGACTCTCAAGATCAGCGGCATGCCGCCGCTGCCGGACAACCATGTGTACGCCCTGGACCGCAAGACGTTGGAGGCGGTGCCGCCGCCGGCCGGCAAGACCGCGGATCCGGCCTCGGGCATACCGATCGGCTGGCCGATATCGCCGAGCGCCCACCACGCGTACAAGTACTACGACCCCACGACGCAGACCTCGTCGGACTTCACCTACACCGGTGACACCAAGGTCAAGGGCCGCGGCGCGCTGAGCTTCCACAGTCAATCAACGGCGAATCCGGTGAAGGACCAGACCCTGCTGGCGACGTTGCCGCAGGGGCTGCCGAAGAGTCTGGTGCAGATCCTGGCCAACTCGCCGCTCCTGCCGAAGGAGGCGAAGGCCGCGCTGACGCCGGACGTGCTGGCCGCGTTGCCGGACCCGATCCCGCTGGCCTACACCGCGACGACAGTCGCCGACGGTGCGGCGGACAAGAAGGTCGGCTTCCCGATCCAGCAGCACTTGCAGCAGCAGGTGATCCTCAACCTGGCGGTGCCCGGCCAGCCCGCTGTCGGCGTGCTGCCGGTGCTGACCACCGACCTGACGCTGACGCCGGATTCGGAGCAGTACCTCGTGAACAAGGCGAAGACCACTTCGCTCGAGCTGACGGCGGTCAAGATCGCCATCCCGGTGGCACTGGTCGTGATCGGGTTGGCGCTGCTGGTCGTGGCGTTCTTGAAGCGCAGGCCGAAGGTGGCGTTCGTGGCCGTGGAGGGCGGGCCGGTGCAGCCCGCGCGGCCGGAGACGGACCGGCCCGGGACCCCGGCTGAAGAGACTGAGCCGGCCGAGTCTGAAACCGACTCCGAATCCGAGCCCGAGTCCGAGTCCGAGTCGGCCGATTCTGAGTCTGAAGTTGCTGAGCCAGAGTCAGAATCGAAGCCTGCTGAGTCCGAGCCCGACTCGAAGGCTGAATAGGGGGCCGTCGGGGTCAAGAGGAACTCGAAGGAGTTCCTCCGGGCCCCGTCGGCCGGCCGGCCCGGGGCACGATCAGCGGGCCGCCGGTCTCGGGGCATTCGATGATCACGCACGGCAGTCCGAAGACCGCCGCCACCAGTTCCGCGGTGACCACTTCTCGCGGCGGACCGGCGGCGGCGACCCGGCCTTCGTGCAGGACGACGAGGTGGTCGGCGTAGCGGGCGGCCTGGTTCAGGTCGTGGAGCACCGCGACGAGGGTCCGGCCCTCCTCCCGGTGCAGGCGGGCGCACAGGTCCAGGAACTCGATCTGGTGCGCGATGTCGAGGTAGGTGGTCGGCTCGTCCAGGAGCAGCAGCGGTGTCTGCTGGGCCAGGGCCATGGCGGCCCAGACTCGCTGGCGCTGGCCGCCGGAGAGCTCGTCGACCGGACGGTCGGCGAGCTCTGCGACGCCGGTGGCGGCCATCGCCCCGGCGGTCGCCCGCTCGTCGGCCGCCGACCAGCGCCGCAGCAGCCCCTGGTGCGGATGGCGGCCGCAGGCGACGAGTTCGGCGACGGTGATGCCGTCCGGGGCGGTGGGGGACTGGGGCAGCAGCCCGACCGTCCGCGCCACCGCGCGGGTGGGCAGCGTGGCGATGGCGGCGCCGTCCAGGACGACGGATCCGGCGGTGGGGCGCAGGAGCCGGGCCAGCGCGCGCAGCAACGTCGACTTGCCGCAGCCGTTCGGGCCGATGATGACGGTGAACGAGCGGTCCGGGATCGCGACGGTCAGGCCCGCCGCGACGACGCGATGGTCGTAGGCGAGCGTGACGTTCTGAGCGGTGAGACGGGACGTGGGGCCGGGGCGTAGGCCTTCCGCAGACGGATCGACGCGCAGAGCGCTGGTGCGCGGATTGTCAGTGGTGGTCATGAATCAGAGTCCTTTGATCGAGGTGGACGTGACGGTCGCGTCGGCTCAGACCCGCCGCCGGTCCCGTCCGGCGGCGAGCAGCCAGATCAGGTAGCAGCCGCCGAACAAGCCGGTCACCACGCCGGCCGGCACCTGGCGTCCCGAGATCGCGTGCTGCGCCAGCCAGTCCGAGACCACCAGCAGCGCGGCGCCCATCAGCGCGGACGGCAGCAGGTTCGGCCCCGGCGCCCGCGTGAGCCGGCGGGCCAGCTGCGGCGCCGTGAGCGCGACGAACGACACCGGTCCGGCGGCCGCGGCGGCGAGCGCCGACAGCAGCACCGTGCAGATCAGGGCCGTGATCCGGGTGGACCCGATCCGCACGCCGAGCGCCTGCGCCGCGTCGTCGCCCAGCTCCAGCATCCGCAGCGAACGCGACAGTCCCAGCAGCGCCACCGGCGTCGCCACGACCAGTGCGATCAGTACCGGCGCCGCATCGCTCCACCCGCGGCCGTCGAGGCTGCCGGTCAGCCACAGCATGGCCCGCGCCGCGTCGGTGAGCTGAGCCTTGGTCAGCAGGTAGCTGTTGACCCCGGTCAGGATCGCCGTGACCCCGATGCCGACCATCACCAGCCGATAGCCGTGCAGTCTGCCCCGACTGGCCAGCAGGAATACCGCCAGTCCGGCCGCCGCGCCTCCCGCGACCGCGCCGCCGGCCAGCGCCGCGCTGCCGCCGCC
>JABFXP010000504.1 GCA_013361685.1 Catenulispora sp.
CGCGCTCATATCACCGGCCAGGGTGATCAGGGCAGGTATAGCAGTGGCCTGTTACCGATGCGCTACCGCTTCACCGCGTACATGGCCTGATCAGCAGCCTGTATCGCCGCCTCCGGAGTGCTGTGGTCCCCCAGCCGCGTCCACCCGATGCTCGCGCCGATCGGCGTCCGCGGCGCGATGGTGTGCCAGTCGGCCGAGGCGATGGCCGCGTTGATGCGGCGGCCGATGGCGCGAGCCTCGGTCTGGCTGGTCTCGGGCAGCAGCAGGACGAACTCGTCGCCGCCGTAGCGGGCCACGAAGTCGCCGGTGCGGAGGGTGTCGGCGAGGATGGCGGCGATGCGGGCCAGGACGCGGTCGCCGGCGATGTGGCCGTGGACGGTGTTGACCTGTTTGAAGCCGTCGAGGTCCAGGACGGCCAGGGCGGCGGTGGTGCGGCCCTCGGTGGTGAGCTCGGACAGGCGGCGTTCCAGGTGGCGGCGGTTGGGCAGGCCGGTCAGCGGGTCGGTCAGGGCTTCGCGGACGTAGGTCGACAGCTCCCAGCCGTCGGTCGCCTGGCTCGCCGGCTGCGTCAGCATCAGCCGCTGCAACTGGTACATGCGCTGGCTCTGGATCCGGAAGGATTCGCGTTCCAGCTCCACGGCGCCGGCCGAGTCGCCGGAGGCGCTCAGGGCCAGGGAACGGACGCGCAGCAGTTCGGCCGGGGGCAGCGGGCAGTCGGCGCCGATCCGGTCCAGGAAGGCCAGGGCCTGCACGGGGCGGTGGGCGGCGATCGCCACGCAGGCGCGGATCAACAGGGCGAAGGCCGGGGCGATGGCGTCGTCGGCGGCGTGCCACAGCTGCCGGGGGTCGACGCCGCGGCCGGTCTCGAACCCAGAGTCGAAATCAGTGTCCCGCTCGGTGTCGAGCACCATCAGGCGGGCGCTGGCGTAGGCGTAGCTGACGGCGTCCCAGTGCTGGAGCCCGCCGGAGTCGGCGGCCTGGTGCGTCCGGCCCTGCCGCACCACCTCGTCCAGAGCCTCGACGGCGCCCCGGGTGTCGCCGATGTGGTCCAGCGCGAGCGCCGCGTCCAGGCGGGGCGCCAGCCAGGCGCGCGAGCGGCCGGACAGCCCGACCAGCCGGCGCAGCGAGGCCATGGCGTTGTCCCCGAGCCCCAGGTTGCCCTGCGTGGTGGCCAGGTCGTAGAGGGCCACTTCGGTGACCGTGGTGACGTCCCCGTCTTGTTCGGCGTTCAGGTGGCGCTGGCTGTCCAGCAGGTGGGCCAGCGCCTCGTCGGCGGAGCCGCGCGCGCTGGCCAGGCCCGCGGCCAGTGCGTGGAAGTGGCCCAGCGCGGTCGGGGAGCCGACGACGCGGGCCAGCTCATGGGCTTGTTCCTGACTCGCGCGGCACTTCGCCGACCCGGCCTGCCCGATGTTGAAATACGCGGCCAGTTCCTGGGTCGAGGCGACCGCCTTCTCCTCGGGGTCGGTCCCCCGCGCCATCACCTGTCCGGCCAGCGCTATGACCTCGCGGGAGCGCCCCTGGCCGAGCAGTTCGCGCAGTACTTGGCTGCGGCCCGGGAGCCGGGGCGTCCAGACCGTATCCGTCATGACCATGGCCCGTTCCCTTCCCCACGGTCGGGCGGCAGTGAATCAACCATAAGCTCAGGCCTTGTGAAATTCATACCTATTCGTGGAGTTGGAGGGTAAAGTCTCATAGATCGAGAGAGATTCTCCCGCTCCGTTCGCCAATCTTCGCCAGCCTTAGCAACCCTGGTAGCCGCCTCGACACCGGCGCTACGGTGCGGCTCGATGACCTCCACGACATACCAGGCATCGCTGCTGTGCGTGATCCTCGCACCCCTGCCCCTGGCGGGATTGCTGTGCCGGCCCTGCCCTCCCCCGCGCCTGGACGTCTCCGCCACGGTGAACGCCCGCCCGGGCGCGTCCACGCCGCCGATCCGGGCCGGCAGCCCGGTGGTCGTCGACTACCGGGTGACCAACAACGGCGGGACGCGGCTGGTGGACCTGCGGATCACCGAGCCGGGCGCGCTCGGCGGCGCGGTGAGCTGCGACGGCGGCGGGAGTTCGGTGGTCCTGCGGCGCGGCGCCAGCGTGGACTGCGTCGGCCGGCTCACCGCGCTGCCAGGTACGCACGCCGGGACGGCCACCGTGTCCGCGCACGCCGATCAGGACGGCGACTCCGACGATGACGACGGGGACGACGGGGACGACGACGATCAGACGCAGGTCAGCACGTCGGCGGCGGTCGGATACCAGGGCGTCGCGAGTTCGGTCGCCGTCGCAGAGCACGTATTGACGAAGCCTGATGCCGGGGGCGGACAGGTGACACTCACCTACGTCATCACCAATACCGGCAGCGCATCGCTGTTCGACTTCACGGCCTCCGATGCCGTGCTCCCCTCCGGCGCCGCCTGTCCGCAGCCCGGCTCCGGACTGGCTCCCGGCATGTCGCTGACCTGCACGGGGACGACCCAGCTGGCACCCGGGACGTATCACAGCGCGGTGACCGTCTCCGCCGACGACCGCACGACCACGGTCGGCCCGAGCGGGGAGTCCGTACCGCCGCCGAAGGTGACCGCGAACGCGGCAGCAGACTTCCAGATCGTCGCGGTCCCGACTCCGCCCCCGCGTCCGCCGACTCCCCCGCCGACGCCGCCGCCGACCAAACCGCCCGCACCGACCACCCCGCCTCCCCCGCCCCCGACCCTCCCGGCCTCGGCGCCGCCACCACCCCCGAGCACCCCGCAGCCCTCACCGACGCCCCCTCCGCAACCGAGCCCGACTTCCCCGCCGCCGACCCCGCCGCCCCTCTCGGCCACCACACCACGGCCCCCGGAGCAAAAACCGGCGGCACTCGCATCCCGCCCCGGGCTCAAGACGCCCCTATTCCTCCTCGTCATGATGATGCCGGCCGCGGGCGCGGCAGCCGTGCTGGCAGCGCGCCGCAAGTAGGCCCCGACCCTCGCGGGAGCATGGATGTCCACCGTAATCAGCGGCCTGATCGTGGTCGCGTTCGCAGCCCTGATCGGCTTCCTCGGCCTGCTGGTCAAAGTGCGGTTCTTCCCGGTCGAGGAAGAAGAGGACCGCGAGGACGTCGCAGGCTACGTGACCATGGTCGTCGGCGTCATCTACGCGCTGATCCTGGCGCTGGCACTGGTGGCGGTGTGGGAGAACAAGGACAGCGCGCAGGGCCACGTCGCGACCGAGGCGAGCGCCCTGCACGAGGTCTCCCTCCTCGGCGGGACGCTGCTCCCGGCCGACCAGCAGCGGATCCAGACGGCGACGACCACCTACGCGCACTACGTCGTGGGCACCGAATGGCCCGCGATGCGCGGCGGCAAGGAGATCGACGACACCGGCTGGCACCTGCTCACCGACCTGCGCTCCGCCGTGCTGTCCTCGGACGTGGCCACCACCGCGCGCCAGGACGTGCTGTCCGACGCCACGACGCAGCTCAGCACGCTCGCCGACGCCCGGCGCGGCCGGCTCGACGACGCCGACAAGCGGATGCCGCCGCTGCTGTGGGTCGGGCTGGTGCTCGGCGGGGTGCTGACCATCGGTCTGACGTTCGCCTACGGCATCGAACAGCGCTTCACCCACATCGGGATGGTGATGGGGATGGTGGCGCTGATCGGCTTCATGCTGATCCTCATCTACAACTTGGAGAATCCTTTCAACCACGGTCTTGGCGCGGGCTCGGAGCCGTTCACCCGGTATTTCCGCTGAACCGTCATCAGGGTTCGAACTCCTGGCCGCCGTCGTCCGTCATGCGGTCCCGGCCCGCGCCTGGTACAGAGGGGAGCGCGCCACATTGCGGTCTCCCGGCGAACAGCGCCGGGCTGCCGCCTTTGGAAAGGACCTCTGATGGCAACTCTCGGACACAGCGGCATCGAGGTGTTCCCGCTCGCGCTCGGCGGCAACACCTTCGGCTGGACCAGCGACGAGGCGACGTCGCGGGATGTGCTGGACGCCTATCTGGCGGCCGGCGGCGACTTCATCGACACCGCCGACGGCTACTCCGCCTGGGTGGAGGGCAACTCCGGCGGGGAGTCGGAGACGGTGATCGGCCGCTGGCTGGCCGACCGCGGGAACCGCGACCGGGTCGTCGTGGCCACCAAGGTCAGCTCGCATCCGGACTTCCGCGGTCTGGCGGCGGCGAACGTGGCGGCAGCCGCCGATGCGTCGCTCAAGCGGCTCAAGACCGACTACATCGACCTCTACTACGCACACTTCGACGACCAGGCCACGCCGTTGGCGGAGACGGTGGGAGCGTTCGACGCGCTGCTGAAGGCGGGCAAGATCCGCGCCGTCGGGGTCTCCAACTACAGTGCGGACCGCATCCGCGAGTGGTTCGAGATCGCGCGCCGCGAAGGCTACGCGCTGCCGGTCGCGGTGCAGCCGCGATACAACCTCATGAGCCGTGCGGCGTATGAACGGGACATCGCGCCGATCGCGGCCGACGAGCAGCTGGCCGTCCTGCCCTACTCCGGGCTCGCCAGCGGGTTCCTGACCGGGAAGTACCGCAGTCGGCAGGACCTGGAAGGCGCGGCTCGCGGACCGATGGTCGCGAACCACCTGACGGACGCCGGCTTCGCGGTGGTGGACGTGCTGCGCAAGATCGCCGCGGACCGCGAGGTCGAGCCGGCCACCGTCGCGCTGGCCTGGCTGCGGCGCCGCCCGCAGGTCGCGGCGCCGATCGCGAGCGCCAGCGCGGTGGACCAGTTGCCAGCGCTGATGGCTTCGGCGAGCTTGGAGCTCGGCGCCGAGGAGACGGCCGCGCTCGACGAGGTTTCGGCGCGGGTCCCGGAGTAGGCGGGCGGAGCGGCGGGGCCTCACCCGTTCGGGTTCCGGCGGTGGCGACGGCGGGCGGGCGCGGCCGAGGGTTGGGACATGGTGACCAAGACCTCGGCGACCTCGGATTCGACGGCTTCGGCGGCTTCGGCTTCGGCTGCTTCGGCGGTTTCGGCGGTTTCAGCGGCGTCCGCGACCTCGGCGGCGTCCGCGAACCGCCGCCGCGGCCTGGCCGGTATCGCCGGCGCCTCCGCGCTCGTGCTCGGTGCCCTGGCTGTGACGGGATGCGGGAGCGGCACGTCGAAGAACGCGGGCGACGCCGTGTCGAAGGCATCGTCCGCGATCTCCAGCGCGGCGTCGCAGGCCGGCGGCGCCGTGTCGTCGGCCGCCTCGTCGGCGTCCTCGGCGATCTCCCAGATCAAGGGCGGCGTCGACGCGAAGGCCGACGTGAGCGTCGGGAACGTCACGTTCGCGTCGGACGGCAAGGCCGAGGTGCAGCTGAACGTGACCAACCCGACGGCCGACGACCACGACTACACGATCTCGATCACCTTCGACGATCCGAACGGCAACCTCCTGGACGCCACGGTCGTCACCGTCTCGCAGGTCCCGGGCAACGGTTCGAAGGACGCCACGGCCCGCAGCAACCGCGACCTGTCCGGGACGCTGACCGCGAAGGTCACAGCCGCGGTCCGACACTGACCGGCGCACCGACACCGTCCCGGCCCTTTTCCGGGGCCCGGCACACCCTTGCCGTCACCTGGCCTGAGCCCTCACGTTTCTGACGGGGCGTCACCACCACGGGCCGCGTCGCGGCCGCCCGCGCACCCCGGGCTGCCGCCGTCCGCGCAGGTGAACCGAGCTGTCCGGAATGCCCACCAGACCCTCGAACACCCTTATCTGCTGACGTCAGCGGCATTCGCTGACGTTCACCGCCATTTCACATCAGAGCACTGATCCGATACCGTTCCCCCACCGGCACACCGTTATCCCGCCACCGGCGACCTCGCCGTCGGCGGGCCATCCGAACCCGCCTCTACCCGGCGGGGCCACACGGAAGTGGTGAAGCCGCATGCCCGACCTCAGGTCACTGCCGCCCATCGGCCTCTCGCTCTACCGCATCGTCATCGGTTTCCTCATGGCCTGCCATGGGGCCTCCACCTTGACCGGCTTCCCGGTCAAGCCCTACAACGGGCACACCCTGGCCCCCACCACCTGGCCCGACGGGGTCGCCGGGGTCCTGCAGCTGGTCTTCGGCGTCCTGGTGATGGTCGGCCTGGGCACCCGGCTGTCCGCGATCGTCCTGTCCGGCGCCATGGCCTACGCGTACTTCACCGTGCACCAGAAGCACGCGCTGCTGCCGATGGCCAACGGCGGCGAACAGGCCGCGTTGTTCTCGTGGTCGTTCCTGCTCATCGCCATCGTCGGCGCCGGTCCGCTGGCGCTGGACGCGTTGATGGCGCGGGTCCGGTCGGACGGGTCGGACGGAACGGATAGCGCTGACAGTGCTGGCAGCGCCAGGGCGGCCCGGCGGCGGACGGCGCCGAACCGGTCGGCCGCACCCGGCGTGGACTAGGCCGACAGTGCGCGCTGGTGGCGGCAGGTCCCGCCGTCACCAGCGCGGATGCTAGGCGGACCTGATCTCGATGTGGTCATGGCCCTCGGCCTCGGTGGCGGAGACAGCGTCCAGCCGCCGCTTTATGGAGTTGAGCACGGCCACCTCGTCCTCCGTGAGCTGGGCCAATACGGCCCGCTGCTGCGCGGTGAGAACGTCGATCCGGTTGCCCGCCGCGCGCAGGGCGGCAAGCGCGTCGAACGCCTCGGTCGCCGGCTCGTCGGGGCCTTCGAGATGTTCGAATCCTGCGACACTCGCATGTTCGGCCCGCGTCCAGGACAATAAGAGCGCACACAGGCCGGCCTGCAGGCGCGAGCGCAGGCCGAGCTTGGCGAAGATGGCCGTGACGTAGCGCTTGACGGTGCGTTCGCTGATGTTGAGGTCGCGCGCGATGGCCCGGTTGTCCTGGCCCGCGCCGAGGCGGTGGAAGACGGCCCGCTCACGCGGGGTCAGCGCCGGAATGCGACGATAGGCCGACGCGATCGGTTCGGGCAGGGCCGCGGCCCCGCCGGGCTCGACGCGGGGAACGCCTGCGGAAGCCCGGGGGTTCGGACCGGTCACAGCGCCTGCTTTCTCCCGATACGTCGCTCGTTCGCATGGAAGCTCAGGGGTTTGGCTGTGTCAAGGGTCGGCGGCTCGGTCCCGGTGGCCGCTACTTCTTGTAGAACAGCACCAACCGGTAGCCGTCCGGGTCCAGCAGCACGAACTCCTTCCCGCCGCCGGCGCGCGGTGCGGGCTCGCCCTCGGGCTTGTGGCCGGCCGCCACGACCTCCTGATACGCGGCGTCGATGTCGTCGACCTTGACGTGCACGTCCGGGCCGACGCCGACCTCGAACGGGGCGTCGGCGACCTGGAAGGTGGTCCAGAACCAGTTGACGTAGCAGGTCGCCTGATTCTCGTCGCGTTTGCCGACCCGGAATCCGAGACTTTCGTAGAAGGCGACGGTGCGGTCGAGGTCGGCGACCTTGCAGGTGATGCCGGAGACACTGTTGAGCTTCATGATGGAGTCCTTACCTCTCGTGGCGGTGTCTGATCCTCTGATCCACCACCATGACGGCCGGCGGCGGGGAAGTGTGACGAAGTGAGGCCGAACAGGTCTCGGGGTAGGGCCACGGCATGACCGCACAGCCCGATGAGATCGCCGCTCGCCTCGGCTTGGAACCGCTGCCCGCCGAGGGAGGACGGTTCCGTCGCACGTGGGCCGGGCCCGAAGACGAGAGCGGGCGGCCGGCGGGGTCGGCGATCCTGATGCTGCTCAGCGGGGAGCGCGGCGACTTCTCAGCGATGCACCGGCTGCCGATCGACGAGGTCTGGCACTTCCATCGCGGCGATGTGCTGGAGCTGTTGCTGCTGCATCCGGACGGGCGGGACGAGCTGCGGCTGCTCGGCAGCGGCGACGGGCAGCTGGCGCAGACCGTGGTGCCGGCCGGGACGTGGATGGGGGCCCGGGTCGCGCCCGGCGGGGCGTGGACGCTGTTCGGCGCGACCATGGCGCCCGGCTTCGTACCGGCCGACTACGAGGGTGGCGAGGCCGAGGAGCTTGTCCGGGCCTATCCAGGGCGCGAAGCACTGATCAGGGCTTTGTGCCGTCCCGACGGTCCCACGCGGATGCCCGGAGACCTGCACGGTGAGCAGCACGAGGATGGTCGGCTCGACGACGCCGGCCCCGACGAACGCAACAAACGCAGCGAACGCGGCGACACCACGGCGCCGCCGCGATGACCCGCACCGACCCCGCACTGCCGGACCTCACCGGCACCGTCGCACTCGTCACCGGCGCCAGCGGCGGCATCGGCGCCGGTGTCGCCACCCGCTTCGCCGCCGCCGGCGCCGCCGTCGTGCTGCACCACGGCCGCAACCGCCCCGCCGCCGAAGACCTGGCCGACCGGATCAGCGCCGAAGGTGGCCAGGCGACCGTCCTGGGCGCCGAGCTCACCGACGAGGCCGCCTGTCACGACCTCGTCGCGCGCGCCACCGCCTGGCGGGGCAGGCTCGACACCCTGGTGAACAACGCCGGGATCCAACCGGTGCTGCCGCTGGACCAGCTGACCGCCGAGGGCTGGCGCCAGGTCCTGGACGCCAACCTCACCAGCGCCCTGAGCTGCACTCAAGCTGCGGCGCGCGCCATGATCGACGGGGGCTCGATCGTCCACATCGCCTCGATCGAGGGGACCCAGCCCGCCGTCGGCCACGCTCACTACAGCGCTTCCAAGGCCGCCCTGATCATGTTCGCCCGGTCCGCGGCCCTGGAGTACGGCGCCCGCAACATCCGCGTCAACTGCGTCTCCCCCGGCCTGATCGACCGCCCCGGCCTCGACCAGGCCTGGCCGGCCGGCGTGGCGCGCTGGCACGCCGCCGCTCCGCTGCGCCGGCTCGGCCGCCCCGATGACGTCGGCAACGCCTGCGTCTTCCTGGCATCCCCGCTCGCGGCCTGGATCACCGGCCACAACCTGGTCGTCGACGGCGGGGTCGGTGCGCACCCGACCTGGTGAGACCGGACGGCGCGGTCAGGACGCGGCGTGGCGCGGCCGAGCGGGCGGCCGGGCGACCGAGCGGCTGATCAGCGAAACGCCAGCCGCTCGCTACCGGGAATGCACTGATGGACGGTCTGAGCTGCGGTGGCCAAGAATGAGGCCCCATGTCCCACCCTTCCGGCCCGCCCACCGTCTCCGACACCCCCGAACAACCCTGGTGGCTCAGCGGATGGCTGATAGCCGCGCTGATCGTGCCGATCGTCACCATTCCCGTCGCGTGGGTGCTCACCGCGCGGCGCAAGGACTGGCCGTCGCGGCGGCGCTGGCTCACCATGGGTTCGACCGCGGTGCTCCTGGTCGCCGTCGTCGCGGCCTCGCCAGGCAAGCACTCCGGATCCACGCCTTCGCAGAACACTGCTGCGGCGGTGCAGACTTCCGCGTCCGCCTCGGCGCCTCCGGCGCCGGCCACGACGTCGACCTCGGCTTCGGCCGACGTGGTCGCGCCGGACACCACCACCGCCGCGCCGACGACCAGTGCCCCGAGCGCGCCGGCGCCGACCTCGGCGGCGGCCGTCACGTCCAGCGCACCGGCCTCGGCCGTTCATCCGGCGACCAAGCCGACCACGTCCACCAAGACGGTCGCGCCCGCCAAACCGTCGACCTCAGCCTCTGCTCCGGCCTCGGAACACCCGTCCTCCAGCGCCCCGGCGCCCAGCGGCTCGTGCGCGCATCACACCGTGGCCGTCTGCGGCTGGGATGTGGGAGTCCCGCCGGTGGAGTCGGGCGAGACCGCCACCTGCAAGGACGGAACCCCTTCGTTCTCCGCGAACTTCAGCGGTACGTGCTCAGGCCACGGCGGCGTCGAGTACTGGTACAAGTAGGCGACCGAGCCCGGACAGGACTCTGATACAAACGCCACTGGCGCGTCACCCTGCCGGGGTGACGCGCCGTGGTGTTACTTGGTGCACGACGTCCGAACAGTCGATCGTCAGCGGTTGACGCAGACGTTGCCGAAGGCGTCGTCGAACAGGCCGATGATGCTGACGGTGTTGCCGCACACGTTGATCGGAATGTTGATCGGGATCTCGACGACGTTGCCGGACAGGAGGCCGGGCGAGCCGACGGCCACGCCGTTGGCGACGGCGCCGTTGTCGGCGGAGGCGGTGGCCGCGACGCCCATGACGGACGCGGCAGCGAAGGCGAGGGTGAGGAGCCTACGAATGATCATGCGGCGTAGCCTGTCATCTCCCCCGCGCGCGCCGACGGCGGCGCGCCCGAGATATCACCCGATCGATGCATTGGGTGGTTACATCACACTTTCCCGGCCTCTGGGGGACCCGCGCCGGGCCGATGCATTACCCGGACCGTGGGACTCAGATGCAGCACGCCGGTCAGCGCCGCGGCCAGAGCGGCGAACAGCAAGAAGGTCACCGCCTGTCCGGCGCTGTCGATCAGCAGACCGGCCAGCGGTGGGCCCGACGGCGCGGCGATCCCGGCCGTGAACATCGCCGTGGCGACCACCCGCCCCTGCAACTCCGGCGGCGTGATCTCGATCTGCGCCGCGAACAGCGTCGCGTTCGCGGGCGTGGCGACGAAGAACAGCACGGCCAGCAGCACGCCGGCCAGATAGGTGTCGTGGACCTGACCGAGCAGCGCGAAGGCGAGGCAGCAGGTCCAGCCGAACGCGTAGACCAGCGCGGCGGGCGACAGACGGCGGCTCAGAGCCGGCGCGGCCCAGGCGCCGAGGATGCCGCCGATCGCGCCCAGGCTGAGCGCGGTGCCGAGGTGGAACGCGGCGCTGCCGGGGGTGTCGTGAGGCCCCTGAGAACCCGGCGCTCCCGGTGCTCCCTGCGAGGCGATGATGACGATGGTGAGGCTCGCGAACATGGCGTTGAAGCCGACGGCGCACGCCAGCGTGACGCGCAGGAACGGAGACGACGCCACGTACCGGAGCCCGACGGGGATGTCGCGCCAGAGCGTACGAAGCCGGTCCGGCGCTCGGCTGCTGCGCATCCCGTTGCGCACCATGAGCGTGAGACTCGCGCAGGCTATATAGGAGACCGCGTCGGCGAGGACGGGCACAGCGGTGCCCAGTCCGTAGAGCCAGCCGCCGGCCGGCTGGCCGATGAGCCCGGCGAGATGGCCGCGAGCCGAATCCTGCGCCAGGGCTTGCGAGAGCTGATCGTGCGCGACGACGTGCCGGACCGCGACAGCCTGCGCCGCCTCGAAGACCGCGCCGCACGCCGAGCCGACGACCGAGACGATGAGCAACTGCGCCAGCGTGACGGGTCCGACGAGCAGTGCGAGCACGATCGACAGCGTGGTGGCCGCGCGGATCAGGTCCGGTACGACCATCAGGGGTTTGAGCGGGTAGCGGTCCGCGAGGACTCCGGCCGGCAGCCGCATCAGCGCGGCAGCCGACATCCCCGCGAAGCCGACCACGCCTGCCCAGGACGCGGAGTGGGTCGCGGCCAGGGCCAGCAGCGGATACACGACGGTGGTCATGCTCGACCCCGTCGCGGACAGCGCCTGCCCCGTCCACAGCAAGCGGAAGTCGCGGTTGCGGCGCAGTGGCGGCCGGGCTTCGAGGGGCTGGCGATCCTCGGTAGCTAAAACGCTCAAGCCTCTAAGATCCCGTGGCCGCCGCTCACCGTCAACAGGGACCGACGGGGATGGGATGCGTCAAAGCCGCGGCACGCATGCGACAGGACCGCTGGCCTGGCTGCCCGGCGGTCCTGTCGCGGCTGGTGTTTCGTTTTCCGGTCTTCGTGTCCCGGTCTTCGTG